>DKNG01000185.1:313-4041 GCA_002470185.1 Arcobacter sp. UBA7394 | reverse complement strand
GACTCTATGCAGTTTGCAATTGATGAAACTAATAGAAGAAGAAAAATCCAAGAAGCTCATAATAAAGAGCATGGAATTATTCCAAAATCAACTAAGAGAAGATTAGATGGAAGTCTAAAGCTTGAAGAGTATGATGACACTGCTTGGAAAAAAGAAAAAGTTGAAAAAATGCCAGCAGCTGAGAGAAAGAAAATCTTAGTTGAATTAAATAAACAAATGAAAAAAGCTTCAAAAGATTTAAACTTTGAAGAAGCAATTAGATTAAGAGATGAGATTGATAAAGTTAAAAAGATTTAATTTTAATTTTTTATAGGATAGATAATGAAAAAAGCCACAAAAAAAGAAATAGAAATTATAAAAGATGCATTCGTAGAGAAATACTCAGATGCAGTTACTGAATTAGATTATAAAAATGATTATGAATTATTAATAGCTATTATACTTTCAGCTCAGTGTACAGATAAAAGGGTAAATATTATAACACCTGCACTTTTTGAGAAATATCCAAGTGTAAAAGAACTTGCAGTTGCAAATTTAGGAGAAGTAAAAGATTTACTTAAATCCTGTTCATTTTTTAATAATAAGTCAAAGAATATTATCAAAATGGCTCAAAGTGTTTTAGAAGATTACGATGGGGAAATTCCTCATATTCAAAAAGAGCTTATGAAACTAGCAGGTGTTGGAAACAAAACTGCAAATGTATTTATGATTGAGTTTGAAGGTGCAAACCTAATGGCTGTAGATACTCATGTATTTAGAGTTTCTCATAGACTTGGACTTAGTGATGGTAAAACAGTTGAGATTACTGAAGCTGATTTAGTGAAGAAACTAAAAGGTCATGATTTACATATTTTCCACCAAGCAATGGTTTTATTTGGAAGATACATTTGTAAGGCTGTAAAACCTGAGTGTGATAATTGTCTTTTCCCTCATGTTTGTAAAACAACACAAAGCTTCAAACCTGCATAATGAAACATTAGTTTCATTATTGCACTAAATAAATACTTTTATCTTCTGCAAAATTTATTTTGCCTTCGTAATATTTTCTTATCTCTTTTTTTGTAATATCTTCTTTTCCTAATGTTCTTAACATTCTATGTGATAAAACAAGATTTTTAACCTTTGATTCTTTTGATATGTATCCTATGATATCTGGTGTCATATGTAAGTTTTTTGCAACACCTTGTGCACCTTTTGGAACTGCATTATGTGCGATTAGAATATTACTATTTATAGCTAGCTTTTCTAAAGTACTATATTTCCCACTCATATCTCCTGAGAACGTGATACTTTTACCATCTATTGATACTTTATATGCAGTTGCTGGAATAGGGCCGTGATTTACGCTAATAGCTTCTATTTTGATATTGTTTTTATTGTATATAGTTTTTATCTCTTTTGAGAAAGGAATAACTGTAGTTTGTAGTTTAAATTGAGCATTTCCATCTAAGAAATCTCCCATATATTCCCAAGCACCTTTTTTATTTTCAAAAAGTCTATTTATGAAAGTTTTTGTATCTGGAACAAATAGTCCTTTATCAGGTCCATATATTTCTATATCTTTAAATCTATTAGAGAAAAAACTAGCTTTGAGTAAGGCTGGTAAATCTGCTGTATGATCTATATGTAAGTGAGTTAATAAGATTATATCAAGGTCTTCAATTTTTGCTTTTACTTCTTCAAATCTAAGTGCTGCTCCACCACCAAAATCTACTAGAATTTTACTTTTATTATCTACCCAAATAATATATGCACTTGATGCTCTATTATCGTTTAGTTCAGGACCTCCTGAACCTAAAACTTGTACTTTTATATCACTAGCAAAGACAGATGTAATAAGAAATAGAAAAACTAGTATTACTTTTTTCATTTTAGAAAATCTTCTATAAATAACTCTTTTATTTTACTATTTAAGCCATTTGAATTAAACATGATTAATTCTCTATAATATCTTTGTAGTTGTCTCTCTCTTAAAATTGATTTTCCACCATTATATATCATAGCAGTTGTAATCATTTTTTGAATTAGATTAAATAGTTCAACTCTTAGTTTATCAAGTTGTGTTCCATCATTAGATTCTAAGAAAGCTATTTTTTGCTCTTCTAATCTTTTTTTAGATACTTTTTGTAAATCTACATCTTCTATATGATTTAATACACCTTTTCCTAATCCATAAAGTGAGTAATGAATAGTTTTTGATAAGGATTTATTTTTTGTATAGTTACCTATTTTATTAGAAGATATAATATCTTCATCTTTTACAAAATAGTTATGTAGTTCAATATTTACAGTATTTAAACTCTGTCCAACAAAAGTTTTAGGAGTATCTACTATTCTAAAACCTTCACTTTCTTCAAACTTTGTAAGAACTTCATACTCATGACATTCATAATGAAAACCAATTAATAAAGTATCAAATATTTTATATCCACTAGCCCAAGTTAAAATACCATTTAGTTTATATCCACCTTGGCATTTTCTAGCTACTACTTTTGTCTCTTTTGATCTTAAGTGATTTATAGCAATACCACATTTTTTATTGAAGTATTTTTTTCTTTTTTTGAACTTATTTTTATTCATAATTGAATTTGCAGCTAATATCTGAATAACTAGAAAAGATAAACTTCCACTATATTGTGTTAGTGTTGAGAATAGTTTTAGTTTTAATTCATCCTGAGTTTTACTATCATAATCATATAAAGCTAAAAGCTCATTCTCATAAGTGATATCAAAAGCTTTTTTTAAAGTTTTTACTTTATAGTCTAGCTTATCACTATCTAATTTTTCTATTTCATTTATTGCATATTCAAGGTTTTCATTATAATCATTCATCTATTTTCTTCTACATTCTTCTTTATATTCTTTGAAAACATATTCATCTTCTATTAATTGTGCTTCAACATCTTTTGCTTCACAAACGAACTCTTTTCCGTCTTTATTTATTATATAAATAAAATTATAGATCTCTTTACTATTACTTAGTACTTCAAAACTTGTTTGTTTTATAGATAGTTTTAATATCTCAGTATTTTTTTGTTTAAGATAGTTTGCTTTGAAAGTATCTGGTAGTTTGTTTTCATTTTCATTATTTGCATATACTAATCCGGCAATAATAATTGCTATTACTGAAAAGAATATAGTAAGCTCTTTTTTTGTAAAAGTTTTTTTTATTTTATAAACAATATAAACAATTAGTGCAATAATAATTAGTGAAAATATTAAAATTTGCATTTGAATCCTTTTATTTTGATGATTTGTTTAGTTTTTCTCTATATGCTGCTTTTGATAAATATTTTGATGTAGTAGTTGGTTTTGCAATAAATTCATCCTCTAAGATAGCTTGTTTTACAACTTTTTTACCTTGCATTGAATTTGTAATTGCTTTATTATCAACATGTAAATTTTTAACTAATCCAGCTTTTAAATTATTTAAAATAGTTAATACTGTATTTACATCTTTTTTATCAACATCTAAAGTGATCTTACTCAAATCGTTTCCTTTTTTTATTGTTATTATATCTCATGTTAGCAAAAAATGTTATACTAAATATTCTTACATAAGGAAATAAATTATGAATTTAGTTAATAATAATTCTTTTGATATTATCATTATTGGTGGTGGTGCTACTGGTGCTGGAATAGCATTAGATGCTAGTAGTAGAGGACTTAGTGTTTTATTGCTAGAACAAAATGATTTTGCTTCAGGTACTAGTTCTAAAAGCTCAAAA
>DKNG01000185.1:0-137 GCA_002470185.1 Arcobacter sp. UBA7394 | reverse complement strand
CATCTTGCAAAAAAACTAAAATTAGATACTCCCATATACAATAATCTTGAAATAATCTATGTATATATAGGTTTATTACTTTATAAATTAATTTCAGGGAAGAAAAGCATAGGAGATAATACTTTTATCAATAAAAC
>DKNG01000004.1:4901-5428 GCA_002470185.1 Arcobacter sp. UBA7394 | reverse complement strand
CAATGGAGACAACCATTATCTGTTATTTCAACTTGTACAAGTGGTATTTTATTACAAAAAGAGTTTAAGACTTTGGATGATGAGATTTTAGAAGATTCTCTAAAAAATATTATGAATACAACTACATATCTTTCTAATACTATTGATGATTTTAAAAACTTTTTTGAGCGAGATAAGCAAAGAATAGAGTTTGATTTGGCTAAAACTACTGATAAAACACTTGATTTAGTTGAAATGAGTTTTAAGAATAATGATATAGAAATCAAAAGAAATTATGATAAAAGTATTTTAGCTTATAACTATAAAAATGAATTTATGCAAGTGTTGTTAAATATAATCAATAATGCCAAAGATGCAATTCTATCAAAAATTGAAGGTACTGATGATAAGAAGATCATTTGTATTTCTATTTATAGTAGTAATGATAAAATTATTGTTGATATACAAGATAATGCTGGTGGGGTTCCTGACGATATAAAAGATAAAATATTTGAACCATATTTTACTACAAAACATCAAAGTCAAGG
>DKNG01000004.1:3059-4793 GCA_002470185.1 Arcobacter sp. UBA7394 | reverse complement strand
AATAAATCCTTTGAAGTTGAGGATATTTCATACTATGGAGCTTTATTTAGAATAATTATTTAATATTTAATCTAAACGCAAAAATTGATGGATATAATTTCATAGAACGGAGTTACAATGAGTTATATTGATATATGTATTATGGGCTGGAATTTAAATGCATTTATGTTTGTAGTAAATTTCTTGATGGCAATTAGAGTTATATCTAGTAGTGATAGAGATAAATTACAAGAAGAAAGTGTTGTTTTAAAAGAGCTAAAAGAACAAATGGAAATGTATTATCCATACAGAACACAAACTACAATAATTACGTACTTAGTACCTTTTACTGCATTTTTTAGAATGTCGTACAGACTAATTGAAATGTTTTTTTTCTTTCAAAAAAACCAAGGTTCAAGAATGTTTGATTATATGGTATATAAATACACAAATGAAATAGAAAGAGCTAAAAACAAATAAAGAGTACTCAACTCTTTACTGTTAGGCTTAATTCATAAAGCCACTTTTGTAAATCTTTCATATCTTCAAATACTGAAAACGCATAATCCAGAATCTCTATAGAATAAAACTTATCATCATGTTTCTGAGAAATAGAAGCATTCAGCGTTCCATACAATGCTAAATGAGCATATTTATAATCTTTGTCTATTCCTTTTGGAATTCTTTTGAACTTAGGTTCGTTAATATCATAACCTTTGTTTTTCAAGTCTTCTAGAATTTCTACTAGCTCTTTAGCTTTCTTTTCATCTTTGATATATTCTCTATATGCTTTTAAAACTGGTGGTTTAAACATTCTCATACCAGAAGCTATATAGTATTCATCTTTATTATAAAAGAAATAAAAACTAGAACTACTCATTCTATGAGCTGTTCCTTGCCAGAATAAAATTCCAATTTTATCTTTCATTGGAGTTTTGTCTTTTGAAAATCTTGTATCTCTATATATTTTGAATAATGAAGCAGATGCTTTTGGAATAGCTTTTATTGTTGGAACAAGTATTTGTAATGTCTCGCCCATTTCTTCAACAAAATCTACATTTGGTTCTAAGATATTTTTTTGCCAAATATGTCTATGATCTTCAAACCAAACTTTGCTATTATTTTTATCTAAATCTTTTAGAAAAGTAATTGCTTCTTTTTTAAATCCATTAAATGCCATTTTTTCACTTTTATTTTTTTGTATTATATCAAATTATGTATTTACTATTAAAAACTTGCATTACGTTATAACGAAGTTTATAAAATACAATAATAAATTAGTATTATTGGGTTAAATCATCAAATTTGCCCGTGAGCGGCTTTTTGGACTTAAAGTCGTACCTTTCTAAGCCAAAAAGCCTTCTAGGGCTTTGTATGAAAATGATTTTATTAGTTTATTTCTTCAACTATTTTTTTAACTACTTTAAAAACATTTTCAACTGATTGAATTGAAACTTGTTCTTTTTTAGAATGGGGAAATTGAATACTAGGTCCAATAGATGCAACTTTGATAGATGAATACTTATCTTTGAAAATCGCACACTCTAATCCAGCATGAATAGCTTCTAATGATGCTTCAGAATTAAACTCTTTGTAAATCTCTAATACTTTAGATGTGAACTCATTAATATCTGGTTTCCAAGCAGGATATTTCCCATCAGTTGTAACTGTGAAATTATGCTCTTCTAACATCTTGATAGTTTCATCTTTGATATTTGCTAATTCATCATTAGCCATTGATCTTGCACTTAATTC
>DKNG01000004.1:2368-2892 GCA_002470185.1 Arcobacter sp. UBA7394 | reverse complement strand
ATGTTCAGATTTTGTATCTATTTTTTCAATCACCATATTTTCATGAGATGCTATTGGAGTCTCTTTTGATGCAATAATTGCTTTTACATTAACAGGAATTGAGTTGATTCTCTCTCCACCATTAATATCTAGCAGTTTAGCATTGGCTTCTTTTATAGTTTTCGCTATTAATTTGATTCCATTAGGAATGTTTTTATCAATATCAACACCACTATGTCCACCTTGAAGTTTAGAAATTGATACTTCATATAAGTCTAGATTTTCATCATTTGGAACAATCTTTTTATTAGTATTACTAGCAAAAATATCAACTCCACCAGCACAACCAATACAGATTCCACCTTCTTCTTCACTATCAAGGTTTAGCATATACGGAGCATTAAGTTCTAAATCCAAATTATTAGCACCTATTAATCCTATCTCTTCATCAGAAGTAAATAAGAATTCTCCATCTACATTATCATGCATTAATTGAATCATATAAGCACATCCAATACCATTATCACTACCTAAAGTAGAGTTTT
>DKNG01000004.1:0-2273 GCA_002470185.1 Arcobacter sp. UBA7394 | reverse complement strand
TAGTGTGATTGGAAAGCTAGTTTTGCTTTTGAATTGTTTTTCTTACATAAAATATTATTTACTTCATCTACTAAGCAAAGATAATCTAGTTTTTCGCATAGTTCTTTCATATAATTAATAAAAGGTTCGTGTGTTTTCGAACATCTTGGAATTGATGTAATTTCTTTGAATATATCTATTATTTTGCTCAAGTTTGTCCTTTATTTTTTTTGATTATATCCAAAAATATAAAAAAGTTCTTGAATAAATTAATAATTATTTTAAGGGTAATATACGGATGTTTTTTATATAATATAACTATTAATAACACAAGGGAAGTAATGAAATTAAATTTAAATTCATTCTTATATTCAGTATCAGTTGCACTTGATGCTGTTGAAAAAGAGTTACTAAATACTACTAATAATCATAGTAAAAAAGTAGCTTATATTTCTTTATTACTTGGTGAAGAATTCAATCTAAATAATAAAGAAAAATTTGATTTATGTGCATATTCAATCATGCATGACTGTGGAATTGTTCAGTCATTTGCACAATCAAATTTTGAAGATAACTTTGAGCAAGCAGAAGGCTTTACTAGTCACTGTATTGTTGGTGAAAAAAACATAGAACATTTTCCTTTTTTTGAGAAAAAAGATAATATTATTTTATATCATCATGAAACATATAATGGTAAAGGCTATTTTGGTAAAAAAGCTGATGAAATACCTTTGATGTCACAGATTATTTTTCTAGCAGATTGTATAGATACACAGTTTTCATTAGTTGATATTACATTAGATACTAAGTATGAAATTGATGAGTTTGTTAAGTCAAATGAAAAGATACTTTTTTCACCAAAATTAGTGGAAGCATTCTTGAATATTTCAAATAGAGATATTTTCTGGTACAACTTAGAATTACTAGAAATGGATTTCTTATTAAATGAAATATTACCAACATTTATAATCGATATATCTTATGAACAGATGCTAAAAATATCAATGGTATTCTCAAACATTATTGATTCAAAATCAGAATTCACAGCTAACCATACTTGTGAGTTAATGAGTAAAGCAAAAATACTAGCTGATTTTTATAATTTTACAGAAGATAAAAGTTATAAGATTCAAATTGCGGCGAACCTTCATGATTTAGGAAAGCTTGGAACTCCTAATGAAATATTAGAAAAGCCTGGAAAACTTACAAAACATGAACTTTTTATTATAAAAAAACATGCAAGTTTAACACATAGAATTCTAAATTCTATTGAAGGTATGGAAGAAATAAGTACAATAGCCTCAGCTCACCATGAAAGACTTGATGGAAATGGTTATCCCTTTGGACTTGATGCTAGTGAGTTAAATTTTGAACAAAAAGTACTTGCTTCTTTAGATATTTATCAAGCATTAGTAGAAGAGAGACCATATAGAAAATCTATGAGTCATGATAATGCAGTAAAAATTTTAAA
Organism: Arcobacter sp. UBA7394; assembly: GCA_002470185.1. Lineage (GTDB taxonomy): Bacteria > Campylobacterota > Campylobacteria > Campylobacterales > Arcobacteraceae > Poseidonibacter. The sequence continues at coordinate 823 of DKNG01000004.1, read as the reverse complement.
TAGATTAGTTTTAGATAATGGATTAGATGAAGGAATTGTAAAATCAATAGATAAAGTATTCTCTTAAAAGAGACTACTTATCTTTGATACATCTAACTCCATATCTGTCAGCTTTATAATACCAAGTATCTCTACCTTCCATAAAATAAAATGGATAAGCAGCATGTTTATTATCAATTACTTCATCACTTGTCCAATAAGACACTGAAATATCAAAGCCTTTTATATCAGGAGCTTTATTATTATCATCCCAAACTTTTTGAAAGACTTTTTTACTAGGAAGTTTTGCTCCTAAATCTTCACAATACTTCATGGCTTCTGCCCATTTCATTCTCTTAGGTGCTTCTTTTAACCAAACAATATCAGCAAAAGCTACATTTGTCAGTAAAACGCCTGCAATTAATAGTTTATTTAATTTCATATTTTTCCTTATATTCCAAATAAATCACTAGTTATACTTTCATACCAGTTTTTAGCTGTTAGGTAATTATCACTAGTAATATCTGAACTTTGTGCATAAACTCTTAGTTTATCTTCATATTTGTATTCATGACTAACCCAAGCAGCTTTATTTGGGGCTATTATTGAATAACAAACATTTCCCGGTAAATTTGATTTATAATCAAACTCTTTTTTATTTATTCTTTGGATTAACTCTTTTGCTAATATTAAAGCACATGAATTAGCCATTTGTCCTGATTTTGGATATGGGTATTCACCTTGAGCATCTCCAATAACATAAATATCATCATCACTTACAGTTCTAAAAGTAGGGCGTTTTAGTTTTACCCATCCCTGTGCATAGGTTTTTATTCCCGCTTTT
>DKNG01000104.1:6145-6850 GCA_002470185.1 Arcobacter sp. UBA7394 | reverse complement strand
GTATATTCATCTGTTTCATGTGCATTAATATATGATTTACTTACAGTTTCTTCCACATCAACATTTAGTTTTTCATTTCTTTCAACACTTACTTTTATAGTAGCTTCAAAGTTGTTTTTTGTTTGATTGTATTCATCTCGTGAGATTTGACCGTCATTATTAGAATCTGCTTTTAAAAAATCTCTTTTATAAGCAATATCCTCAAACCAACCAGCCACATAACTCTCAGCTTTATTATCTAAAGTCACAGTTCCATTAGGACTTCTATATACATCATCTTTACCAAAATAGTCTTCTAACTTTGAAACAACATCTTTGTTCAAAGATACAGCAACCATCTTACCATTTGTAGGGTCTTCAAAAGTAGTAGTGATAGTATCATTATCAAAACTAGTACTTTGATAAGATATATCTTCACTTTTAGTAGTTTGGTTTAGAAGTTGGGCAAAACTTGAGGCTTGCTCTTCTAACTCTTTATTACTTCTATCTTTTGATTCAACTTCGTTTGCTTCAAAAGCAATACTATTATCTACTGATGTATTTATTTGCATAATAAACCTTTTGTATTTATCTTCTAATCATGGCATAAATAAAACCAAGACCAAGACCAATGAAGTGTGCATACCAAGCAATTGGAAGCCCTATAAGTAGTGGTGCAACAGAGATTAATAAAACCCATGTAATAATTCCACTTCTTTGAGATTT
>DKNG01000104.1:202-6030 GCA_002470185.1 Arcobacter sp. UBA7394 | reverse complement strand
GAAGTTAATATTCCACATACAAAATACAATAATAAGAACTCTTTAGTTCCTCTATATTTTTCTATTAATCCACCAAATTGATATAATACAAACATATTCATAGCAAGATGCATAAGTCCACCATGAGCAAACATAGTAGTTAGAGGTTGCCACCAAAAATCATATACTACAAAATACATATTTAGTCCCATATATAACCCACCTCGAGTTATACTCTCTTGGGCTAAATACATTAGAACAGTGATTACAATAGTTATATTTACAGCAGTGAAGCTTGATTTACTTAAGTTTTTTAGCATTATTTTCATATACCTTTATTGAGCAATCTATTCGTGATAATATCTCATCTTTATCATACAATCTAAAGTCTGTGAATATCTTGAATATTTTTTTCTCACCCGCTTTAAAAGTAGTCATAATTGAACCAGAATAAAAACCTTTTCTTTTCACATCAGAAGTTTTAGAGTTTTTATCTTTCTCAATTAATACATACTCTATTGTCAAATATTTTTTGATATTTTCTTTATTTTTTTTCTGTATTGCTTGAATATAATAATCATTCATTTCATCAAGTGAAATAAACTCTTGGGCTACAGATTTATTGCTTTGTGATTTTTGGTAAGAACCTTCTAGTTTATAATAGCCTTTGATTAAAGCTTTTTGAGATTCATTTAATAGTTCTTGATTATATACTTTATATTTTGTCAGAGTATCCTGCTCACAAAGAAGAGGAATAACCTTTTCTTTTGTGATTTCAGGTTCATTTGCTATGTATTTAACATATAAAGTTAATACAACAGAGATAATTATGATTGAGGCAAGAGTAAAAAAATTGTTTACAACTTGGCTCTGCCTCACTCTTCTCATAATTTTATTCTTATACTAATGCTTCTTTTAAAACATCTTCAATAACATCTACAGGTTTAAGTTCCATAGCTTTTTTCACTTCTTCAGGGATATCTTCTAAATCTCTTTCGAAGTTCTTTCTAGGAATTAATGCTTTTGTCATTTTTGCTTTAAAGGCTGCAATTAATTTTTCTTTTAATCCACCAATTGGTAATACTTTTCCAGATAGAGTTAACTCTCCTGTCATAGCAATATCAGATTTGATTTCTCTTTCACTTAAAATAGAAGCAATTGTTAATGCCATTGTAATACCAGCACTTGGTCCATCTTTTGGAGTAGCACCTTCTGGGATATGTAAGTGAATATCATATCTTTTATATACCTCACTAGAATCTAATACTGTATCTTCGTCTTTTTCTTTGAATGACTTAGGAATAATATCTTGATTAATCTCTAAAGCACCCTTGTCAATTAAAACTTTTACAACAGAATAAGAGATTCTAGATGATTCTTTCATTACATCACCTAAGTTACCAGTAACAGATAACATTCCCTTACCTTTTAGCTTAATAGCCTCAGATTTAAGAACATCTCCACCTACTGCTGTCCAAGCTAAACCATTTGCAATACCAATTGAGTTTTTCTTATCAGCTGGGTCAATTTCAAAGATTGGATTATCTAAGTATGTTTTTAAATTCTTAGTAGAAATAGATACTTTTTCTAACTTATCATCAGTAAGTAATTTCTTAGCTGCTTTTCTAAATAATTTAGAGAATACACGTCTAAGGTTTCTAACCCCAGCTTCTCTTGTATATTTAGCAATAATCATTTCAATTGTTGGTTTAGATAAAGAAATCTCTGATTTATTTAAACCATGTTTTACTAACTCTTGAGGAATTAAGTAATCTTTTGCAATATGGTATTTCTCATTTGGTGTATATGAAGAAATTTCAATAAATTCCATTCTGTCTTTAAGAGCAGGTGGAATTCTTCTAATATCATTTGCAGTTGAAACAAAAATAATTTGAGATAAATCAATAGCAAAGTTTAGGTATAAATCTCTGAATTCATTGTTTTGTTCAGGATCTAAAACTTCTAACATAACTGCTGTTGGATCACCTCTATGATTAGCTCCTAGCTTATCAATCTCATCTAAAACCATAACTGGATTCATTTTCTTAGCATCAACTAGACCTTTTACAAGACGTCCAGGCATTGCTCCTACATAAGTTCTTCTATGTCCTCTTAACTCATTTACATCTTCCATTCCACCAAGTGCTATTCTTACTAGTGGTCTTTGAAGTGCTTTAGAAATTGAGTTTGCAAGTGAAGTTTTACCAACACCTGGAGGTCCCACAAAACAAAGAACTGTTCCTTTTGATTTTAAATCTTCAATATTTCTTTGCTCTAATAATTGTTTTACAGCGAAGTATTCTAGAATTCTTTCTTTTGGTTTGATTAATGAATAGTGATCTTTGTTTAATTGTTTTTCAACATTATTAACAGAGATTTTTTCATCAGAGTATTGTCCAAATGGAATATCTAAAACTTGTTCAATATAAGTTTGTAAAAGTGAAGCATCAGGAGAATCTTGGTGCATTCTACTTAATTTATCAACTTGTTTTTTAGTCTCTTTATATCCATCTTTTGGCATATGAGGCTTAAGTTGTTTAAGTCTTTTTTTATAAGCTTTAATCTCTTCGTCTTTTTTATTATCAGTACCAAGCTCTTTATTAATAGCTTTGATTTGCTCTTTTAAGAAGTAATCTTTATGAGTTTTTTCAATTTTAGAGTTTACTTTTTGAGTAATCTCTTTTTGAATTTTAAAAGACTCGATTTCTTTTTTTATTACTTCAATAATATCAAGTAATCTTTGTTCAATATCAGTTTGAGCAAATAACTTGTAAGCATCATCTTTTTTAACTTTTAATACAGATGAAATTAAATCAGCAATTCTAGTTGCATCATCATTTTCTTCAATAGTTTTGATTAAATCAGCTGGAAATTTAGAGTTAAGTCTTGAAAGTTTTTTAACTTGTTCAACTAAAACAGAAATAACTGATTTAACACTCTCTTCTTCGAAAGGTTTGTTTTCCAAAATATCAACATTACATAACACTGGTTGTTCTTGGTCGAATTGATTAATTCTACCTTTTGATAAACCTTGGAAAAGTACTTTGATTTTACCATCTGGTAAAGATACTTTTCTCATAATATTACCAACAACACCAACATCATAAAAAGAATCGTCTTCTCTTTTTCCTTCTTTTCCTTGCTTTGAAACAGCAACAATAACTAACTTGTTCTCTTCAATTGCATGCTCAACAGCACTAATATTATCATCACTGTTTAAAAAAAGTGGAGCAATCATGAAGGGGTATAAAAATATCTCATCCTCTATAATTAATGGTATGTCTTGTGGAAACTTATCATAATTTTCTAATTCCATATCTACTCCTTGTTATTTGTTATTTTTTATGTTTTATATTTTTATTCGAATATTGATCTATAAAATGGAACTTTTGGCTCTATAATTTCATCTGGGTTAATCCAAGATTCTTTTACTTTTTCATTATAGATTGCAGCAGCCTTTTCCTTATCTTTTCTTTTATATAAATCAGCAATTTCTTGATCTAAAAGTGCTTTTGCCATATGTAATCGTGCATTCATAGTATCTACTAAAGGCATATATGGAGATGATTTATATTTGAATTTAAATTCTTCAATCTCTTCAATTGTTTTTTCAATTAGTGCTTGATCTCTAAATTGGTATCTAAAACCTAAGAAATTGGCTTTAATTTTTAAAAATCTTGCATAGTCAATATTTTTGCTTAACGCAAATCTTTTAATATATTCATCTAAATAGAAATTTGCTAAAGCATACTCTTCTGCATCAATATGTCCATTTACTAAAATAAGTATAGATGTTGGGATTAATGGAGAGTTTCTGTGCTCACTTTCTAAAGATGTATATGTATCATCAGCTTCATCTAAATCACCTTTTGTGATTTGAGTTACCATTTTGTTGTACCAATATAGTGCTGGTTTGTTATATTCTGCCGCTTCTTTCTTACTAGAACACGCAGTAAAAATAAAAACTAAACTTGACGCAAGTAATATATTCTTAATTTTAAAGCTTGTTATCATATAAATTCCTTTGTCTTAAAGCAAACATTTTATCTAATACTAGCTTAGGAAATATCTGCTATAATTATTAAAAATAATCAAAAAGGCAATAAAATGAGGCTAACTATCATAGGAAATGGAATTATGGCTCAATCATTAGCTAGAGGATTAGTAAAAAACTATGAAGTTGAAATCATAGGAAGAGATACTAATAAGCTAAATGCAGTGAAAGAGAAAATTCCAGAAGTTTCAGTTCGAACACTAAGTGATAATGAAGATATCACAGATAAAAATATAATTTTTTGTGTAAAACCATATGCACTGCAAAGTGTATCTGCAAGACTATCAGGAAAAGCAAATGTTTTATTATCAATTTTAGCAGGTACTACACTTGAATCATTAAAAAGACAAATTGAATCTAAACATTATGTAAGAACTATGCCAAACGTAGCAGCATCAGTACAAAACTCTATGACAACAATCACAGGAGACAATGAAGCTAAAAATATGGCAATTGATATTTTCTCTACAATTGGAAAAGCAATTTGGGTAAATACTGAAAATCAATTAGATATTGCAACTGCTGTTGCTGGTTCTGGACCTGCATTTTTAGCATTAGTAGCAGAAGCTTTAGCAGATGGTGCAGTAAAAGCTGGACTTGAAAGACATATTTCTACACAATTAGTTCAAGGATTATTTTCAGGAACAGCATCATTATTAAACCACTCACATCCTGCAATTATCAAAGATTCAGTTATGAGTCCAGGTGGAACTACAGCTGCTGGATATGCACAACTTGAAGAAGGTGCTGTAAGAGATTCTATGATAAAAGCAATAAACGTAGCTTATGAAAAAGCTCTAGAGCTTGCAAAAAAATAGTTTTACTCTTTTTGAGACAATAGTAAGTATTACATTACTTGCTATTGTTATTAGTGGATTTATTCACTCAAACACTTCAAACAACAATGATATAATCTTTCAAAAACTAAATGAAATAGAAAATAGTTTTGATATAAAAGATTATTCCTCTTTTAATAAATCAAATACAAAAGTTACTTTTATAATAGATGGAAATACAGAAGAAGAAATTCTTGTAAAAAAATATGAATTTAAAAATGAAAATATAAAGATTTATAAATATGAAAAATAGTTTTTCAAGTTTAGAATTAATAGCAAGTATTATAATTTCTTCAATTGTAATAGTATATTCAATGCTTTTTATAAAAGAAAGTATGTTTTTAAATACAAATAATCAACAAATAGAAACACTAAAACTTGATTTATTATCAACAAAAGCTTTTTTACAAAAACATCAAGACTTAAAATCAAAGTTAAAATTAGAAAACAGAATTTTATATTTTGAAAACTCTATTTTATTAAAAGATGTTTATGATTTTACTATTCAAAAAAAATCGACATATTATGAAATAGATATAAACTTAGACGAAAAGATTAAACAAGTTTGGAAAATAAAACTATGAATACAATTAAAAATACTTCTAAACCTAAAAAAGCTTACACTTTATTAATTACTATTGTTTTAATATCTTTATTTTCTTATTTGATAATATCAACAATGCAAACAAAATCTTTTGCAAATAAAAATATCCAAAATCAATATTTATATATTCAAGCAAAAAATCATATGGACTTTTTTAAAAATCATATAAATAGTATGAGTACTGAGCAATTAAAAAGTATGAATAAATTAGAATTAAAAGATGATTTCTTTGAAATTGAAGCTAATATAAACAATACTAACTCCAATCTTCAAATTGATATTTTTGTGAAATCAATATCTTTTGATATAAGATTGCACCAAAGAGTAATTAGATAATTACATCTAAAACTTTTTT
>DKNG01000104.1:0-156 GCA_002470185.1 Arcobacter sp. UBA7394 | reverse complement strand
GCAAGTTTTAAAGCAGAACTTCTATGTGAGAACTCTTTTTTTACTTCATGTGGTAATACACCTAATGTTTCATCAAATCCTTTAGGAATAAATAAAGGATCATAACCAAATCCTTCAGTACCTACAGGCTTACTAGTAACATCTCCATGCATCCAC
>DKNG01000265.1:8828-14332 GCA_002470185.1 Arcobacter sp. UBA7394 | reverse complement strand
TTCATGTTGTTCAGATTCTAGTTTATCTTCAATTTCAATGATTTCATTCTCTAACTTTTCAACTTTTTTCTTTAAAGGTGAAGTTAATTTACTTCTTTCTTGAACTAATTGAGCTCTAAGTTTTTTGTTCTCTTTTTTATTTACTTTTGGAGCAGCTTTTACTTTTTCTTCAAGCTCCTCTTCTTCCCAACCAATTTTTTCTAAGAAGTCATCATAACCACCATCAAAATAATCAGCTCCACCTTTTGAGAAGATAATCAATCTATCACATACTCTTCTTAATAATTCTTCAGAGTGAGTTACAACAATACAAGAACCATCAAATTTTTCAATAGCACTTGTAAGTGAGTCAATAGATTCCATATCAAGGTGATTCGTAGGCTCATCTAGGAATAAAACATTTACATCAGTTGCTAGAATTTTACCAAGCATAACTCTAGATTTCTCTCCACCTGAAAGCAATGATACTTTTTTCTTAATATCATCCCCACTAAACATCATAGAACCAGCAATTCCACGAACAGTAGCTTCCCCTAGTTTTGGATTACCTACATAAATCTCATCCATGATTGTATTAGCTGGATTTAAATGATCAATATTAGTTTGTCCAAAGTGACCAAAAGTAGTAGTTCCATGATAATCTACATTTCCATCTACTTGTTTTAATTCACCAGCAATTGTATTTAATAAAGTAGATTTACCTTTACCATTTTTTCCAATAATTCCTAAAGTTTCACCTTTTTTAAGTGTAAATGAAATATTTTCAAAAAGTATATTATCAAGACTGTATCCAAAACTTACATCTTTAACATCTAATAATACTTTTGCAGGAGTATCTTTGAAATTAAAATCAAAATCAAGAGTACTATCATGAGCTAATGAAGATAAATCTTCCATTTTATCAAGTTCTTTTTGTTTTGATTGTGCTTGAGCTGCTGTTGAAGCTCTTGTTTTATTTTTAGCAATAAACTCTTCAAGTTCTTTTCTTTTTTTATCTTGTGCTATTTTTTGTTTTTCATAGTGTTCATCATTACTTTGTAATTGTGCATAGAACTTATGAGTATTTCCAGGAATAATCTCTAGGTTTCTTCGCACTAATCCCATAGTATGAGTAGTAACAGCATCCATAAAGTCTCTATCGTGAGTGATTATAATAACTTCACCTTCAAAGCTTTTAAGAAAGGATTTTAGCCATCTAAGTGATAAAATATCTAAGTAGTTTGTAGGCTCATCTAGTAATAATAAATTTGGTTCAGTAACAAGTAGTTTTGCAAGATTAATTCTAATTTGATATCCACCAGAGAAACTCATAGGGTCTTTATCTAAATCCTCGTGAGTAAATCCTAGTCCAAATAAAATCTTTTCAACTTTATAAACACTATATTTATCATCTTCCCCAAGGGCTAAAGCTCCCTCTTCTCTTACAGTTTTCTCAGTAAAAACAAGATGCTGTTTAAGCGCTCCAATTTTATATCCCTTTGGAATATTAATCTCTCCATCATCTTGATGTTCTTCACCTAAAATGATTTTAAATAAAGTAGACTTACCACTACCATTTCTTCCTACTAAACCAATTTTATTACCTTGATTTAGTCTAAAGTTTAGGTTTGTAAACAGTTCTTTATGTGCATAGCTTTTTGAAATATTTGAAAGTTCTATCATATTGTTCTTTTATAATCTTTTTTATTGTAAATTTAAAAAGGATTATAAGATATTGTGGGTTATAGACTGATTAGTTAAAGGTTTTAAGATTGACCAATAGTACCATACCAATGTTTTCCCTCATCAGTATATAAATCTATTTTATTTTCATTCTTTATTTTTCCAAATAAGTAATTGCCTCTATTATCGTAAATATCTATAAATACGTCATTACGAACTTTCCCATGAAAATAATGACCACTATCACTATAAAGTTCTATTTTATCATCAGCATTAATTTTACCGCTGTAGTAGTTGTAATTAAAGTCATATAATTCAATTTTTCTATCCATGATTTAGTCCTTATACTATATAATATTTTTATTATTTAATAATATTGTGGCAAATTGGTGGTATAAATAAAAAAAGGGAGAAAGAACAAAAGTTCTTCCTCCCTTTAGGCTTTAAATTACAAAAAAATTAGTGTAAGTCAGCGTTTAATTTAACTTCTCTAGTTGATCTCATAGCAATTGTTTGACCAGTTGTTGAGTTAACTCTGAAATGTACTCCATTAACACCTAAGAAATCAGCACCTTTCATTGAAGTTGAAATTTCTTTATCAGGGTTAATTTCTTTAATTGCAGCTACTGCTTTTTCAGATAATGCAATTTTAGTACCAGGTAAGATTGTAACACCAGCATCTAAGATACAAGAATCACCAATAGCAGTACCAGTACAAGAGTTAGCACCTAATAAAGTGTTTTCTCCAATAGTAACAGGAACACCATCAGTACCAGAAAGAACACCTAAGATAGAAGCTCCACCACCAACATCAGAACCAGCACCAACTTTAGCAGAAGAAGAAATTCTACCTTCAACCATTACAGAACCTTCAGTTCCAGCATTGAAGTTAATGTAAGAAGCACCAGGCATTACAGTTGTACCACCAGCTAATTGTGCACCCATTCTTACTTTAGAAGTTTCTAAAATTCTAGTATTATCAGCAGGAATTACATGTCCTAAGAATCTTGGGAATTTATCTACCATATCAATTGTAGGGTATTTACCAGATAATTTTAATGTAATTTCATTTTCTCTTAACCAGTCAAGTTCAATTGGTTGATTTCCAACCCATGCAACATTATGTAATTGACCGAAAATTCCGTTTAAGTTTAATGATCTTAAAGCTGCTTTTCCAGTTGATAAAGCGTATAATTTTAAGTATGAAGTTTCAACAGATTGTGCGTTTTCATCTTCAAAAATAAATACTACTTTATAATCGTTTGCAGTTAATCCTGAATCAATTGGTAATGATGCTAATGCAGAAATTACTTGAACATTTTTGTGCGCATCACCCTTTGCTTCTGGAATGTAAGGTCTGAATGATTCAACACACTCAGCTAAGAAAGTATCAGAAATTCCGCAAACTAATTCAGAACCACTTGTATCTACATTTTCTCCAGCTTTTTTAAGAGCGTTTAATAATACAGCAGCGCTTCCGTAGTTTTCTTCCCAGTTAATTAATGGGTAAGTTGCTTGTAAAATTTTAGAAGAATCTAATTGTCCTCTATCTACTTTTGCAATACCGAATCCAATTGGATTTCTATACCAGTCTTGTGCTTGAATATCTTCTACTAATTTTTTAAAATCTTCTTTTGTATAAGCCATTATATCTCCTTGATTTTTTGGCATTATACAGTATAGAATACTAATTTTAGTTTAAAGATAAGTATTAAGACTTTAATCCCTTACCAATTAAGTTACTAAGTTCAGTTGGAAAAGGAAATACAACCGTATTCGTTTTATCATTAGAAATATCACTTAGTGTTTGTAAATATCTTAGTTGTATAGCTTGTGGATTTTGACTAATAACTTCAGCTGCTGCTAAAATATTTTTACTAGCTTCAACTTCACCTTTTGCATTAATAACTTTTGCACGTCTTTCTCTCTCAGCTTCTGCTTGTTTAGCAATTGCTCTAATCATACTTTCATCTAAATCAATATGTTTTATTTCTACATTTGATATTTTTATTCCCCATATATCTGTTTGTTTATCTAAAATATCTTGAATATCAGAATTCAATCTTTCTCTTTCACTTAACATTTCATCCAATTCATGTCCACCAAGAACCGAACGTAAGGTAGTTTGGGCTAACTGACTTGTTGCCATATGAAAGTTTTCTACTTGTATAACAGCCTTTTGAGGGTCTATTACACGAAAATAAACAACGGCATTTACATGTACAGAAACATTATCATGGGAAATAACATCTTGTGTAGGAACATCTAAAACAATTGTTCTTAAATCTATTCTAACTGTTTGTTGTACTAAAGGGATTATTATAATTAATCCAGGTCCTTTAACACCTGTAAAACGTCCAAGTGTAAAGACAACTGCTCGTTCATATTCACGTAATATTCTTACAGATAAAACCAATAGAACAAGCACGAAACCTAATATATATATTAAAGTAAAAGTTAACGACATCATTTTAGACTCCTTATTTTTACGATTAAACCATCAATATTTTCTACAATTACATCTTCATTTAATAAAAACTCTTTGTCCCCAACAGCATTCCATAATTCAGCATCTAATCTAATTTTATATGAACCATTTTTTACTTCTACAACTTTTGCGTGTTTGCCTATTAATGTTTCTAGGCCTGAGACTGTTTTATTTTTTCTTGATTTTATTAAGAAACCAAAAAGAAAAACAAAGAAAGCCAAACTGACAAAACTAAAAGCCATTATTAAAGGAATTGATACTCCCTCACCTAATGTTTTTTCATCAAAAAGAAATATAGAACCAAAAGCAAATGAAACTACGCCAGCAATTCCTAAAATACCAAAGCCGGAAATAAATACTTCAGCTATCATAAAAGCCACACCTAAAAATATAAGTAATAAACCTACATAATTAAATGGCAATATATTTAAAGAATACATGGCAATTAAACCACTAGTAATTCCAATTACACCAGGAAATAAAGAACCTGGATTCATCATTTCAAATAAAATACCATACATACCAATTATTAGAAAAATATAAGCTATATTAGGGTTTGCTATTTTCATTAGAAAACTAGTTTTCCATGAGGCAGCAAACATTAAAATATTTGCATTTGAGGTATCAATGACAATCTCTTTTTTATTTATTAAGATTTTTTTATTATGTATTAAAGATAGTAATTCTTTTATATCATTTGCAACATAATCAATGACATTTTTTTCTAAAGCTTCTTTTGAAGAGATACTTTTCCCTTCTTTTACTGCTTCTATTGCCCAAGGTATATTTCTATTTCTAAGTTCAGCAATACTTTTTATATATGCAATTGAATCATTTATTACTTTCTTTTCCATTGCTGATCTATCTGTATTTTCTTTCTTATTTGTTTTTTTACCTTTTTCATCTTTTTGTGATTCTTTTGGAATACTTATTAAATTTACAGGTGTTGCAGCACCAATATTTGTGCCAGGGGACATTACAGCAATATGAGAAGCATACATAAGGTAAGTACCTGCACTAGCAGCTCTTGAGCCTTTAGGAGAAACATATACAACAACTGGAATTTCGCTATTTAAAATATCTTGAATCATTTCTCTCATGGAAGTAGCTAAACCTCCGGGAGTGTTTAATTCAATTAACAATAAAGATGAATTATGAGTTTTTGTATGTTTAAAAGCATCTTTTAAATAAGTTGCAGTAGCAGGAGAAATTGTACTATCAATTTTTATATGAGTAATTGTATTTGCATTTAGACAAATTGAGAATAGTATTAAAAAGAGCAGATAATAAATAAGTTTCATAATAACTCCTAATTAGGATTTAGTATTCATATTATCATCTTACTCCTATTTGA
>DKNG01000265.1:0-8635 GCA_002470185.1 Arcobacter sp. UBA7394 | reverse complement strand
ACAACTTCTATATTTTCTATTGCTTTTAATATAGTTATGTATTTATCAAGTTCTTGTTTTACTTTTATTCCATTAGCATGGGCAAAAACAATCTTTGCCATTTTAAGATATGGAGGATATAAATCTTCTCTAAATTCAAGTTCAGTTTCTAAAAAGTCTTGGTAGTTTGACTCATTTAGATAGTAATTAAAGAACTCTTCATTCTTAGTTTGAATGATTACTTCTCCATCACCTTTTCTTCCACTTCTTCCTGATATTTGAATTAATAAAGATAAAGCCCGCTCTCTTGCTTTATAAGAGTTCATATTTAAAACAGAATCAATCCCAATTACAACAGCTAATTTTACATTGTGGTAATCATGACCTTTTGAAAGCATTTGAGTTCCAACTAAAATATCTATTTCACCTTTATTAAATTCGTTTAAAATAGTTTTTAATTGTTTGTCAGTTCTTACTTCATCTCTATCGAATCTTTTTACAACTTTTTGAGGAAATATTTCTTTTAATTCTTCTTCAATTTGTGCCGTACCAACTCGCAAGTTATGAATAATTCCAGTTTTACAAGAAGGACAAGTTTCAGGTATTCTTTGAGCATATCCACAGTAGTGACATTTTAAAGCCAAAGAATTTTTATGTAAACTCATAGAAACAGAACAATAAGGACACTCAACAGACTTACCACAAGAAGTACAAATTTGATATTTGAAGTTTGCTCTTGTTGGAAGAAAAACAATAACTTGATTTTCTGTATCTAAAGTACGCCCAATTTTATTTACAATTTTTGAAGTAAGGCATGATTCACCTTCATCAAATTCATACTGTTTAGAAGTATCATAAAAAGTTTTATCAAGTCTAAAAAAAGGAACTTTTGAGAAAGAACCAGCAGAAGCAGTAGCACTTCCTAAAACTAATTGAATATCTAATTTCTTAGCCATATAAATACTTAAGTCTTTTGTATGCAATCGTGGTTTAGCATCACTCTTATAAGACTCATCATGCTCTTCATCAACAATAATAGCACCTAAATTATTATAAGGTAAAAATAGTGCTGATCTAGCTCCTGCAATTAATTTGATACTACCTTCTTGTAAACCTTGAAGAATTGTCTCTTTTTTCTTTTTTGTAATTTTAGAATGCCATATAGCAATACTTTCACCAAAAACTTTCTCAAGTCTTTTTTGCATTTGAGGAGTCAGAGAAATCTCTGGCATTAATAAAACAGCTTGTTTACCCTGCTTTATATGTTGCTCAATAACTTTGATATAAATCTCTGTTTTTCCAGAACCTGTGTTTGCAAAAAGCAAAGCTTGTTTTTTATTGTTTAAAAAATCAAAAGCTTCTTGCTGTTCTTTTGATAGATTTATATCACAATCAATTTTGATTTCATTTTCTTGTGCTTTATACTCATTATTATATGCATTATATATACTTAAAGCCTCACCTAGTGAACTAACATAATATTGAGAAATAAAATTAGATACTTGAAGCATTTTTTCATCATAATATTCACTTGTTATCTCTTCAATATTTACACACTTAAAAGATGGTTTTTCAACTTCTTTGATAACAACTGCATCATTTAGATTTTTTCTTCTTTGTAGTTTTACTTGTACTTTTGTACCAATTTCTATTTGAATTTCACTTTGATAAGTTAGATTTGAAAGTGGAGATTTGAGTAAAGCCAATTCATAATAAAACATTATTGTAACTCCTGACAAATCTCTTTTGGACTTTTACACTCAAAGAATTCATCTTTAAGTATAAATTTAATTTTTGTATTCGCATCTAAAAAAAACTCATATTTATCTGAAGTTTTTTTTAGCCATTTCCCTGCTTGACTACTTGATGTAGATACTATTGGAAAATCAATAACTTTTGAGAAAAGATGTTCATTATCTCTTAAAGCTATTGCATCATCTAATGTATTTATTTTTTCATTCGAAGATAAAAGTACATTTTTTCTTTTTATATTTGAAATACCATTTTGAATAAGTGCTAAATCAGATTTGACTTTCGTCATATTAGAACTTTTAAAAATATTATCGTATTTTGTAATTGCAAAGGATAAGATTATTGAGATTAATAAAACTGCAATTATCAATTCTAATAAAGTAAAAGCTTTACTCATTAAAACCTTGCTAACTTATCTGAGATTTGTTCCACATCACCTTTGAATTTTGTGTACTCTTGAGTGATTCTAATATATGCCGCTAATAAATCTTTTGTATCGTTGTTTTTACCAAGTTCTAAATATTTTGTAAGATGTTCTTCCATAGTATCGTCAACATTAATAGTATAAGCCATATTGTTTATATAAAATGTGATTTCTTTATTCACTTTTTTGTGCCTTTAGTAATGTTAATGTACTATCTATTCGTAGAAACATATCCTGATTATTTCTGATTAATTCATCGTTTTCATTCTTCATAAGTTCTAAGTCTTGCTTCAAAGATTGATTCTCTAGTCTTAATCTATCGTAATCATGTAATAATTTATCTAGTTTTGTATTTAATGTCTCTATTATTTCCATAATGGAATTTTATCAAAACTTTCCTACTAAGAAAGTTTAAAGAATTGTTAATTCTCGTTTTTTTCTTCGTTTATGAAGATATTTGCCACTTGATACAACATTGCAACTGATTTTCCCCATTGTGAAAAATCCCCAGCATCATCAAGTGAAATTTTAAATTTGTCTGTAATCTTTTTGATTAATTCTTGTTCATTAACATGAAAGTTATTGTCTATGTGAATTAGTATCATAAGCTCTAAAAGTACGATTTTCTGGCTTTTCTTTGATTTAAAATGATTTAAAATCTCTTCTAAACAAAAGCTGTCCATATCAAAAGAATCAATATAATCAATTCCCATTTCTGTACAATACTCTTTTAGAATTTCTACTTCTTTTTCCCCAAAGTTATTATCAATTCTAGCTAAGTAATGAGCTAATTGTAAAAATGAAAATTTTTCTTTTGTTTCTAGTTTCATTAATAACATTTATTATTTCCTATCCTAATATTTTATAAATTATATTTCTTTTTTATTAACAGTTTTTAAATGACTTAACCAGCAAGAACTGGGAAAACTGTAAGAAGTCCTGATGTTATAAACTCTATTGAAATAGAAGCAAGTATTAATCCCATTACTCTTGAGATTATATTTATTCCTGTAATTCCTAATTTTTTAGAGATAAACGTAGCCATTCTAAGCATAACTAAAATATATAAAGAAATAGCAATAATAATACCACTCATTGCAATCAAATGCATAAATTCACTTGATCTTTGAGAGAAAATAATAATAGTAGATATAGCTCCTGGACCTGCAATAAGAGGAATAGCAAGAGGTACTACTGCAATTTCACTAACATTAATACTTTTTTTCTTTGCTTCTTTTAATTCGCTTTTAGTATTTTTGGCTTTTGGGATTTTAGCATTTAACATATTAATTGCCATTAATAAAAGCAAGATTCCACCTGCAATTTTGAAAGAAGAAATTGAAATACCGAAAAAAACTAGTATATACTGACCAATCCATACAGAAATAAGCCCAGCGATACCAGCTGAGAATGCTGCTGTTTTAGCAGTATCGTTTTTTTCTTGAACAGAGGCATTTGATGTAAGTGATACAAAAATGGGAATAGCAGCAAAGGGAGAGAAAATTGTAACTATCCCTATTGCTATTTGTATGTAATCTGCAAGTGCTAACAAGGTAAACCTTTTGATATATTTTTTCGTATTATATCAGAAAATTATCCTTTAATTACATGAAAGTTATATTTTATAAAATATTAAGCACCTAAGTATTTAGCTCTAATTTCATCCGAACTAATTAGATCACTTCCCTTACCTTCAAGGGCTACTTGACCGTTTTCTAAAACATAAGCATAATCAGAAACTTCTAAAGCAGCAAAGGCATTTTGCTCAACTAATAAAATAGTGATACCCTCTTCTTTTAATCTAACTATTGTTTCAAAAAGTTCACCAATAATTTTAGGAGCAAGTCCTAGTGATGGCTCATCTAACATAAGAAGTTTAGGGCTAGACATTAATGCTCTTGCAATTGCAAGCATTTGTTGCTCACCACCACTCATTGTTCCAGCTAGTTGTCCTTTTTTGGCAACTAGTCTTGGAAATAATCTAAACATCTCTTCTTGAAGCTCTTCGTACTTTTCATCATTATTAAAAGCACCCATTCTAAGGTTCTCTTCAATTGTTAAGTTCTGGAAACATCTTCTTCCTTCTGGAACAAGTGCAATATCACTTTGAATAATCTTATGTGTTTTAAGATTTGAGATATTATTACCTTTGAAACTAATTTCTCCAGTTTTTTTAACATCATTTACAATAGATTGTAAAGTAGAAGTTTTACCAGCACCATTTGAGCCAATAAGAGAAACAATTTGTCCCTCTCCTACTTCAAAATTAACACCTCTTACAGCATTAATTAAACCGTAATATACATTTAAGTCTTTTACATTAAGCATGTTTAAAATCTCCAAGGTAAGCTTTGATTACTTCTTCATCTTTAATAGCGTCTTTAATATCACCTTCAAAGATAGTTTTTCCATAGTCTAAAACCATAACTCTATCACATAGTTTATTTACAAACTTCATATCATGTTCGATTAATAAAATTGTTACATCAAATTCATCTCTAATCTTGAAGAATAGTTCAGCTAACTCATGTGTTTCTTGTGGATTCATACCAGCTGCTGGTTCATCTAAAAGTAAAAGTTGAGGGTTTGCAGCTAAAGCACGTGCAATCTCTACTTTTCTTTGTTGACCATAAGAAAGTGAAGTTGCTAACTCATCAGCAAATTCAGCAATTCCAAGAACTTCCATAATTTCAAAAGCTCTTGTTTTTACTCTTCGCTCTTCTTTAAAAAATCTAGGAAGTCTAAAAATAGCTTCTAAATAAGTATAAGAGGCTTGATAATCAAAACCAATTAATATATTATCAAGTACCGTCATAGATGTGAAAAGCCTAATATTTTGGAATGTTCTAGCAATTCCTCTATGTACAATCTTATGAGGCTTTATACCATCTATTTTTTGTCCATGGAATTTAATAGAACCTTCTGTTGGTTCGTAATTTCCAGTAATAATATTAAACATTGTAGTCTTACCTGCACCATTTGGACCAATAAGACCGTAAATTTCCTTTGCCTTCACATGAAAAGAGGTATCCTTGATAGCCGTAACTCCACCAAACTTTTTAGTTACATTACATATTTCTAAAATCATTTTTTACCTCCTCTTAGCTTTTTGAAAAACTTGAAATCAAATAATTCTTTTTTACCAGTTAAACCTTCTCTTGCAAATAGCATAACCATAATTAAGATTAATGAGAACACAACCATTCTCATTCCAGGAGTTCCTTCTGTTTCGAATCCAAAAAGACTCATAGGTTCGTCTAAGAATCTCATCCATTCTAATCCTGCCATTACAAAAATCGTACCTAATATAGCTCCAGTTGTTGATCCTAAACCACCAAGAACGATGATAATTAATAACTGGAATGTTAAGAAGAATGTAAATAAATCTGGAGAAATTGATGTTAATAATGCAGCTAATAATCCACCACCAACACCTTCAAAGAATGCAGATGTAGAGAATGCTAATGTTTTAATTTTAAATGTATTAACACCCATAGCAATAGCTGCATCTTCATCATCTCTTACAGCTTTCATAGCTCTACCATACTTAGAATAGATAATATTTAAAATAGCCATTACTGTAGCTATTGCAATACCACCTGTCCAATAAAGATTTGAAAATTCTGGAATATCATTAATACCTAAAGAACCATTTGTTATTTCAGGATTATTAATAGCTAAAATCTTGATAATAAAACCAAAACCAAGTGTTACAATCGCTAAGTAATCCCCTCTAACTCTAAATACAGGGAAAGATAAAGCTAATGCAACTAAAGCTGAAAAAATACCAGCAATTAATAAGGCCCATACAAATTCAGCTTGCATAGCTAAAACCCATTCAGATGGATCTTCAATATCGTATTGATAAAGCATAGTATCCGCATCAACAATTAATATAGCTGTAACATAAGCTCCAATTGCAACAAATCCATTTGGTTCAAGTGAAAACTGACCAGTAACACCATTGATTAAGTTATATGAAACCGCAAGTATTATAAAAATAGCAACATTGTTTATAATTCTTACTGTATATTCATCAAAAGCAACTTGTGCAAACCATGTAAACCAAATAGCTGTAACTATAATTGCAAGATTGATTAATCTTTGTCTTGTGAAAATTGAATCTTGTACCATAATTAGAACCTACTCTTTTCTAAGTCTTCACCCATAATTCCTGTAGGTTTAAATAAAAGTACAAAAATTAAGAAAATAAATGCGAATGCATCTTTATAACCACCCATCTCAGGGAAGAAGGCAATTACAACAACTTCAGTAAATCCAATAATAAATCCACCTAAAACAGCACCTGTAACAGAACCAATACCACCAACAACAGCAGCAGCAAAGGCTTTAAGTCCAACAAGAACTCCCATCATAGGTTCAACTGAAGGATAATTTACTGCCCAGAAGATACCACCAATAGCAGCAAGACCAGAACCTAATCCAAATACAATAGCAATAATCATATTTGCATCAATACCCATAAGGTTTACAGTTTTAATATCAAATGATAATGCTCTAATTGCCATACCATATTTTGTTTTGTATAAAACAAATAAGATACCTAATAATAAAATAAGTGTGATAATTGGAACTAAAATAGAAGCAACAGAGAAAGTAACACCTGCTACGTTAAAAATATTTTCCATATATTCTGGAACAGGAAAGGCTCTAGGAACTCCACCTGCAAATACTGTAAAGGCATTTTCTAAGAAAAATGAAATACCAATTGCAGTAATTAAAAGAGAAATTTTCGGCGCTTCTCTTAAAGGTTTGTATGCAATTTTGTCCATAAACATACCAAAAGCAGCAGATAATGTAACTGCTAATAGAACTGTAACAGGGAACGACAAGTCAAATACTGCCATAAATGTATAACCTAAAAAGGCACCAACCATCATAATATCACCATGTGCGAAGTTAATAAGCCTCAGCACTCCATAAACCATGGTATAACCGATTGCAATAAGGGCATACATAGAACCCAAACTGAACCCATTTACCATTTGCTGCATAAACGTTAAAATATCCATTAAATCTCCTGATCTCTACAAAACTACTAATCTATTTTGCAATAGAAAAAAGAACAAAATTGCTTTTCCTATTGCAAAAAAAAAGCCTAGCAAAACTTGCTAGACTTTCTAGTTTAAAATAAACTTACTATGGGTTAACTGTCGCTTTAAAACCAGCTTTACCATTTCTAATCTCTTTGATAACCGCAGATCTTGTTGCGTTACCTTCATTATTAATAGAGATTTTTCCAGAAACACCGTCAAAATCATTTGTTTTTTTGATTTGCTCATTAATACAAATTGAGTTTGTTGGGTCTTCACATCTGTTCATAGCATCAATTAAGATGTTATAAGTATCAGCACCTAATGCTGTAAATGAATTCATTTCTGCTTTTCCAGTCTCTTTTTCGTGGAATTTCACGAAATCAGCTGAAGTTTGAGATGGAGGATTTGTATAGTCAAAGAAATCTGTAAACATGTAACCATTTACTGAATCTCCACCTAAATCAATGAATGTTTGGTTAGCAACACCATCACCTGAGAACATTGGTTTTTGAAGACCTAATTGCTTAGATTGTCTAGCAATCATAGAAGCTTCTGGGTGGTATAAAGGCATAAACATAAAGTCAGGATTGATTTTCTTGATTTGAGAAACTACTGCTTTGAAATCTTTGTCACCTGAAGTAACTTTGATTTTCTTAACAATTTTTCCACCTTTCTTTTTAAACGCTTTTTGGAAAGCTTTAGAAAGTCCAAGAGAGTAAACTTGTGCTTGGTCAATTACAACTACAGCAGTTTTGTATCCTGATTCAATAGCAAAGTTTGCAACAACTTCACCTTGGAAAGAATCTGTAAAACAAACTCTATTTGCAAAAGTTCTTCTAGCAGTTAACTTATCATTCGTAGCAACAGATGCGATAACTGGTACTTTTTTCTTATCGGCAATTGCGATAGTTTGAGCTGTATTAGTAGATGTTAATGCACCTAAAATAGCAACAACCTTATCAGATGAGATAAGTCTTGTAGTTGCAGTTGCAGTTTCAACTTTATCACCCTTATTATCAATAAGTACAAGTTTGATTGTATCACCATTTTTTAACTTAGGTTGTTGTTTGTGTGCTAACTCTAACCCTAAGTTTGTTACTTGTCCATAAGCTGCTAAAGGACCCGACATTGGCATAACTGCACCAACTTTAATTTCTTTTGCCATAGCAACACCACACGTTAGTGCAGATGCTACTGCTAAACTTAATATTTTCTTCATTGATTCTCCTTAGTAAAACACATTAACATAATCATATGTAAAAATTATGTAAAAATAGCTTATTTAAAACCCTTTTTACTATAAAAATTACATATTTTATTCAATTTCCCACTTTTTCCCCACTTGTATTAAATACAATAATGATTTAAAAGTTTTGTTTTCTAAAGTAATTAATCAACAATTAATTCATTTCTAAACTCATCA
>DKNG01000176.1:17943-27076 GCA_002470185.1 Arcobacter sp. UBA7394 | reverse complement strand
GGAGCTTGTTTTTATGTGGATTTACCAATTAAAAATTAATTAGTATATCCTCTTACACAGTTTCTTCCTGCATTTTTTGCTTTGTATAAGGCTTCATCTGCTTTAAGTATTAAATCATCAGGTGAGTCTTTTATTCTAAATTGAGAGATACCAAAACTAGCCGTTATATTTCTAGCTTCTGGAAAGTCAAAGGATTCAATTTTATCTTTTAATAAGTGTGCTAATTTATTTGTTCCTTTGATATTCGTTTCTGGACAAATTATCATAAACTCTTCTCCTCCCCATCTTCCAGCAATATCAATATCTCTTGTATACTCTTTTAATATTTTTGCTAAGTCCATTAATACCATATCTCCTACTAAATGACCATAGGTATCATTCACTTGTTTAAAATTATCAATATCTATTAAAATTATACCTAAGGGATGATGGTATCTATTTGCTCTACTTAATTCTTTCATTAATGCATCATCAAGTTTAACTCTATTATAAAGTTCTGTTAATTTATCTGTTCTTGCAATATGTTTTAACTCTTTATTTTTTTCTTTTAGTTGGTTTCTTGCAAATTCTAATTTTATTAATAATAGTTCGGCTTTTTGTTTCTCTTTTCTTATTGTATATGTCCAATAAAACGTAGTTAGGATGATGATTATAAAAATAATAGAGCTTTTCCATAATAAAGAGTGGTTAATTTTAGGATCATATTTAATTGCCATATATTTATTGGTAATTTTGTTTTTAAAGTCATCTTCTAGATTTGTAATAAGTTTATTAAATATAGGTAGAAGTATTGGCTCATCGTTTCTTACTGCAATGCTTAAGTTTAAATTTTCTTTAAATTTCCCAGATATTTTCACTTCCCCAATAAAGTCTTTTTGTGTGAAATAACTAATATCTGCAACTGCTCCTATAAAAGCAAATATCTCTTCATTAACAACTTTTGTAAGACCATCTTTTGTATTTTTTGCTTCAACGATATTAATATAGGGGTATTTATGTTTAATTAATTCTGCGTAAGCATAGTCTTTTACTATACCTATTTTTTTATTTTTTAGTTGTTTAAAATTATCTACGAAGGTTACATTTAATTTTGTAGCTAAAACTAGTGGCATTTGCATATATATAGAAGTAAAGTCCATATATTTCTTTCTACTTGGTGTTTCCATTGCTAGGGATAAAACATCACATTTTCTTTTTTTCATAAAATCTAATGTTTCACTCCAGTTATTGGTTTTTATCGGTTTTATTGGAATATTTATTTGCTTTGAGAATAACTCAAAATATTCAGAAGACAAACCAATATATTCTCCCTTATCTGTAAACATTTCAAATGGCATCCAATTAGGATCTATACAAAGTTTTAGTATCTTTTTTCTTTTTAAAAAAGCTTTTTCTTTTTTCGTAAGTAGTGAACTCATTAAGGTATCGTCAAAAATGAAACTCTTAAAATTAATTTGTTCTTTTGCAATTCCCATTAATTTATAGGCATCATAAATTCGCTCTATTTTATTTACATCTAGCAGACCTAGTTCTTTAGTATTGTAATATGCAAGTTTTTGTAATTCGATAGCTTCGTATTGTAATGACTCTTTAGATTTATTTTGTGTATTATATTTTTCTTGTATTAAAGCAATAGTTTCATCTATATTTGCAAAAGCATATTCCCAGCCTTTTAATGATGCTTTTTTGAATTTCATTACTTCATTTGTATTGCTTTTTGTTCTATCTTCATGTGTAAATAAAATATCACCATAAAAATCAAAACCATAATCTTTTGGCGCAAATACAATACTGTCTAAACCATACTCTTTTTTTAGTCTATAAGGTTCATTTGAAATATAAGATGCCATTAAATCAGTCTTTTTATCAACTAAATCTTTAATATCGAAAGAGTGTTTTTGGATAATTAAATCATCAATAGATATATTGTTTGAGAACAACATACTTAAATATATTAGGTCATTTTGAGCATTTCCCGTAATCATTATTCTTTTATTTTTTAAATCTTTTAATGTAGAAATATCAGAGTTTTTTAAAGCAATTAGAATATCAGCTGAGGATTGAAAGATAGCAGCAAGTAAGGTGATCTTGTCACCTTTTGCTTTATTAATTACTAAAGAAGATCTGCCTATAGCGTAATGAGCTTTTTTTTCTAGTACATCTTGTACAATATCTTTATTGTAAGTGTATTCTTTTATATCAACATTTAGTCCAATATCTTTATAATAACCTTTCTCTTTTGCTATATAATAACCTGCGAATTGGAATTGATGTTTCCACTGTAATTGTAAAGTTATATTTTTTAAAGTCTCATTTTTTTTTGGGTGTTTTGCATATATATTTTGTGTTAGAATTAGTAAAATAATTATAATAAGCTGTGGAATAGTCTTATTCATACTAACTCCTTATAAAAATAAAATTATTAGAGATAAGAAATATTTAAGCACACTTTTTTATTATTTTACACTTTTTTTTTAGATTTGTACATATAACAAATAATATAACTATATTTCAGAAGCTTTTTTTAATATTTTAATATAATTTCAAATGCAAAAAAAAGAATTAATTACAGAACAAGGCTATTTTAATTTTATAAAAGAGTTTAAAAACTTACTTGAAAAAGAGAAACCATTTTGGGTAAAAGAGAAAGAAATAGCGGCTCAATTAGGGGATAGAAGTGAGAATGCAGAGTATATCTCCGCAAAAGAACAAATCCGAAATATTGATAAAAGATTACGTTTCTTAGATAAGATAATAAAAACTGCTGAAGTAATTAATACCTATGAAATTCCACATATAAAAGTAAATTTTGGTTCAATTGTAGAACTATTAGATATAAGTAGTGATGAAATAAAAAGCTTTATTATCGTTGGAACTTACGAAACAAATCCAAGTGAAAATAAAATATCCAATAAATCTCCTTTAGGAAAGACTCTTTTAGGTAAAGAGCAGGGTGAGGAATTTGAGTTTAGAATAAATGATAATATTTTTGAATATGAAGTATTAAGTATAAAAAAATATATTTTTAAGAAGGTAGAATAAATGGAGATTACTCAATTAAAAGAGATTATTGAAAAAAACTTAGAAAATAAAAGTTTTGAGTTTAAAAGATTATTTCATGGTAGAGGTAATTTTTATGATGATTATAATTTTCTAACAATTGATTCTATAGATAAAATACTATATGTATGTTTTTTTGATGAGGTAGATGAATCTAAAGAAGAAGGTATTATTTCTGTTTGTAAAGAAATATATAAAAATTATAGTTTTAATTCTTTAGTTTTACAAAGAAGATATATTGATAAAGCTCCTTGTGAAGTATTGGAGGGAGTTTTAGGTGAACAAAATATAGCCATAGAAAATAATTTAAAATACCATATATCATTTTCAAATAAAAATATTGGAATTTTCCCAGATATGAAAGCAGGGCGAGAGTATATAAATAGTATTTCAAAAGATAAAAATGTTCTAAATTTATTCTCTTATACTTGTGCTTTTTCAATTGTAGCAATTGAAGCAGGAGCTAAAAAAGTAGTAAATGTTGATATGGCAAAAGGTGCATTAACCCAAGGTAGAGCTAATCATCATCTTAATAATCATGATACAAAAAAAGTACAATTTATGCCTTATAATATTTTAAAGTCTTGGTCTAGAATCAAAAAGGGCGGACCATATGATATTATAATTATTGATCCACCATCTTTTCAAAGAGGAAGTTTTGCTGCTACTAAGGATTATGAAAAGATTATAAAAAAACTAAAAGATTTAGCAAATGATGATTGTATAGTTTTATCATGTCTAAATGCACCTGAGTTAGATAGTGAATTTATAAAAAATATCTTCAAAGAAAATGCTCCTGATTTTGTGTTTGAGAAAAGATTAGAAAATTTAGATACTTTCCCTGCAATTAATCATGAAAAAACTTTAAAAAATCTAATCTTTAAAAAGAATAATATTGTATAAACTACATTATTAACTACTATTGTTGTTACAAAAGTGTATATTATATATATAAAAGTTTCGCAAAATTAGTTTTTAATAGTATTCTTTTGATATACTTAATTTTTTAAACTCCTCTGTAAAATTAAGGAGTTTTAAATTTACCAATAGGATAAGTATGAAAGAGAATAGTCTTCTTTACAAGTATGCAAATGGAAATCTAGTATTACAAATTATTGTAGGTATTGTTTTAGGTATTTTAGTTGGTTTTTTTTCAAAAGAATTAGCTAGTACAGTTTCTATTTTAGGATCACTTTTTGTTGGGGCGTTAAAAGCGATTGCTCCTATTTTAGTTTTTGTTTTAGTATCAACAGCTATTGCTACAAAACAAATTGGTGTTGAAACAAGAATTAAACCAATCATTACACTTTATTTAATTGGAACTTTTTTAGCAGCATTAGTTGCTGTTTTAGCAAGTTTCTTATTTCCAACAAGTTTAGTATTACTTGATGCTGCTAATACAAATTTAGCTCCACCTGATAGTGTAATTACAGTATTAAAAGGTGTATTGTTTAATATGGTTGACAATCCTGTTAATGCATTACAAACTGGGAACTTCATCGGTATTTTGGTATGGGCTATTGCACTTGGTGTTGCAATGCATTATAGTAGTAATGAAACAAAAAATGTATTCTTTGATGTATCAACAGGTATTACAAAAATTGTAAAGTTTATTATCCGATTAGCTCCATTTGGTATTTTTGGATTAGTTGCTAATACTATTGCTCAAACTGGTTTTTCTGCTTTATTAAGTTATGGAAAACTATTAGCAGTTTTAGTAGGAACTATGCTATTTATAGCTTTTGTTGTAAACCCAATTATTGTGTTTATTAAAACAAAATCTAATCCTTTTCCTTTAGTATTAACTTGTATTAAAGAGAGTGGTATTACAGCATTCTTCACTAGAAGTTCAGCTGCAAATATTCCAGTAAATCTTAACCTATGTAAAAAATTAGATTTAGATGAAAATACATATTCTGTATCAATTCCTTTAGGTGCTACAACAAACATGGCGGGAGCTGCTGTTACTATTACTATTTTAACATTAGCAACTGTAAATACTTTAGGTATTCCTGTTGATATTGGTACTGCTTTATTACTAAGTGTTATTTCAGCATTAGCTGCTTGTGGGGCTTCAGGAGTTGCTGGGGGATCATTATTACTTATTCCTTTAGCTTGTTCATTATTTGGAATTTCAAATGATATAGCATTACAAGTTGTTGCAATTGGTTTTGTAATTGGAGTGGTTCAAGATTCATTAGAAACTGCATTAAACTCATCTACAGATGTTGTTTTTACAGCAGCTTGTGCCTCAAAATAAAGAAGAATTTTTCTTCTTTATTTAATCATCTTTTCCAACTGTTTTAATAACTTCTTATTTATCACTTGAGAGTTACTTACTGTTTCTTTAATATCTATAAACTCAAACTCAGAATTTTTATATACTATTGCTAGTTTAGCTTTTTCTTCTAATAGTTTATCCACTGCTAATGTAACAAACTCATTTGCCATTAATCGCTCAAATACAGTAGGATTACCACCTCTTTGAATATGTCCTAATACTATTATTCTTGTTTCAATTCCTATTTTTTCTTCAAGCCATTTAGCTATTTTTTCTGTTTTGTTTGAACCTTCTGCACTAATTGCTAAAATATAGTCTCTACCATTATTAAGTTCATGCTTAAGTCTTTTTTCTAAACTTTTAAAATTTATTTCGACTTCAGGTGTTGCACATATTTCAGCTCCGCTAGTTATTGCAGAAACCATTGCTAAATATCCACAATCTCTTCCCATCGTTTCTACTACAAAAGCTCTTTTAAAAGATGAAGAGGTATCTCTTATGTCATCCAAAGCATTTGTAATTACATTTAAAGCAGTATCAACACCTAAACAATAATCTGTTCCGTAAATATCATTATCAATTGTTGTGGGAACTCCTATAAAAGAGATATCAAATTCATTAGCAAAAACATTAAGTCCTTGAAAGGAACCATCTCCCCCTAACATAATAATTTTATCAATATTATGTGCTTGTAAATTTTTGTATGCAATATCTCTAAATTTTTTTTCGTAAAATCTATTTGACCTAGAAGTTTTTATTATTGTTCCACCTCTATGCATAATTCCTGCTACATCTTTATGTTTTGCTTTTTTGATTTTATTATTTATCAAGCCTTCAAAGCCTTCATGAATAAAATAAGGTGTTAAACCTTTTTCATATACATAATCGACAAAGGACTTAATTGCTGGATTCATGCCACATGAATCGCCACCTGAACACATAATTGCGATTGACATACTGAGTCCTTTTTTATAGTTATTATATCTAAAGCATTATTCAGTGTTTGTTTAATAAAAAATGTAAAATTTTTAATTTAAGGAAAGTATTTTTGACCGTTTTAATATACTCTCAATAAGTTTTCAATAGAATTCGTTTAATTTAATTTACGGGGAAATAAAATGGTAGAAAAAAATAGATGGCTTATGGCATTAAGTGCTGTAGGAGTTCACATCTGTATTGGTTCTGTATATGCATGGAGTGTATATGTAAAACCAATTCAAGAACAAATGTCTTGGACTTTAACAGATGTAACAATAGCATTTAGTATTGCAATCTTTTTCTTAGGGTTATCAGCAGCATTAATGGGTAAGTTTGTTGAAAGAAATGGTCCTAGAGTATCAGCAATTATTGCAGCTTCACTGTTTGGGTTAGGAACAGCTGGATCTGGATTAGCAATAATGATGGAATCAAAAATGCTTTTATACTTCTTTTATGGAGTATTAGGTGGATGTGGATTAGGAATAGGGTACATATCTCCTGTATCTACATTAGTTAAGTGGTTTCCAGACAAAAGAGGAATGGCTACAGGTTTAGCGATTATGGGATTTGGTTTTGCATCTGCTGTATGGGGACCAACAATTAAGATCTTAATTGAAAAAGTTGGAATTTCTGGAACTTTCTTTATTTTAGGAGCTTTATATTTTGTAGTGATGTTCGCATCAGCACTTTATTTACAAAAACCAGAAGAGGGTTATTTACCTAAGAAATTCAAGAAAAAAATTAAAGAGGGTAAAAAGAAATTAAAAGAAGATTTATCATCTTTAGGTCTAAATGAAGCTGTTAAAACACCTAGATTTTATGGTTTATGGTTAATGTTATTTATCAATGTAACTTGTGGTATTGCTATTATTGGTGTTGCATCTCCACTACTTCAAGAAGTACTTGGTATCTCAGCAATTGCAGCAGCTGCGGCTGTTGGTTTAATGGGAATATTTAATGGCGCAGGAAGAATATTTTGGGCTTCACTAAGTGATTATTTAACTAGACCAGTTGTATATATCATTTTCTTCTTAACTCAGGCAATTGCATTTTATATTTTACCTTCTCTTACTGAGATTGTAGTATTCCAAGTTGTATTATTCTTTATTATGTCTTGTTATGGGGGTGGATTTGCCTCAATTCCAGCATATATAGGAGATATTTTTGGTACTAAAGAGTTAGGTGCTATTCATGGGTATATCTTAACTGCATGGGCAGCAGCTGGACTTGTTGGTCCCCTTATTATTTCAATGGTAAAAGATGCTACGGGTTCATATTCACAAACATTATATGTATTTGCTGGATTCTTTGTTTTAGCTTTAGTTATCTCAATTTTAATGTTAGTTAATATTAAAACAATTCAAAAGAATAAACAAAAATAAAATTAGCCCTATGGTATAATATATAAAAATATTATATTTATAGGGTTTTTCTCTCATGCTTTTAGAAGTACTCATCTTTTCTTTTTTCGCTGGTATTACTGTTTTTATAGGTGGTCTTAGCTCCGCTTATTTTGAAGAACACTTACACAATAAAATATTAAAAGAAAAAATCATTCATTTTTTAGTAGCTTTTGGTACAGGAATTATGCTAGCGGCTGTATCTTTTGTATTAATACCCAAAGGAATGCATAATGTTTCACTTTTTACTAGTGTATTTGTATTTTTACTAGGAGCTATTACTTTTTATTATTTAGATGCTTTTATAGAAAAAAATAGTGCTAAGATACCTCAGGTTTTGGCAATGCTTTTAGATTTTATTCCTGAATCTATTGCTTTAGGGGCACTTTTTGTTTATGACCATAAGGTTGGGATTTTATTAGCTTTATTTATTGCTTTACAGAATTTACCTGAGTCTTTTAACTCATATTTGGAACTTAGAAAAAGTAATTTGTCTAAAAAGAAATCTTTAGTGATTTTATTTGCTCTTAGTTTTATTGGTGTGATTTTCTCATCTTTAGGATATATGTTTTTAGATGATAAAATAGAAATTACATCTTGTTTGATGCTTTTTGCTAGTGGTGGAATTCTATATTTGATTTTTCAAGATATAGCTCCTTCTTTACGATTAAAAAGCAGTAGATATATAGCAATTGGAGTAAATTTAGGTTTTATTATTGGTATGATGGGTGAAGCTTTACTTTGATTTCTTGATTTAAATCAATTAAAAAGTATAAATATTTAAATATATTACAAAAAATTTAAAGGAATTATATTTGCAAACAAAGCAATTAGATAAACAAAATATTAATAAATTAGTAATAACATTTTATACAAGAGTATTAAAAAATGAAAAATTAGCTCCTTTTTTTATTGAGCATTTAGGGCCTGATATGAAGTCTCAGACATGGCAAACCCATATGGATTTATTAACTGATTTTTGGACAACATTAATTACAGGTTCTGGAGATTATAGAGGTTTTCCATTTCCTCCTCATGCTCAAATGAGTGGTTTAGATAGAGAAGCTTTTGAAACTTGGATAAAACTATTTTTCGAATCAGTTGATAAAATATTTACAGAAGATATTGCAATAAAGTTTAAAGAAAAAAGTTCAATTATTGCGAGTAATTTTATGAGAAATCTAGGTATATAAAAGGAATTTCCTTTTATATATCTCTTACATCAAAGAAAGAGCCGCTTTGGATATCTTGGCTTTGCTCTAATGCTTCATGTAGTCTAGAAGCTGCTTCTTTAGCAGATTGAATATGACCTTCTTTTAATCTTTTTGCAGAAGTATAAACTTCATCATCTATTTTAAATCTAATATAATCAGTCATTGGTGTTTCAATAACTCCTGGAGCTATTGCATATAAT
>DKNG01000176.1:0-17848 GCA_002470185.1 Arcobacter sp. UBA7394 | reverse complement strand
GAGTATGAACCCCAACCCTTTGAGCCATTATGTGAGGCTCCAGATGATATAGCTACAACTTTTGCTACTTCTATTGAAGATAAAATATCTAAAAGTTCTTTATTTGCATATACATTTAGTTCATATACTTCATTTAATTCATCAATTGATAGATCAAAAGAAGATTTAATTTCCCCTAACATTCCCGCATTTAAATAAACATTTTCAATATTTCCAATATTTTGTATAAATCCATTTAAAACTGATTTTATCTCTTTAATTTTTGATAAGTCAAAGCTTTTAAAGTAGAAATTCTCATTTGTAATATCTGGTTTTGTTCTGCTTATGCCATAAACATTAAAACCTTTTTCTAAATAAAACTTACAAAGTGCTAGTCCTAATCCTGAACTACAACCTGTTATTAATATATTTTTTGACATATTTTCTCTTTGTGTTAATTAATAGTTATATTTTCTGGTTTCCCAAAATAGTAACCTTGTGAGTAGTCAACTCCTAAATCGTTAAGTATATTAAAAATTTCTTCATTCTCTACAAACTCTGCAATTGTAACAATATTTTGTTTTTGAGCAAATGATACGATTGTCTCTACAACATTTCTACTATATTTATTATCAACGATATTTTTAATTAGAGTTCCATCAATTTTAAGAATATCTGGTTCAAAGTTTAACAATCTCTCAAAGTTTGAGTATCCAGAACCAAAGTCATCAATTGCAATTTGAACGCCCATTTTTTTAACTTTTTTAATAAAAGTTTTGATTACTTCAAAATCTTTTACATTTTCATCTTCTAGTAACTCAAAAATGATTCTATGTGTATCTTCTTTATTCTTTTCTAAAAGCTCATATAACATCTCTCTTGTATCTTCTCTTTCTATGTCTAAAGAAGATAGGTTAATTGATAATTTTGTTGAGATATACGCTAACATCTTAAAAGAGTTTTCTAATACTCTATGGGTGATTTTTGTGTAGTAACTACCTTTTTTAGATACATCTAAGAACATAAATGGTGAGAGAACTTTTCCTTTTTCATCAACTAACCGAACTAAAGATTCGTACTTTTCTATTTCTTTAGTTTGGTTGTTAATAATTGGTTGAAAATATGAAACGATTTTATAGTTATCTAAAGCTATTTTTACCATCTTCATAACTTCAATATTTTTCTTAGCTTCTATATGTTCTTTAATTGATAAATCATTTGCGTATTTAATAAGACCTTTTTCTTCAACTGCGTCTTCAAGACCACATTTTGCATCTTCAAATAGATGTTCTTTTCCGAAAGAGTAACTAATAATTATATGAAAATCATATTCAATATCGTCAATTTCAAAGGCCGAGTCTTTTACATTTTGAACAAAATTTTTAAGGTACTCATTAATATTTTGTTCTGATCTTGAGTATGTAAAGAAATCTGTTAGTAAAGCAAATCTACCATTTCCAATATTATATACATCTTCAAAAATAAAACCACTTGGTAAACATGATAAAATATTGTAACCGAAAATCTTTTCTATTTTGTTAATAGTTTCAATATTATAGAATTTATCTAACATATCAAACTCTTCAATTTGAATAAGTACAAGCAAAGACAAGTTGTTTTCATCGATTTTATCAATAAGATGTTTTTTATCACTCATAATAGCACTAACATTGCTTCTTGCACTAATATATTCAATAATATTGTTTTTTTGATCTAGAATTGGTTTGATTGTTGTTTTAACATAATATGGTTTCCCAAGTTTTGTTAAATTTTTAATAATACCATGCCACTCTTCTCTTTCATTTTTTATAGTATTCCAAATGTCAGAAAAAAGTTTTTTACTATTATCTGGATGTCTAACAATATTATGGCTTTTCCCAATTAATTCTTCTTTAGAATATTCAGAAACTTTACAAAAATTATCATTTACATAAGTAATAACACCTTTTGAATTAGTTTTAGAAATAATTGTACTTTTATCTACTAACTCTTGATATTGTGTTAGTAAATCAAAGTTTTTCTTTATTTTTTTATGCTCTTTTTTTACTTTGCATTTTTCAATTGATTTGAATAAAATCTTTTTAAAATCTTCTTCTTTAAAAGGTTTTAATAAATAACCATCAATTCCAAGTTCAATAGTTTTTAAGAAATATTCATGGTTCTGGATTTGAGTATATATGATTGTTAAAATGTTTTTATTCTGATGTAAAATATTTTCTATTAGATCAAAACCATTTAGTGAATTTATTTCAATATCTGTAATTACAACAGATATTTTATTATTTTGAAATATATCAATAGCTTCATCACCATCCGTAGTACAAATAACTTTTTTGAATATTCCATTTAAATAAGAAATAAGAGAATCATTCTCATCTTTCTTTTGACTCACATATAGTACATTCAGTGTTTTAGATATAAATAAAATCTCATTTAATTTTTTATCATTCATATTAGCCTCTATATTAATAATTTTTTATTGTATCATAAAGTTTAATATAAAAAATAAAAAATAATATTTTTTTCTTTACTTTTAAAAATTAATGTTTTTTTGCAATTAATATTTATTTAGATATAATTCCTCAACTTATAAAGGGACAAAGTATTTATACTTAGAAAATTGCATCAATTTAAAATAACAGACAAAATCAAAAATCTTAATATCGACGATATAAAAGAAAATCTTTTCCATTACTCTTATGATAGTAAAAGTCTAAGAGCACTTTTTAGAAATAATATTTCAACTGAAGATCCATCATATATATCTGCATATAGTAGTTTTAGAGGTGAGGTTTATGAAAATATTGTTTATGAATTACTTTTACAATATGCTTCACAAGATGAAGAAATTACTAGGTTTGTAGTAAAAGGTCCTTATCAAGATAAAGAAAACTTATATATTAAAAGTGGACTACTAATTGATAGAAGTTCACAAATCGTATATAAATCTGCATATAAAGATATTAGTGAGTTTGATGCCTTATTTTTCACTAAAGACTCAATTTATTTTGTTGAGATGAGTACTTCTAAAAAAACTTCTAGTTTAAATAAGCGTCTTGCAAAAAAATATGCCCTTTTAAAAATGATTTTTCCAACACTTATAATCAGAGCTTTAATAATCTTAACAGATGGTGCTATAGGAATTCGAAACTTTCCTGAATATGCTACTGTATGGGTTACAAAAGATTTAGATGATGAAGAATTAATTAAAAAGATTATTTTTGCTAAAAAAACAAAAAAGAATTTAAAAACTCTAAAATCTCCTGTTCATAAGAAGTTTATAGAGGCTTTAAAAGTAAGATATAAAAAATTTCAATATTTCCCAACACTTGAATGGATTCTAACAAAATCAAGATCCCATGAGAAGTTTGATGTTGATTTGAAGTTTTTCTCTTCTAAAAAACTTGGTTTATATTTTGATATTTATACTAAATTATATATTGGTTATATTGAAACAAAAGACTTTATGTTTTTATGCCCAACTTTTAATCTTAAAGTTAGAACAGATAGAATTATTGTAACTATTGAGAAAGTAAATCAAACAGAACTAGATATAGTTTATTATGCAAAAGAAACAAATGGAAAACTAAAAAGATTAAGACTTCAAGATAATGATGAAGTTTCTATGAAAGATAAAGAACTAGACGGTTTTACAAATGCAGAAGTTAGATTCTTTATGAAAGTTTTAAACCCAACTCACCAATTACAAGTAAAAAGTATTAATTATATTAAAGATAAATTGTATTTAATCAAAGACTAAAATCTTTGATTAAATTAGTTTATTTTATATAACAACTCTTTTTGAATTTCATCATATTTATAAATATCATCTCTAAATTGAATAATACCTTTTTCATCAATCCATGATGTCAAATAAACCATATGTACTGGAATTTTCTTATCTAATTGGATTTGAGTTTTATCAATTTCCTCTAAAAACTTATTAGCCTCTGTGTAGTCTACATTTACGTCACTAGATGCAATAGCTTCAAGTAATTTTTTTGGTTGAGCAAGTCTAACACAACCATGAGAATAAGCTCTTTTATCATACTCGAATATATGTTTTGCTGGGCTATCATGTAAATAAACTGAATATCTATTAGGAAACATAAACTTAATTCTTCCAAGAGGATTAGTATCACTTGGAACTTGAATAAATCTGTAGATAGGTAGTTTCTTTTCTACTGCAATTGTTTGATTTTCTTTTATATCACCTGGTTCAGCTGTTGTTTTTTCTTTAATATATAAACTCCAATTTACACTATTAGAGTCTAAAATATCAGAATTTATATCCCAAGTTTGATGTACATTAATTCCTGTTTTTGTCAGATAATCAGGTTCTTTAAGCATTTTTGGAATAATCTCTTTTGTAACAATACTATTGGGAATTTTCCAATAAGGATTAATTACTATAAATGACATTTTATGAGAAAATACAGGAGTAGGGTGTTTTCTTTTTCCTACTACAATTCTCATATCTAATTTTACTTTTTCCTCATCATACATTTTTAATTTATATTCTGGGATATTAATAACTAAGAACTTCTCACCTAAATCTCTAGGCATCCATCTCATTCTTTCTAAGTTTAATCTCATTTGAGTGATTTTATTTTCAACTGGGATATTTAGATATTTTCTTGTATTTGGTCCAACAATTCCATCTGCTTCTATACCATGTCTTTTTTGAAATGAGATAACTGCATCTTTTACACTTTCATCAAATAACTCAAAACAGTCATTTTCAATAATATCAGAGCCTTGAGTAACTAACCTTACTTCTTTGGTATCACTATATTCTTGTGCTTGGGGCATTGAGTCAATATCACAGTTATTACTCTCTAGATCATTACTTTCAACTAATCTTTGTCTTAGTATTTTGATAGTTGGCGATATCTTACCAAGTTTTAAAGCTTTACTTTTAGGTAGTATTGTATAACCGCCATTTTGAGCAATAGTTTCAAAATCAAGTATTTTATGTGATAACTCTTTTGCTTGTGGGTAAGTAAAGTTTACTTCATTAAAAGCTAAATCTAAATCATTTTCATTAATAGCCTTTAAAAGAAGTTTTTTATGGTTTTTTCTTACGTTATACTTTTCCCAACCACTATTAATCTCTTCTTTCTCTTTAATAAGTTCTAACTCACTTTTAAACTTCTTCCAATCAATGTATCCTCTTGAGAGAAACCACATATATCTATTGTAAACACCTGTTAACATAAAATCAATTTTAGTCATACTCTCTATAAATCTTTTTGGAGATGTATTAAGAGAGTTTAATTCTCTAATAATTTTATTTAATCTAAATGCATCTTTTGAGTGAGGTTTTATTACTGGGTCATTTTTGATACTGTCTAATAATTTTATAGCAATATCTTTAACTCCATCTTCATTAGTCCAAATTAATTGGTAATCAAAAGTTTTATAGTATTTTTTTAAGGTTTTTCTTGTTAAAAAAAATAAAGGGGCTTTTCTTGATCTTAAAAGTTTTTTAATATAATCACTGCTTTTCTCTTCAAAGCTTTTCTCTTCTAATATTTGTTTTTCTACTAGGTTTTTTTCATCTGTCAATTGTGTATTTGCAAAAGATAGAGTATTTAGAAAGAGAAAAACAAATATAAATAATAAAAATTTCATTCTATACTCCAAATAATTGTATTTATCTTAGTTTGTACTATTATATTCAAAAAAGGAAAAAAATACCTTTAGAAATTATATTGTTTCAAATCGATTACATTACTTTTAAGTTTAAAATCGTAAATATAAACTTTATTAAACAGTTTTTTTATAAGGACGTTTATATCTTACGAAACCATTTTCCTCTTTAATACACTTAAGTTGATAGTCAACCATCTTTTCAAAAGGATTTAAAAAATTATCAAGAGAGTCTGTTTTAATATTTTCCACTTTTAATCTATTTAATTGCTCTAATACACATAAAGTAGATTCAATTGTAGATAAACAGTATTGATTAGGTTGTGTTTTAATTTTGAATTGTGAAGATTTATTATTTAAAAAACTAATCTTTTTTAAGTTTTGTAAATTTTTACTTGTTCTGAGCATTTTTTTTGAACAAGCCCAAGTAGAGTCTAATATAAAAATTACTGGTTTTTTATTTGAGGGTAGAGCTTCTGTATTTAGTTTGATACTATTTTCATGGGGATAAAGTAAATAAGGTTCGTAGTCTCCACCATTAATTAGTTCATTTACTCTTTTATTATTTGTAAAATCTATACCAATTAAAACCTCACTATTTGTTAATGAATTTCTAGTTATATGACCGGTTCCATTTTTTGTTTTTCTAAACTCTTTTGGGTGCATTAATATAACAAACTTACTATTTGTTTTAACAGCTTCTGGTGTGTGTTTACATACACAAGAACTAATAGGTCTATAACAAACATAACAATTTTCTCTACAATCTAATTCTTCCAATAATACTTCTTTTTTGATTTTTTGAAATTATAGTTAAATACACATTATATTTATTGAAAATTTGGTTAAATTCACTATAATTGCATAAATTTAATAAGTTTGGATAATAATGATAATACTTGAAGCCCTAGGTGCAATTTTTTCTATTATGGGTGCGTACTTAACATCACTAAGTACTAAAGAGAACACAAGACCTTTATATTGGGGATTTGTAAGTTTTTTTATATCAAACCTTGCTTTATTAACATTCTTTACTTTAAACGGAAAAGTTCCTGTAATTATACAAATGATACTTTTCTTTGTAACTGCTATTTTAGGTATTTACCGACTAACTATGAATAGAAGAAGAGATGTTCTTCTAATGACTTCCGCCTTAACAATATATATTTCAATTTTAATTTTTCAAATTCTTCCTAATATGGAAAATATTGATTTTACTGTTTTAATTATAGATTTAATTGCAGCATCAATTGCTATTTTTGGAAGTTTTATTTTGTCTAGTCATAATCATGTTGTAAGAGGATATGCCTTTATTTGCTTCTTTATAGCAGATGTAATTTTTGTATATATTGGATATACAAATGCTTTCTATTTCTTTATGGTTCAATCAGCCTTTTATTTATATACAAGCTCAAGAGGTTATATGAATACTATGAGAGAAGAAATCGATACTTTTTTAGAGAAATATAAGAAATAATATATCTTTAAACATTTATTATAAACTACCACTAATAGGTTACTCTTATACAAATTGTTTTAACTTAAGAAAAAAATAAGAATTGTAAAAGTATAATAAGTATATATTAAAGGATACATAATGAATTTGAGTATAGAGCAAAATAATCTATATTTTAACAATGTCACTACGAATCAACCAAGTGAAACATCTAATGACTTAGATAAAACTCAATTAGTTGAAAAAACAGAAGAGACAAAACTTAACTTCTCAGCAGTTAGTGTAAATATCTCAAATGACAATATCCAAAACTTTATAAATAAAAAAACTGCGCAATTTTCCCAAGCAAATGCAAATGCTCAACATGTAGTATCTCAAATAGCTAATGGAAACTCTGATTATGCATCTTTCTTTGAAGGTAAAAAATTTGGTGATGAATTAACTTTAGAATCAATAGGTTATGAAGGTAAAGAATTATCAAAACTTGATAAAAAAGAAGCTAAAGATTTATTAAAAAAAGACTCTTTTTTCGCTGAAGATGAAACTGCAAAAAGAATTGCCAAGTATGTAGAAAAAATTACTGGTAATGATGTAGATGCTTTAGAAGAAACAAAAAGAGGTTTAAAAAGAGGCTACGAAGAAGCTCAAAAAATCTTTAACAAAGAAAAACCAGTTATTACAACTAATACTGAATCTAAAACATTTGATTTAATTGATAAAAAAATTGAAGAGATGTTAAAAACTGACTTAGAAAAACAAGTTGATACAAAATTCTTAGAAAATAACAAACTTTAGTCTTTTAAATATATTATCTGATATTATTATCCTAATAATTTAAAAGGTAAAAACTTGGATCACTTAAAACAAAATATAGTAACAAACGATAATCCCCAACCTAGACTTTATAATACAAACTTTGCATCAGCATTTTATTTTCTTGCATTTATGTTTATTATGGTTTATTCTCTCTCAACTTTAAACAATATATTAACTCCAATAGCAATTGCAATTTTAATTTGGTTCTTAATTAACGCCTTAGCAAATCAAATTAAGAAACTTCCTTATTTAGACTCAAATATAGGCGATTTAATAGCTATTCCTCTGTCTTTAATAGTAATAGTAGTATCTATGCTTCAAATTGGTAGTTTTATTGCTTCTTCTATGGTTGAGCTTAGTTCTACTATTGCACAATTAGATGATAAGTTTAATGTATTAATAGAGCAGTTATCAAATAAAACTGGTTTTGATATAGCAATACGTTTAGAGAAGTTATTTGAGCAGTTTAGTATAGCTTCTTTAATTAACAAAGTGATTTCAGCTTTTAGCTCAATTGTTAGTAATATTATGCAAATTTTACTTTATGTACTTTTTTTATTAATTGATCAAAGATTTTTTAATGCAAAAATAAATGCTTTATTTAAAAACTATGATACAAGATCAAAAGCAAAAGAGGTATTATCTTCAATTTCTCATACAATTAGAATGTATTTATCTATTACAACAATCATTAGTATGTTTACAGGGTTTTTGACATATTTAATATGTGAGATGTTTGGCTTACAAGGTGCAATACTTTGGGGATTTATTGCTTTTATATTAAATTTTATTCCTACTATTGGAAGTATTATAGCTGTTTTAGTACCAGTAGCTTTTGCATTAGTACAGTTTACAGATTTAACACAAGTAATGTTTTTATTAGCTTGTTTAGCTTTAATCCAGTTTGTAATTGGAAATATACTTTATCCAAGGCTTATGGGAAATAAATTAAATATATCTCAATTTGTTGTGATTTTATCATTAGTAATTTGGGGTGCTATGTGGGGAACAATTGGAATGTTTTTATCTGTTCCTTTAATGATGATTCTTTTAATTATACTTTCTCAATTTGAAAATACTAAAGGTCTAGCCATTTTAATATCAGGAGATGGGAAAATATTCATACCTTCTAGTAAAAAGTAGATTAGATTTTCTAATCTTCTTTTTTCCCTTAATGAGTAATTAAGAATAACTTTATTATGATAACAATTATCAATATTAAATATTGAGGAGAGAAAATGTCAAATAATATTATAATTAATAGGTCTTTTAGTGAAATACTATCAAGTGAATTATTTTTTAACTTAGATAACAAAAGTACTTTTGAACTATTACTATTAAATGGTGCCGATATAAATCATTCAAATAAAAGTGGCTGGAATTTATTATTTGAAGCAGTTTCCTTAGGGTTAGATGACAAAATAGAACAATTAATATCACTTGGACTAAATCTAAATGTAAGAGATGATAATGGAAGAAATGCACTTTTTTGGGCGATATATAATCGTAAGTTTAAAGTTATTAGAAAACTAATTGAACTTGGTATTAATAGGAATGTGACAGATAGTTTATCTGCGATAAATTATGCTGTTTACAAAAATGATGTAAAAATGATTAAGTGCTTAAAAAATTGTGGTTTAGATATTAATGAATTTGATAATGTTAAATCAACACCATTAATTTATGCAGTTTTATATAATAAGTTACAAAGTATTGATTATCTTATTAACAATGGGGCTTTAATTAGTCATGAAGATGAATTAGGAAATAGTGCACTGAGTTTAGCTTATGATTTAAAAATAGAGTTTTTAATTGATAAATTTAAAATTCTTATTAAGAGCTAAATAATTAAATATTATATTAACTCCTATTGATAAAACTATAATAAAAAAGGGCTTATTTATATAAAGGTTTTAATCTTATTTGATTATAATTATCAAAATTAATAATCTGGAGTTGTTTTGAAAAATATAGTAAACTTGTTGAGAATTTCTTTGGGAATAATATTCTTATGGTATGGAATGTTGAAATTTTTCCCAGAGTTAAGCCCTGCGGAAGATTTAGCAATAAATACAATTAATTGGATGTTTAATGGATTAATTCCATCAATAATTTCAATTAAATTATTAGCTTTATGGGAAGTATTAGTAGGAATTGGATTTATTCTTGGAATATATACAAGGTATTTTACTATACTATTTTTAATTCATATGGTTTTGACTTTCTTACCTCTGTTTATTTTCCCAGAGCTTAGTTTTACAAATGCTCCTTATGCTTTTACAATTGTAGGGCAATATATAGTTAAGAATATTGTATTTATATTAGTTGGATTTCTAATATTAAAAGTAGAAGATGAGAAGAAATTATTAAATAAAAGTAGTATTTAACTACTTTTATTTATGACCATGACCGCTGTTTGTGCTCTCTCTTTGTACAAACTCACTAAAGCCTTCTCCTCCAAGATTATATGCTTTACCAAAACCAAATGTTGCTTCCCCATAAAATGGCTTAAATTGGAAGATATGGAAGTCTTTCATTGCTTTTAACATATCTACCATTTTTTTATCAAATTTATTTTCAAATAATTCTAAAATATTTGATTCTTCCTTTGTCTCTTTTTCAAACTCAATACTTTCACATTGAATTGTTGCTCTTTTTCTTGCAAATATATTAGAACACTCTTTTTCATCTTCAATAAAAAAAAGACTACAGTTTTTATTTTCTCTTAGATTATGAGTATGTTTCGCCATATCTGAAATAAATACATAGTAGTGATTATCATCTTTTACAAAAGGTGCATAAGAAGAAAAAGGATTGTTTTGTTTGTCATTTGTGCTTAGTGTTAAACTTTGGAAATCTTGTATAAACTCATTTAAATTTTTCATTAATTCTCTTTAAAATATTTTTGAGAAGTTTATATAAAAAAAAAGAGAATGTCAAATGACACTCTCTTTTAACGTAGCTATTTTAAGAAATTAGTGTAAGATAGTTCTTGCGTTAATTTCTTGAATTGGTCTGTTATTTTCAGGCATAACAGAAGTAAAGTCTTTTAATTGACTTTCAGATATTTGTACAGGAGTTTTTAACACAACCCATTTAACACCTTCAGAACAAGGTGGAGTAGTTAAAGAACCATTAAATCTGTAGTAATCTTTGATTTCAGGTAATAACTCATATCCAGAAACAAGTGATTTAAGTTCATTTGAATCACCTTCATTTTCAGGTAAGTTTCTTAAGATTTTGTTTAATACAGTGTTATCATTTGAAACTTCAAACATTACACCAATTACTGCTAAACTTGATCCACTTGCATGAACTAAGTGTGCTTCCATTGGGTAAGATTTACCTTCAATTGTATTTTCACTTGGTGTATGGAAATGAACTTGTTTTAAGCTATATTCTTTTCCATCTAATGTTAATGTACTTCCACCTGCAAAGTTTACTTGTACAGTGTGACCATTATTAATAAAAGTAGTTCCCTTTGAATTATCTTTTAATTCTAAAGGTAAAAGTTTTGCTTCGATTGTATTAGTGATATTAATAGGTGATTGATTTGACCCTTCAATACACATAGAATATCTTTCATCAAGTTCAGACCAGTTTTTTGGACCCTCTTCACCTTCATAAGACCAGTGTGCCATTGGCTCAGGTTCACCATCTGCAATCATTAACGCTAGTACAAATACTACAAAAATACTAATTATCGTGTTTTTAAAACTCATTTACTTTCTCTCTCCTTCTCTTTTCTTTTTGCTTTCATTTTATTTAAAGCAAGTCTTCTCATATCCGGAGTTGTATCAGATTCATCCATAATTTCTAATCCTAGAAGTGTTTCAATACAATCTTCTAATGTAACAATACCTTCTGTTTGATCATATGAATCAGCAACTATAAACATGTGTTCTTTCTTTTGAATAAACATATTTAATGCTTTTGATACAGGAATATTTTCATTTAATGAAACTACGGGTTTCATAATAGATTCTATTGTAACTTCTTTGTCAATAAGTGCTTGTTTGAATAGTTTTTTAGTTAAAACTAAACCAACAATATTATCAATACTGCCGTCATAAATAGGAACTCTTGAAAATTTAAAAGTTCTTTTGTCTTCAATAATATCTTTTATTGAATTTCTTTTGTCAACAGCATAAACAACAGATCTAGGAGTTAAAATATCCTTGATTTTCATATTATTTAGAGTTAAAGTATTTTCTATAATATCAGATTCTAAATCTCCAATAATTCCTTCTTCTTCACTTAATAGTGTAGAATGTATTAACTCTTCTCTCGATATCGAATCATTATTATCTGAACCAATTTTTTTAGTTACAAATTGTGTGATTATAATAAGAGGGTATGTAATGAAAATAAATATTTTGATAATTCTTCCTGCAATTGGAGCTAGTTGCTTCCAATAAACTGCACCGATTGTTTTAGGAATAATTTCAGCAAAAAATAAAATCAAAAAAGTTAAAACAATTGAAGTAATCATAACAAGAGTTTTATCACCACCAAATACATTTTGTGCTTGCACCCCAATGGCAGTAGCTCCTAGTGTATTAGCAATAGTATTTAAAATAAGAATTGATGCTATAGAGATATCAATATCACCTTTGAGTTTTTTAAGAAGTTTACCAGCTGTTGGGTTTTTCTTCTCAAGAACAGCAATATATGATACGTTAGTAGATAGTAGGATTGATTCTAAAATAGAACATAGGAATGAAACTCCTACAACAGCGAAAAATAGTAAGACTAAGATTTCCATTTGTGCTCACTTGTAATTAAATTGCACCTCTGGGAATTATCTTCCAATAAAGACTCCTTTGAATAAATAAATAGTAACTAATAATAGCAAAATAAACTTAACATTTTGACAAAAACAATAGAAATCGTGTATAATATTATTATAAAGTTTCATTTGAAGGAGGATGTAATGGAATTTGGACTAATACCTAAGCTAGATCAATATATAGATGCTAAAGCTATAGAAGTAGAACAAGTACATTCATCTAGTCCAACTTCAAAACTTAGTGAAAGAAATCAGTTAGAAGAAGTTCAACAAGATGAGTTTTTAAAAACTGATAAAAGTTCTGAAGTTAAAAAAGCTGAATTAAATAGCTCTGCAAATACATATGAGTTTACACTTACTAATACAAATTTTGGGTTTAATAATGCATCCCATGATTTTTTTGTAAAAGCTCAAAGAGGAAGTTCTGAAAATCAGTACCCTACAGAAGATATGATGAAATTAAAATCATATATTATGAGTTTGAATAGTGATTCTTAAGAAATCAAAGTAGAAGATATTACTTGATTTCTTTTTCTTTTTTTATTCTGTAATTAATTTGTTATTTAGATCTATAAGTAATTTTTTGGCTTTATAAAATTTCTCTTTTTGATCTAGTTCTACTTCATCAAGCAGGGGAATGTATTTTTCAAAAGCTGGCCAAACTTTTTTGTGTCCGTGAGGTTTTTTCTTTATATGATATAAAGCAAGAGCTGTTGCTCCATTGATTAAACCTTTTAAAACTAAAGCTTTTTCTCTTTGACCTTCTCTTTTAAATTCATTCCAATCATCTTCAAGAAGTTCATGGGCTTCAACATAATATTTATTTTCTACAGCAAAGATAAATCTATCTATTGCTGTTT
This sequence comes from Arcobacter sp. UBA7394, assembly GCA_002470185.1. Lineage (GTDB taxonomy): Bacteria > Campylobacterota > Campylobacteria > Campylobacterales > Arcobacteraceae > Poseidonibacter. The sequence goes on along the minus strand of DKNG01000176.1, from coordinate 4,296 downwards.
CTTGATTGAATATTGAATAATCTATTTTCATTAGTCTTGAAACTCTTTATCTAAATAATATCCAGTGTAAGAGCCAGACTTTTTATGGTTTGCTGCTAGTTGTTTTGGTGTTCCTTCATCTACAAGTAACCCACCTTTATTTCCACCTTCAGGACCCATATCAATTACCCAGTCAGAGTTCTTAACAACATCTAGATTATGTTCAATTACTAATACAGAATTTCCTAAATCAACTAAGTGATGTAATACTCTTGTTAGTCTATCAACATCTGCAAAATGAAGACCAGTTGTAGGTTCATCAAGTACATATAATGTATTTCCAGTATCTTTTTTACTCAACTCTTTTGATAGTTTAATTCTTTGTGCTTCTCCACCTGATAGTGTTACTGCATTTTGCCCAAGAGTAATATATCCTAAACCAACATCAGAAAGTGTTTTTAATTTTGCATGAATTTTAGGTACTTTTACAAAGAACTCTAAAGCTTCATCTACACTCATATTTAATACATCAGATATATTTTTACCTTTGTAGTAAATCTCTAAAGTTTGTGCATTATATCTTTGACCTAAACAATCGTCACATTTAACCATAATATCTGGCAAGAAGTGCATTTCAATTTTGATTTCACCTTCACCTTGACATTTCTCACATCTACCGCCTTTTACGTTAAATGAGAATCTACCAATTTTGTAACCTCTAATTTCTGCTTCTTTAGTTTTAGCAAACAGACCTCTTAATTCATCCATTAATCCAGTATATGTTGCAGGATTAGATCTAGGTGTTCTTCCAATAGGTGATTGGTCTAAATAAATTACTTTATCAAGTACGTCTAAACCTTCAATTTCTACCCCATCAACTTTTTTTACTTTTCTTGCATGATTTAATAACTCTTTTGCAACTGGTAATAAAGTTTGTAAAATTAAAGATGATTTCCCTGATCCTGAAACTCCTGTAATTGCACAAAGATTTTTTAGAGGAATTTTTACATCTAAGTCTTTAATATTATTAATAGTTACATTTTTAATTTCAATAAACTCTTCTTGAGGTCTATTGTATTGGTAATCAATCTTTTTCTTACCTGTCATATATTGAGCTGTTAAAGTCTTGGCTTTATTCATTTGTTTAAGTGTTCCATTGAATACAACTTCTCCACCATATTTACCGGCATTTGGACCAATATCTACAATATAATCAGCAGCTTCAATAGTCTCTTTATCATGCTCAACTACAATTACAGTATTACCTTTTTCTTGTAAGGCTTTTAGTGTTTTAATAAGTTTTGATGTATCTCTTTCATGTAAACCAATTGAAGGTTCATCAAGTACGTACATAACTCCTGTTAAGCCTGAACCAATTTGAGATGCAACTCTAATTCTTTGAGCTTCTCCACCTGAAATTGTTCTAGCATCTCTACCTAAAGTAATATAACCAAGTCCTACATCATTTAAGAAGAATATTCTCTCTTTAATCTCTTTTAAAATTGGAGCAGAAATCATTTGGTTTTTATCACTAAAGTATTCAAAATTCTTTTCATCTTGGAAAAATGCATGAGCATCTTCAATTGGTTTATTGATAACTTCACTAATAGTTTTACCAGCTACAAATACACTTTGAGAAGAGGGTTTTAATCTATTACCATTACAAGAATCACAAGTTTTCTCTGTCATAAACTCAGCCATGTCTTTTTCATCTTTGATCATGTCATAAGCTAATTTAACAATTCCTTCCCATTTTCTAGTAAGTTTATGCCTTTTCCATTCAAATTTAGCTTCTTCAATTCCACCATGTAATACAGCTTTTCTTTGATGTTCTGGTAGTTCTTTAAATGGAATAGTAACATCAATTTCAGCAGCTTCACAATAAGCAATTAACATTTTAAAATAGAAACCTTTATTGAAACCATAGATAATTCTAATAGCTCCATCTTCTAAAGGTAGTTCATCATTTACTACTTTTTTCATATCTAATGCGTATCTAATACCTAAACCATCACAAGATGAACAAGCACCTTTTGGTGAGTTAAATGAGAATGATAAAGGCTCTAAAGGTTCAAAAGAGATCTTACAATTAAAACACGCCATATGTTCAGAGTAATGAATATGTTTTTCAACTCCAACAGCTTCGTGATTTAGAACTTCTATTTCAAGTTCTCCAAAACTCTCTTTTAGACCTTTTTCAACATCTTGTGCAATTCTTTCTTTACTTTCAGCTTTTACAACAACCCTATCAATTACTACTTTGATTGTATGCATTTTATTTTTTTCAAGCTCAATTTCTTCATCAAGTCTAGCCATAACTCCATCAATCATGGCTCTAACATAACCTTTTCCTCTTAGAGATTCTAGTAAATCAGCAAAAGTACCTTTTTTTCTATTAATAAGAGGTGCAGTAATTACTATCTTAGAGTTTTCAGGAAGTTTTAGTACTTGATCAATAATATCAGAAGCACTCATTTGTGAAATTGGATCTCCACATTGGTGACAATGTTGTTTTCCAACTCTTGCATATAAAAGTCTAAAATAATCATAAACTTCTGTAATTGTTCCTACTGTTGATCTTGGGTTTTTTGATGTTGTTTTCTGATCAATTGCAATTGCAGGTGTTAGTCCTTCAATTCTTTCAACATCTGGTTTTCCTACTTTATCTAAGAACTGTCTAGCATAAGCCGATAATGACTCAATATATCGTCTTTGACCTTCCGCATAAAGTGTATCAAAAGCTAATGTAGATTTACCAGAACCTGAAAGTCCAGTAAATACAATAAGCTTATTTTTTGGTATTTCTAAATTAATATTTTTTAAATTGTTTTCTTTAGCATTAAATATTTTAATAGTATCTTGCATCTTTATCTCTGCCTTTAATTTTTGAAGCGTTTATTATAGGATAGATTAGGTAATAGTTGATTAAAAAAATCAATAATCTATGAAATATTAAAGGATAATTATTTTCCTAGGATAATTTTAAGTACTAACTAAGTTTAAGTGTAATAAACTTTATTTAAGGAAAAAAATTATCCAAAGGAAAAGAGAATGAAAAAAACAATGACTACAACAGCTGGTAATCCAATAAGTGATAACCAAAATTCAATGACTGCGGGAGATCGAGGTCCAATTTTAATGCAAGATTATCAATTAATTGAAAAACTTGCTCACCAAAATAGAGAACGTATACCTGAGAGAGTTGTTCATGCTAAAGGAAGTGGTGCTTTTGGAGAATTAGAAATAACTCATGATATTTCAGCTTTTACAAAAGCTAAGGTTTTACAAAAAGGTGAAAAAACTCGACTTTTATTAAGATTCTCAACAGTTGCAGGAGAAATGGGTGCCGCAGATGCTGAAAGAGATGTGAGAGGTTTTGCCTTGAAGTTTTATACAAAAGAAGGAAATTGGGATTTAGTAGGGAACAATACTCCTGTATTTTTTATTCGCGATCCTCAAAAGTTCCCTGATTTTATTCATACTCAAAAAAGACACCCTCAAAGTAATTTAAGATCAAATACTGCTGCTTGGGATTTTTGGTCTTTAAGTCCAGAGTCTTTACATCAAGTTACTATTTTAATGTCTGATAGAGGAATCCCTAAAAGTTACAGACATATAAATGGATATGGTTCTCATACTTATAGTTTAATCAATAATGATAATGAAAGATTTTGGGTTAAATTCCATTTCAAAACAAAACAAGGTATTAAAACTTTGACAAATGAAGAAGCAGCAAAAGTAATTGCTAGTGATAGAGAGAGTAATCAAAGAGATTTATTTGAAAATATTGAAAACAAAAACTACCCACAATGGGATTTCCAAATTCAAATAATGAATGAGGAACAAGCTAATACTGCTTCCTTTAATCCTTTTGATTTAACAAAAGTATGGCCTCACAGTGATTATCCAATGATTAATGTTGGGGTTATGACACTAAATGAAAATCCAAAGAACTATTTTAATGAGATTGAGCAGTCATCTTTTTCTCCTTCAAATATTGTTCCTGGTATTTCTTTCTCACCTGACAAGATGTTACAAGCAAGAATTCTTTCTTATCCAGATGCACATAGATATAGAGTAGGGACTCACTATGAATCACTGCCTGTTAATAGACCAATTGTTGATGTTAATACATATCATGCGGCTGGATCAATGAATTATGAAGAAAAAGAAGTTACAAATGCTTATTATGAGCCAAATAGTTTTGATGGAGCTAAACAAGATGCTTCTTATTCAGAACCATCTTTAGAAATAAGAGGAGATGCCAATAGGTATGATCATAATATAAATAATGACAACTACTCACAAGTAAGAGAT
>DKNG01000190.1:852-3748 GCA_002470185.1 Arcobacter sp. UBA7394 | reverse complement strand
TTCCATGAATATCTTTTGCCCAAACCATATCAGGTAAATTATCAGTTAGTAATCGAAGAAAGGTATAAATCTCTTCCGTTTTTATATGTTCTTGAGTATTGAATTTTTTTCCAGCAAAAACTAAAATATCATTTGGCATTTTATCAACATCAAAAAGAAGTGTTTGTCCATTTTCTTCCAAGAAGAAACGACCCAAATTCCCCTCTCTTATTGATTCTTTTGCTTTTTGGATTATCTCTAAAAATCTTTGGTCATCAGTAAAATTATAAGGTATTTTTGAAATATCAGTAAAAAGATTATGGAAACAATTATTAACAAAAGAGATCTTTTCTTCTTTTAAATCCACTGAAAATATAACTTGCCCCATAATACCTACCTTAAAAAATATATTTGAACATTATTATAAAATAAATTTTGTAAAAAGTTAGTTATTTATAAGCAAAAATTGTAAATATTCCCAAGTTATCCACTTGGGAATGTATAATTATGAGTGATGAAGAACATTTCTCTTCATAAATACATATAATCCGTATAGAAGTACAGCACTTCCAACGAGGAATAAAATACCTTCAAATCGAGCTGTTGCGAGCTCCATACTTGGGGCATAAACCATTGATAGACCTAGTACCACACCATATAAGGCTAAAATACCAATATATATAACATTGATAATTTTTTGAGCAGGTACTAACTCTACTTTTTTCTTAAAGTGCGTTGTAAGTACAAAAATACCTACACTAACCACAATAAAGACAATGCTTGCTAGCATAACACTACTATCCGCTATGAGTGAGTTTACAACAAAATAACCCATTACACCTAGAAAAAGTATTAGTGTTAAATAAATTCCATTTCTCATCATAACTAATCCTTTAATTAAATTAATATATATTAATTTGTATTTTCATACACCGTATGTTCTTTGTTATTCAAATTATATACCTATTTACAATCTTTAAAAATAACTTAAAATTTTAAAAACTGACTTTAAGTTATATTTAATGTTTAAACTTTATCATGTGTGTAAATAAACAGAAAAGATTTAATATGAATATAGAGTTACGATTCTTAGAAAAAGCAATACTTGATAAAAACTTTGTCAGTTTCAAATATGAAGGAAAATCATATAAAAAACTAAAACCTCTAAAACTAGAAAAACAAGAAGTTTTACACACAGATAATGGAATATTTGAGTTTTCTAAAGTAGTGAAATTTTCTGTATTAAAAGACAGATTCTAAAATAGGTAATAATATGAATACAAATGATTTAATGAATACAGCTTTGAGCTTAGCAAAACTAGATAAGATGCCTTATGATACTAATATCATAGTTAAAGGTGAAAATATTAAAAAAGTACTAATTGGTATTGATATGGAAACACCTGAGTTATTACTAGCACAACAGTTAGGTTATGACTGTGTTGTATCTCATCATCCAAAAGCAGACTCATGTGTTGTTGATTTTGCAAAAGTAATGGATGTACAAATTGATAGAATGGTAAAAGCAGGAGTACCTATAAATAAAGCTCAAAAGGTATTAAAAAAAAGACAAGCTAGTATAGATCTACTTCAACACGCTTCTAACTATGACCGTGTAAGCTCTGCTGCAAGACTAATGGAAATGCCATATCTAAATATTCATATTCCAGCAGATTTCATCACAGAAGAGATAGTACAAACTAGACTAAATAAAGCTTTTGAAAATAAACCAAAAACAAAACTAAGTGATATTATTGAAGAGCTAAACTCATGGGAATATTATCAAGAGAAAATAGCACAACCTGTAATAAGAGTTGGCTCAAACGATGATTATGCAGGAAAAATCGAAGTATTAATGGCTGGGGGAACTAGTGGTGGAGCTGATGTATTCAAAACATATTTTGAAGCAGGTGTAGGCACAATAATTGCTATGCATATTCCTGAAGATGTTAAAAAAGCTGTTATTGAACAAAATATAGGAAATGTAATTATTGCACCTCATATGCCAAGTGATAGTATTGGATTATTAGAGATTGTAAATGCTTGGAGAGACCAAGGTATTGAAGTAAAAACAATGTCTGGAATAGTAGAGTAATAAAGCATACCTCAAAAGAGGTATGTTAAAAAAACTTCTTTACTAATTCTTGGTATGCATCGTCGATTTTAGTGCTTGATTCATGGATAGATTCATTATCTCTTAGTTGTGTTGATAATAGAATATTTAAATTGTTTGAGTCATCATCTGCACAAACTTCTATATCTCCAATGTTCGAAAATTCTTTGAAAATTAGCTCATTATAAACATTTGATGAAATATCTTTCTTTTCATTTAAAACACCAATGATTTTAGTAATAAAAGTCTTGTCATCTTCTTTTAGTAGATTTAAAGAGTACTTATCTGTATCACAGTAAATTTCAATGTTATTACAAATATCAGAATTCTTTAGTTTATAGAAATCATTTATATGTTCTTTTTCTATATTTACAACCTCTACAACATCATGTTCTAAAAAAGTTTTCTTGCTAATAACAGTATTGTTCAGATATATATTCTCATCAATAATTCTAAGGCTCATAATAAACTCCATTTTGTTAAGATACGATTATTCTATCTCTGCAATGTCATATCTATGTAACATTGGTGTGAGATAAAATTATTTTATCTTCTCTGCGTCACAACTAGCGTCACAAGAGTGACGTTTTTTTGGTATTTTCTAGGAAATTATATAAAAAAAGTGACAATTAAAAATATTATTATATTTATAATTATTATTGCATAATTTATCTATTATTTGTAGCAGAAAGGCTATACTTTATAAGTTTCTAGCATACCTCTGCTAGAGGTATATTAGAATATCTTTTTTACTAACTCATTGTAAGCATTTTCAATTTTAGTATTGGCATCTTTTATAGACTC
>DKNG01000190.1:0-764 GCA_002470185.1 Arcobacter sp. UBA7394 | reverse complement strand
ATACCTTCTACTTTTGAAAACTTCTCTTTAATTAGTTTGTTAAAACTCTCAATAGAAATGCTCTCATCTTTATCAAAAATTTCTACAGCTTTTGAGATAAAAGTTTTATCATTCTCTTTAAATAAATTTAAAGAACAATTATCTGAATCACAATATATTTCAATATTGTCACATATATCAGAATTCTTTAGGTTATAAAATTCAGGTTGGTACTCTTTTTTTATATTTACGACTTCAATAACGTCTTGTTCTAAAAAAGCTTTTTGGCTAATAACTACATCGTTTAAACATATATTTTTATCATTGATCACAAGGCTCATGACAAACTCCCCCTAATTTTTTAGATAAAATTATTTTATCAGAAATATGTGGTATTTAGATACCACAATTAGGCACTTTTATGGGACTTTTGAAATTTTTGAGTTATTATAAAATATTATTATTTACACTATTATTTATAAATATTTTAATTATTATTTGTAGCAAAAGGGCTATTTTGGGCTATATAAATATAGCAATTTCGCTATGGAATTATTGGGTTTAATTTATTAAAAATTTGGAGTTTTTGGATTTATTTTAGAAGGGATAGTTCTTTCTTTTCTTTTTAGTAAAGAAAAGAAGCAAAAGAAAAGCGTGAGGCTGGTTCCAAAATCGCTAAAAAATAAAATGAAATCTTAAAATTTGAAAACTCACTTCGTTCAGACAGTTCAAATTTCTTTACAGATTTAATTTGATTTTTCTTTACGCTATTTTGAAAATGCTCA
>DKNG01000054.1:17791-19535 GCA_002470185.1 Arcobacter sp. UBA7394 | reverse complement strand
TTTTGCACTTTTTGAGCTTTTTGTTTTGAAATATCCACATCATTCATAGCTGCAACTTTTATTGAGTGTTCACATGGAGCTTCTCCAATATGCCAATCTCCTGTTCCTGCACTTGCTATTTTAATATCTAAATTTTTTTCTTTGATATATTTCTCTGATACACCTTGGGCTATTGGTGACCTACAAATATTTCCTAAACATACAAATATTATTGATTTTGCTTTACTCATTGTCTAATCCTATATTGATATATTTTCTAACTTTTTTAATTTCTTCTAAATCTATTTTTTCTATAACAATTTCTTTATTATCATCTCTTGTAACATTTCCAAAAGGAGAAATAATTCCACTTCCTTTTGCCATATTATCATCAGCACTGTTTGTAGCTATTACAAAACATTGATTTACTAAAGCTAGGGATTTAGAGATAGTTTCATAATGGTCTTTTCTTTTTAATCCCCACATTGCAGGATTTAAAATAATATCAGCACCTTTTACCTTTTCCCATAGTCTTGGGAATCTTAATTCAAAACAAATTAGTGTTGCAATTTTTACCCCATTAATCTCAATGATTTTAATATCATCTTCATTTCCAGCTGTAAAATACTCTAATTCATTCCCTAGGGGAAATAGTTGCATTTTTGATTGAGTATGGATTGATTCTTGATTATGAAAGATATGTAAAGTATTATAATACTTCTCATTTTTCTTTGTTATGAATGTTAGAGCAATTGTTTTATTAATAGAGAGCATTTTAAGCTCTTCTATGGCTTTAATACTAAACTGGGCTGCTTCTTCCATTCTGTCATAACAAAAACCGCTCAGAGCAATTTCTGGGGCTAATATTATTGAATTATCTTCACATTCTAAAATTAACTCTTTTAAGTGTTCTAAATTCTTTTGAAAGTCATCGCTTGTTTTAACTTGAAGTGCTATTAAGTTCATCTATTGCCTTTTGTATTAAATTTTCTACTGCTCTTTGATATGAAACTGCTGTTGCATGAGAACTTGCTTCATATTTTGTTACTAAAATAGGATTGGTATTAGAAGCTCTAACTAGTGCCCAACCATGTTCAAATATAATTCTTATTCCATCTACTTTGATAATGTTTTTAATTATTGGAAAACCTCTTTGAGGCTCTTTTATTAACTTTTTAATATTATCCATGATTTTAAACTTCTCATTTTCATTTACAGAAATCTCAATGTTTGAGCTTGTATAAACTTTTGGAAGTTTTTTTATCTCTTTATCTAAGTTCATACCAGAAGATACTAACTCTAATACTCTAAGAGTTGCATAAATAGCATCATCATAACCATAATATCTATCATTAAAGAATATATGTCCAGATACTTCTGCTGCTAGGTCTGCATTTAACTCTTTTAGTTTAAGTCTTAGGTTTGAGTATCCTGTTTTATCCATTATAGATTTTCCATGGGTATTAATCTCATCAAAAATATTTTGAGAATAGGTAACCTCTCCGATAATCACTGGATTTTTCATAGTTTTTGAAAACAAATATGCCAAAGTATCACCTTTGATATTATGTTTTTTTGTTAAAACTGCAATTCTATCTGCATCTCCATCATAAGCAAAACCTAAATCTCTTTTTCCTTTTATTAGAAGTTTTAGCTCTTTTAGATTTTTCTTCACTGATGGGTCTGGGTGATGATTAGGAAACTTTCCATCTGGTTTAGTATGTAAGGCTTTATAGTTTAACTCTAATTTATCTAGAATTTTTGT
>DKNG01000054.1:15161-17677 GCA_002470185.1 Arcobacter sp. UBA7394 | reverse complement strand
CATATATTTGATATATGGTTTTTTCGCGTTTATTTTTGTAAAACTTACATCTTTTGGGATTTTAATATCTTTTGAATTTATGATATTTTCATAAACATTTATTAAATCTTGATCAAAAAATGGTTCATTATTTACAGTAATTTTAAAGCCATTATATTTTTTTGCATTATGGCTACCTGTAATCATAATAGAAGCATTTGGCTTGATTTTTTTGTTATTAATTTCAAACTTTTGGTATGAGGCAAAATAGTTAACACCAGTTGCAACAAGGCCAATATTTAGTACTCTACACCCTGCTTTATTTAAGCCTGAAACTAAAGCTTCAAATAACATCTTTGAGTGTTTTCTAACATCATATCCAACTACTACATAGGCATTTTTTTTACTTTTTTCTTGTATTGCTTTTCCTAAGTGATAAGCAATAAGTTTTGTATTTTTTTTATTTAGTTGAGTGCCTACTACTCCTCTAATATCATACTGTCTAAAAATATTTTTATCTATCAATTTCTTTCTTTATTATTTAGATTCTAAGTTTAATAAAAACTCTTTTTTCTCTTCACCACCTGCATATACATTATGAATATTCTCTTCTTTCATAACTCTATGACAAGGTACGATTATATTTAGCATATTTTGTGCACATGGGCTTTCTAGTGCTTTTTTTGATTTTAAACCATCAATTCTTTCAGCTACTTGGGAAAAGGTTTGTGTTTGTCCATAAGGTATTTTTAGTAACTCTTTCCAAACTTGTACTTGAAAAGATGAACCAATTAATTGCATTGGTAATTCAAATGTTGTTCTTTGTTTATTAAAATACTCTTCTAGTTGAGTTCTTAAAGTATCAAAATATTCACATTCAGAAGGAACAATATCCACTTCTAAACTGTTCTTTAAAATCTCGATTCTAGCTTCAATATTAAAAGGTGTAAAGTAACATAACATGATGATACCCTTCTTTGAAGCAGCAGCAAACATTTGACCTAGTGGTGTTTCTATTATAGTTGTTAGAACTATCTCTTTTGATTCTGATTTATATTCTCTCATAAAAGGATTTTATCATAAGAATTTAGTGAAGATGTTTATTGAAAGTCCTTGTCTTAAATATTTTAAGACAAGGTTATAAAATTATTTGTATGTATCGCTATAAATTAGTTCGTATGAGTGGCTGTAGATTTCTACAATATTACCAAATGGATCTTCACAGTAAACCATTCTATATGGTTTCTCCCCTGGGAAATACTCTCTAATTGGCATTCTTTGTTTTCCACCTGCTTCTACTATTTTTTCAACTAAACCTTCCACATCTGGATCTTTCACACAAAAGTGAAATACACCTGTTTGATATGGGTTAAATTCATGTTGTGGTTTTGTATTATTTGGGAATTCAAATAATTCGATTCCAATAGTATCACTAGTAGATAAATGGGCAATTTTAAAACTTCCCCACCCTTCTCCGAATACATCAATACACATTTGACCTATTGCTGTATTATTCTCTTCAAGTACTTCAGTTGGCGCCATCATTTCGTACCAACCCATTACATCTTTATAAAACTTTACGGCTTCCTCTATGTTAGGAACTGTAATTCCAATATGTGAAAATGCTCTTGGATATCTCATTATTAAATCCTTTAAATATTTATGTTAAAATTGAACTTTAACATAGATAAGAATATAAAAGAAGAAGGCACTTTTAGGTGCTTAGGTAACCTCTAGGTTTCTTTTGTGAGTAAAGCACTTATCTAAGAAAAAAAAGAATTTTAAAATTTATGGAAAATATTATGTATAAGTTTGATGAAAAAGAGTATAAATGTTCATTAGAAGCTACAATGGATGTATTAAGTGGTAAGTGGCGTTCGCTTATTCTTTGGCATTTAATACAAGAAGATTTACGTTTTTCTCAAATACAGAAAATAGTTCCAGGTATTAGTAAAAAAGTTCTCTCGGAACATTTACGAGTATTAGAAAGAAATGATTTAATTATTAGAATTGTTTACCCAGAAGTTCCTCCAAAAGTTGAGTATAAAATAAGCCCTAAGGGTAAGACTTTATCAAAGGCTTTAGGAGAATTGGAATTATGGGGAAAAGAACACTTGAGTTAAAATAAATACTGTTAGGTAAAGTATGAATAAAGATGATAATAAAAATATAAAAATACTATATGTAGAAGATGATGATGTAGCTAGGGAAAATGGGGTAGAGTACTTAGAAAACTATTTTGAACATATTTATGAAGCTCCTGATGCTCTTAGTGCTTTAAAACTATATGAGAAACATCATCCACATATTATTGTTACAGATATTCAAATGCCAAAATTAAATGGTTTGGAGTTTGTACGTAGAATTAGAGAAAATGATAAGAAAGTACAAGTTATTGTAATTACAGCTTTTTCAGATAAAGACTATTTGTTTAAAGCAATAGAGTTACAACTAGTTAAGTACTTAGTAAAACCTGTTAAAGAAGAAGAGTTTGAACATGCACTATTTTCTTGTGTTGAGAGTATAAAAGATGATAG
>DKNG01000054.1:2241-15080 GCA_002470185.1 Arcobacter sp. UBA7394 | reverse complement strand
TAATGATGAGATAATTAAACTAAGAACAAAAGAGATTGATTTTTTAACTCTACTTATTAAAAATAAAGATAGGTATGTAACATATATAGAAATAGAAAACTATGTATGGAAAGACTCAAGTATGAGTAAAGATGCCTTAAAAACTTTGGTTAAAAATACTAAATCAAAAATACCAAAAGATATGATTTTAAATCTATCTGGAACAGGATATAAAATTGCATTATGATATGAGTATGGTACTTAGTTACGGTATTACTTTTGGAATAGTTCTTATGACAATAGTATATACTCTAATTAGGTATATATATTCAAAAGAGATATTTTATATTTCATACTGTTTTATGCAGATTTTCTCACTTGTTTTTATTATAGCTTATAGTAAGTTATTTGATATAAGTATGTTTATACAAGAATTATCTCTAGTAGCTGCTAGTTTAAGTGCTATTGTCTTTGCTGTTAACTTCTATGAAGGTAAGTTCTTTCCTAAGATAAGTAACTACAAAGAACTAATTATAAACACCCTGCTTTTAAATATTGCAATATTAACTGCTTTTTATCACTATATGTTATTTGAGTATATACCTTATACGATTATATATATGATTCTATTTGTATCTGTAATATTTAATCTGAAATTTGAATTTAAACCTACGGTTATATATGTACTTGGATGGTCTATTTTTTGTTTTGTACTTTTTGTTTTAGATTTTAAGACGTATTATTTAGAACAAGGATATATGGATTTAGTATTAAGTGCTTTTGCTATTGAAGCTATGTTGTTTACTCTATCTGTATCCTATAGATATAATAGTTTACAGAACCAAACAGATAGTTATGAACATATGCTTTTACAACAGTCAAGGTTGGCAAAATCTGGTGAGATGATTGCAAATATCACACATCAATTTAGACAACCATTAAATAATATTTCATATATTCTAATAAATCTAAAGAAAAAATATAAGAATCAAAAACTTGATGAGGTATATTTTGATAAAAAAGTATTACAGGCAAATGAGCAATTAGAGTTTCTTTCAAAAACAATTGATGACTTCAAAGAATTTTATGCACCAAGTAAAGTAAAAGAAAACTTTTTGGTAAAAGAGGCTATAAACAATTCCATTTCTATTTTGAAAGCAGATTTGAAAAAAAATAATATTAAATTAGAACTAAATTTTTCTACCCATGATAATGTAAAAATCTATGGTATAAAAAATGAATTATCACAAGTGGTTCTAGCCTTGCTTTCTAATGCAAATGATGCTCTAAAGAGCAGTGAAAGTCCATATATAAATATTAATGTTTCGTCCACGAACGCTGAGGTAGTACTTAGTATTGAAGATAATGCGGGTGGAATAAAAAAGAAAAACCTAGATAAAGTATTTGAACCTTATTTTTCAACAAAAGAAGAAGGTACAGGAATAGGACTTTATTTAGTGAAATTGATAGTAGAAAAAAGTTTTGAGGGAAGATTAGAGTTAAAAAATAATAAAGCGGGAGCTTGTTTTACTCTATATTTTGAAAAATAAAAAAAGAAGGGTTTTATGAAAGTTAGTAATAAAATTGGTTTATTTTTTATTGTAGTAGCTATTCTTTTAGTTATTGTAATAATTACCTTATCAACAATGTTTACTGATGCAAAAAAAGCAGAATTAATCCAAGAGGAGAGATTCAAATTTTATGAATTAGTAGTACAACATAAACAAAATACTGATTATTTCACAGATATATTTATTACATATATAAATACAAATGATCAAAAATATAGACAAAAATTAGATAATGTTTTAAATAAAGAAGATTACTCAAATGAAAAGATTAGAGATTATAGAAATGATATTTTAAAAGCTTTTAAATATCCTGTAGTTTCATCAATTTCAGATGTTAGAAAACTAGAACTAAAAATATTTTTACAAAAAATAAAAGTTCCAGAGAACAAATTTGATAAATTATTTGAAGTAGATGATAAAATTAAAGAACTACTTTCTTTAGAGTTCGAAGCTATTAATGCAATGCGTGGTTATGCTATGGATAAAGATGGTAATTTTACTATAAAAGTTCCAGCTAGCAATAAATATGCAAGTGCTCTACTTTTGAGTGAAGAGTATAGGCATCTAAAAAAAGAGATTAATGGAAGTATTGACTACTTATTTGGAGAGATTGACCTTTATGTGGAAAAATATATTAAGCAATTAGAAAAAGAAGAGAATATTGCTTATAAATTTTCTATAGTAATTACGATGGTTCTTTTATTAGTTGTATTTATTACTTATTTTAACTTTAAAAACTCTATTGTAAATCCTTTAGAGAAGTTAGCTTTATGGATTGAACAAATGAAAGAGAATAAAACTATTGAAAAAGAGATATCTTTTCAAAGAGATGAAATTGGAATAGTTATGAACTCTTTTATTAATATGGCTGATACAATCAAAAAAGACATGGAAGAGTTAGAGTCTTTATCTACTACTGATATTCTTACAAAACTAAAAAATAGAGTTACTTTAGATAAAGTTTTAGGAGAAGCTCACTATAACGTAAATAGATATCTTACTCCTTATTCTGTAATTATTATTGATATTGATTTTTTTAAAGAGGTAAATGATAAACATGGTCATATTATTGGGGATGTAATACTAAAAGAGTTTGCATCTATTTTATCAAATGAAGTTAGAATGTCTGATACTTTAGGGCGTTGGGGTGGAGAAGAATTCTTAATTATTAGTGCAAATACTAATAAAGAGGGAGCTTGTTCTTTAGCTGAAAAATTACGTAAGAGTATTGATAGTTTTGAGTTTACAAAAGTAGGACATAAAACGGCTAGTTTTGGGGTTGCAGAGTTTAAATATGCGGAATCTATTGAGGAAGTATTAGATAAGGCGGATAAAGCTTTATATGAGGCTAAGAAAGAAGGTAGAAATCTTGTAAAGTTTAAATAAAAGAGAAAACTCTTTTATTTAAATAGATCGTTTCTAGGATAGATGAAAGATAACTCTTTTATCTGTTTTGTTTTTAGATCTTGTGTTGCAAAAGCTTCTAGTTTAATTTTTAGAGCTGTATCTTTCTTATCTGAAAGGAAAAGTCTCTCTTTAGTCTCTAGAATAAATATCTTTTTAATTCTTTGCCCTGCTTTTAATGTAAAGGGTTTAAACCTTTTGATTCTAAATTTTTCATTATCTAACAGTTTTAAATTATAAGTCTGACTTTTATCTTGAGTATTATGGAATGTCAAGATATAGTTGTTTGTAACTTTTTGATCTTCTTTAATACTATATAGTTTAGTTGTCTTATTTACATTTAGTAAAAAATACTCTTTTTGTGCGCCAAATACACCTGCTAAAACTATACATAATACTAAAGATGCAAAATAAGTTAAGTTTCTTTTTGTAAATACTGTTTGAAGCTTTTTATTAATTACTGTGTTTGTACTTCCCCAGTTAATTAAAGATTTTTTTCCAAGTTTTCCCATTACTGTACTACAAGCGTCTGAACACTCTAAACAGTTAATACATTCTACTTGTAAACCTTTTCTAATATCAATATGAGTAGGACATACTTTTACACAAGCTTCACAAGTAGTACACTCTTCATTGTTATTCCATTCTTTCATATTAAAAATAGATTTTTCTCTATTTTCATATACATCTCCACCTCTATTTGTATCATAAACAACTTGTTTAGTGTCGTTGTCATATAAAACAGACTGAATTCTTGAATAAGGACAGATATAAACACAGAAGTTCTCTTTCATAAATACAATATCATATACTAAAAACATTGCAATAGATAAGATGAACATAATCATAAACATATGATTTGCTGGGTCTCTTAAGTACATAAAGAAATCTTGAGGTGGTACAAAATACCACATGAAGTTTACTGATATAATTAAGGAGATAAGGCTCCACAGACTAATAGCAATAATTTTTTTAACTTGATTGCTTCTTTTCGAGTAATTAATATCTTTTTGTTTGTTTTTAATTCTACGAAGATCTAAAAGTGTGCCCTCAATTAAATCTCTGTAGATTACTCTAAAGATAGTCTGTGGACAGGCCCATCCACACCAAACTCTACCAAAGATCGTAGTTACTGCAAATATCCCAATAAATAGAAACATCAATAAGAAGGGCATAACATATAATTCATTCATATTAAATACAAAGCCAATAAAGTGAAACTGTAATTTATCAAAAGATAAAAGCAATAAGTGTTTACCATCGATTGTAATAAATGGTATACAAAATATCAAAAGGGTAGTGATTAGATAAGTATAGTATCGTTTGTGTGTATATTTCATAGTAATCTCCTTAACTATATTGTTAAGTTTATATTTAAAGGGTGTCCATTTGGTGGTCTAACATTTTTTTTTCTAAAAATTTGCTATAATTCATAATCAAAAAATTATTTCAAGGTTACAAATGATTGAATTAACTAATCTATATATGTTCATTGCGGCATCATTTTTATTGTGTTTAGCGCCAGGTCCAGATAATATTTATGTATTAACTCAAGGAATGACAAAAAGTAAAAAAGCGGCAATAGTTACGACATTAGGTCTTACAACTGGACTTATTATTCATACTAGTGCTGCGGCATTTGGTATTTCTGTAATTTTCCAAACATCTGAAATTGCTTTTAATATTGTTAAATATGTAGGTGCTGCATATTTATTATATATTGCATATCAAGCATTTAAATATAGAAATGAGAAATTAGATTTATCTGTTCAAAACTCAAGTTCTGAGCTAAAAAAGCTTTATTTTAAAGGGTTTATTATGAATATCCTTAATCCTAAAGTATCTATTTTCTTTTTAGCATTTCTTCCTCAGTTTGTAAATACAGCAAGTGGAAATGTTCCTATGCAAATGATTACACTAGGTGGAGTTTTCATGGTCTTAACAATAGTTGTGTTCTCATCTATTGGAGTTGCAGGAAATCTTCTTAGTTCAAAATTATTAGAAAAACCAAATATTGTAAAATATATGAATGTACTAACTTCATTTGTATTAGTAAGTTTAGGAATTAAATTAGCTTTATCACAAAGGTAAATAATGAAAGTTTTAATCTGCATATTTTTATTTATTTCAACTCTTTTTTCAATGGATAAGTCTATGAAAGAAGAGTTAGCTAGTGCTTGTGCTAATTGTCATGGAAGTTCATGGGAATTATCAACTAATGGAGAGCGATTGGTTTCAGATATGAATGAGTATGAGATTTTAGTCTCATTACTTGCTTACAAAAATAAAAAGATTAAATCAACAGTAATGAATTTTTATATGGCTAAATATAGTGATGAAGAGATAGAACAGATGGCTAAGTATATTAGCCATCAGAAGTGATATTATTTAGTTAATTTCGTCTGTATAAACACAAACATTAAAATCAGCTACTAAACCATCTTCTTTAACACAATGTGTTTCAAAGAAGTTAGTAATATAAGGTCTATTACAATGAGATTCAAAATCTTCTTTTGAAGCCCAGATTTCATTAAATACAATAGGAAATGATTTTCCCATTGCATTTGGATGTTCAATATGTTTTGTAACTAAATATTGAATACATCCATCTTCTCTTTGAGTCATTGGTTCTAATGCTTGAAGTGTTTCTAATAACTCTTGTTGTTTGCCCTCTTTTGCTCTAAATGAAGCAACGCAATATACTTTTTTAGACATTATCTTGTTTGTCCTTGTCCATAAATTTTGAATTTAAATGTAGTAAGGTCATTGATTCCCATAGGTCCTCTTGAATGTAGCTTATTAGTTGAAATCCCAACTTCTGCTCCTAATCCAAATGCTCCCCCATCTGTAAATCTTGTACTTGCATTTGCGTATACACACGCTGCATCTACTTGATCTAAGAATTTATTTACTACAGTATAGTTCTCACTTAAAATTGCTTCTGAGTGTCCTGAACCATATTTTGCAATATGAGAAATTGCTTCATCTACATTTTTTACAACTTTAATATTTAGGATATTTGCTAAATACTCAGTATCGTAATCTTCATGTGTTGCACACTGAATATCTAAATGTTTTGTTGTTTCTTCACAACCTTTTAATTCAGTTCCATGCTCAATAAATGCATCATAAAGTCCTGGTAAAATATAAGGTGCAATATCTTGATGAACTAATAAAGTCTCCATTGCATTACAAACACCTGGTCTTTGAACCTTTGCATTAATTGCAATATCAATAACTCTATTATGTGCTGCATCTTTATCAACATAAGTATGACAAAGTCCTTTATCATGTTTAATAACAGGAACTGATGAATTTTCACTAACATATCTAATTAGTGCTTCTCCACCTCTTGGAACAATAAGGTCTACATATTTATCTTGTTTAATAAGTTTTGCTACACCTTCTCTACTTGAATCAGGTAATAAAGAAATTGCTTGTTCAGGTAGTTTATTTTTTGCAAGTACTTGTTTTAGTACATTTGCAATAGCTTTGTTTGAGTACTCAGCCTCTTTTCCACCTTTTAAAACACAAACATTTCCACTTTTGAAACACAATGCTGCTGTATCTGATGTTACATTTGGTCTACTTTCATAAATAATACCAATTACTCCAATAGGAACTGATACTTTTTGTATATTTAGTCCATCTTCAGTAACCCATCCATCAAGGATTTTACCAACAGGTTCTGTTTGATCAGCAATTTGTCTAATTGCTTTCGCCATTGCCTCAATTCTATCACCAGTTAAAAGTAGTCTATCAAGAAGTGCATCACTTAGGTCATTTAATCGACCTTGACTCATATCTTTAATGTTATGATCAATAATATAATCACAATGTGCCATTAAAGCATCAGCCATTTCATTTAACACTTTATTTTTTGTTTTAGTACTTAGGTTAGCAATAGTTCGGCTAGTTTTTTTAGCTTCTTCTAAAAATTGTTGCATAATTTTTTCCTATACTTGTTAATTATTGCTATTATAGCAAATTTATTTTAATTAATAATATTTATTTGATTAAGGAAAGGAAGAGTTGTAGTATCTTTGGGCAAATTAATGACACATAGTGCAATTAATTTACCACAAATAGGTTTATAAAGTTTTATATGAGTTTTTTAGAAATTATTATTTTAAATTTTAACTACATATCTTCCAACAGCTCGACCTGCTAATAATAAATCATAAGCTTTTTTAATATCGTCTAATAAAATTTCATTTGTAATACTATCTAATGTATCAACTTTCCATTTACTTGCGATTTTTTCCCATGCTGCTTGTTTTTTCTCTAATTTACACTCAACAGAATCAATACCAATTAATCTAACTCCTCTTAAAATAAAAGGGAATACATTTGTATTTAATTCATGAGAAGATGTTAATCCACAACAAGTTGCAACACCATCATATTTGATATACTTTAATGCATTTGCTAATACTTCTCCACCAACTGTGTCAACTACACCTGCATATTTTTCACCCATCATAGGTTTTTTTGCACCTTCATTAAAGTCGTTTCTTAATACAACATCACTAGCACCAATCTCTTTTAAATAATCAATTCTTTCTGCTTTTCCAGAAATTGCAACTACTGAATAACCGATTTTGCTTAATATTGATACTGCAATTGATCCAACACCGCCAGTTGCACCTGTTACTAATATTTCTCCATCTTCAGGTTTTACATCATTTTCTATTAATTCATTTACCGATAATGCTGCTGTTAAACCAGCTGTACCAAATGTCATGATTTCTTTATCCGTAATTGCATCTGGTGTTCTAGCCACCCATGCTGCTGGTACTTTTACATACTCACAATGTCCACCATCTGTATTCATTCCCATATCATAACCAGTTACTAATACTCTCTCCCCTGGATTAAATATTGAAGATGTTGATTCATGTACAGTTCCTGCAACATCAATTCCTGTTACATGGGGAAAGTTTCTAGTAACTCCTGGATTTCCTACGGAACTTAAGGCATCTTTATAATTTAAAGAAGAGTAAGTTACTTTAATAACTACTTCATTTTCACCACAAACTGGAACAGATACTTCTCTAATATCTGCTGAAAATTCTTTATCTGCTATTTTTTCTACTACAAAAGCTCTCATTTTTATCCTTTGGTTTTGTTTATTCTAAAAGTTTAGCTAAAATATAACTAAACAGCAAGAACTGACAAAAAAGAAAGGTACTATCTAAAAAGATACTATAGGAGTACAAAATGACAAAAAAGATTGATAATAAAATAGAAGAAGTAATAGAAAAATGTCCAGTAGAAACGGCACTTGATGTATTAGCTGGGAAATGGAAAATTTTAATTTTATGGTATTTAAGAGCTGAAACAAAAAGATTTAATGAATTACAAAAATTACTTCCAAGAACAACTCAAAAGATGTTAATCCAAAAATTAAGAGAGTTAGAACAAGATGGAATTGTACATAGAGAAGTGTATCCAGTAGTACCTCCAAAAGTAGAGTACTCACTAACAGAATATGGACAGAGTTTAAAACCTATTATAAAGTCTTTATATTTATGGGGTGAAATTCATAAGGAAAGAAACCCTAAGAGTTAAGAGTTTTTTCTTTTAGAATAAAGTATGTAATTATACTTATTCCTGCACTTGAGAGTAAAATAGCCATTATCATGATTTGATATCTTACGGCTATTAGAGGATCAACTCCTGATAGGATTTGTCCTGTCATCATTCCTGGTAATGATACTAATCCTACTGCTAATAGTGAGTTGATTTGAGGTATCAGACAGGCTTTAATTGATGTGGCTCTAGAACTTACAAAATCTTTACTATGATTATACTCATTTTCAAAACGCTCAATGCCTAAAGATAAGGCATTCATGATATTTGCAAATATCATACCTGCAATTGGTATTACATACTGTGGTTCGTATAAATACTCTAAATCTAATACTAAATAAGTTGATATAAATAGATGTAGTAGTCCTGATATAGATAAGGATATAACTATAAGTGAATATTCGTATTTTGTTTTGTTCTTTATGTTGCGTAGACTGATCCAAGCAGATACCAGAATCATAAATAAAAGAATTATTCCACCTAAATATATATTTTTATTTTCAAAAAGATATAAAAGTAAATAACCTATAAGAAGTAGTTGTACTATCATCCTACTTGTTGCATAGATTATCTCTTTTTGATTCCCTACCCATGTTTTATAGAAGTACCAAACAACTATAAGAGGTAGTATTAAATATAATAAATTTATTAATGGAATAGTTTGCATAAACTATTGTATCTTGTTTTACTTTTTGTTTTCTTTTGTAATTAGCAGTAAGTTACTAAGCTGTAATTCATTTAAAATATCAAGTAATTTAACTACTCTTTCGTATTTAACTTCTTTATCAATTTTTACTGTAATTGAAGAGTCTTTTTTTACTAATTCTAGTTTTGTTTTTAATTCTTCAAAAGTGATTTTCTCAGATTTATAAGCTACTTCTTCTTTTGATATTTCAATTTGAATATCTTTTTTATCAAGAACTTTTTGAGTAGAAGCTGAATTAGGAAGAGATAAATTTAATATACTTTCGTTCTTTTTAAACTCACTTGTTACTATAAAAAAGATCAATAATAAAAACACCACATCAATAAGTGGCGTTAAATCCATTGAAATTAACTCTCTTTTTTTAACTAGCCGTCTCACGTGTCATCCTATTTACGATTAATTGCTCAAACTTAGCCTCTAGACGTGTAAAAGAACCAGAAAGGTAGTTGTATCCTACATAATGTGGAAGTGCAACTATAAGACCTCCTACAGTTGTAATAAGTGCTAATGAAATACCCGATGCAAAAGAGTTAGCTCCACTTGCAAAACCAGCAGCTGCAATTGTCTCAAAAGATGATAATACCCCAATTACAGTTCCTAGTAATCCTAAGATTGGAGCAATAGTAGCAATAATTTTAATAGTATTCATTCCTGATTCACAAGATAATAAATATCTAGCTGCTTTATTATATATTTCATCTTCAAGGTTTTTAAATGATGTTGAGTGTTCTTTTTGTACTTCATTGAAAATATTAGTTACTATTTTTTGAGCTCTTTTATTTTCAATTTGTATTTGTATGAACTTCCATAATAATATGCTAAGTCCAACAACATTTAGAAATACTAGAATATACATAACATAACCACCTAGATGTATGTACTCTATTAATGAATGTTTCACTTTTTTCCTTTTATTTTAATTTAAACGCGATTTGTAAAGTAATATCTAAAAACTCATCTTTTATCTCTTTTGGGAAGGAATCAAAATGATTAGTTTGTTCCAATGCTTTTATAGCTGCTTTATCTAATCTTCTTTTTCCACTTCCTTTAGATACTTGAATATTTTCAAATAAACCATTTTTTAGAACTCTAAAAGATACACTTACTATGCCTTGCTCTTTTAGTCTTCGTGAGATACTTGGATATTTCTTGTTTCTATCAATCTTTGCTCGAAGCTTTGTAAGATATGTTTGTTTATGTTGTTTGTATTTTTGTAAAGACTGAGCTTTATTAACAGTATTTACTTTTTTTATTTCTTTTTCCTCTATTTTTTTAACAATAGGTTTAACAACTGGTTTTTCAATAGGTTTTTTGATTATCTTTTTTTCTATTTTTTTAGGTTTCTTGATACTTTTTTTAACAGGCTTTTTTTTAACGACTTTTTTGATAGCTTTTTTCTTGATAATAGGCTTTTTAATTACTTCTTTTATCTCTTCAATTTTTTTAGGTTCTGGTTTTATTTCTTTTGGTTTTTCTATTACAGGTTCTTTGTAAGTTGCCATTTGAAGACTTACTTTTTGATATTTTGGTTTATGAATTGGTTTTGGTTCTTTATTTATTGCTTGAGCAAATAAGAAATAATGGGCAGTACTAATAGATATAAAGCATAATACTAAGATTTTAAAATTCATCGGAGCCATTTTTTTTAATTTAAATGAATTTTAGTATTTAAGTGTTAAAAAACTATTAATTTCTTAATAGATCTTTTAAAGAATCCTGTGGACTCTTACCATCAAGAATAAGTTTTACTTCATTAGCAATTGGCGTATAAATATCATGTTCTTTAGATAAGTTATAAATAGCTTCAGAAGTTTTTACACCCTCTGCTACTTCTCCTAGTTCTTCTAGAATATCTTCTAAGCTTTTATTAGCTGCTAATCCAAGCCCTACTCTAAAGTTTCTACTCATTGTTGAGCTTGCAGTTAAAAACAGATCGCCTGCTCCACTTAAGCCTACAAATGATGATTTTTTTGCACCAAATTTTTTACCAAATCTTTGCATTTCTACAAGACCTCTTGAGATTAATGAGGCTTGTGCATTTTTACCAAGTTTTAGTCCTTCACAAATACCTGAAGCAATTGCTAATACATTTTTATATGCACCCGCAACTTCTGCACCAATTACATCAGCACTGTAATATGTTTTGATAAAGTTTGGAAAAAATGGTTTAAATCCATCAAAGATTTTTTTTGAAGTTGAGTTTAAAACTAAAGCACAAGGTAAACCTTGAATAACTTCTGCTGCAAAAGAAGGTCCAGAAATAAATCCAATATTTGATTCTGGTACAAATTCTGAGTAGATTTCGTTTAAGAACTCCCCAGATTTTGCTTCAATTCCTTTAGAAGCTACAAGTACTTTTTGTCCTTGATACTTGAAGTTTTCTTTTAACCAAGCTCTTATTTGTTGAGCAGGAATTGCTATTACTAAATATTCACAAGCCATTGCAGTTTCTAAATCAACGAAGTTTTCTATATCTCTTGCTGTTCTAGATGTAATTAAACATTTTTGTTTTTGGCTTAGAGCAAAATGAAGTGCTTGACCCCATTTACCTGCTCCAATTACTGCAATAGTGTTTTTATTCATAATGCCTCTTTAAATTAAGATAGTCTTTGTTTTAGTAATTCATTTACTTTAGCTGGATTTGCAGCACCTTTAGATGCTTTCATAGTTTGACCTACGAAGAAACCAATAAGTTTCTCTTTACCTGCTTTATATTGCTCTACTTTATCTTGATTCGCGCTCAAGATTCCATCAATGATTTCTAAGATAGCACCATCATCAGATACTTGTTTTAATCCAAGTTCATCAATTACTGCATCTACTTCAGCTTCTGGTTTTTCCATTAAGTAATCAAGTACTTCTTTTGCTGCTTTTCCTGAGATTGTTCCATCTTCAATAGCTTTAATCATTGTTGCTAATTTTTTAGCCCCAACTGGTGAGTTTTCAATAGAAACACCCTCTGCAAATCTAGATGGTAATTCAACAGTTAGCCATGTAGTAGCATTTTTACCTGTAATTCCCTCACTCATCATTTCATCAAAGAAGTTTGCAGTTTCTAAGTTCGCTGTAATAACTGAAGCATCATACTCTTTGATTCCAAAGTCTTTTACAAATCTTTCTTTTTTCTCATCTGGAAGTTCTGGAATTTCAGAGTATTTATCCATCATTTCATCTGTGATAATTACTGGTAAAAGGTCTGGATCTGGGAAGTATCTGTAATCAGCAGCATCTTCTTTCCCTCTCATAGATCTAGTTTCACCTTTTTCAGGATTAAATAGTCTTGTTTCTTGAACGATTTCAGTATCATGGATACCATCTTCCCAAGCTTCAATATGTCTGTTTACTTCGTAGTGAATTGCTTTTTCAATGAACTTAAATGAGTTCATATTTTTAATTTCACATCTTGTATTTAAGTTTGTAGCTCCATGTGGTCTAATAGATACGTTAACATCACATCTAAATGAACCTTCTTGCATATTAGCATCAGAAATACCTAAGTATCTAACAATTGAATGAAGTTTTTTAAGATATAAAACAGCTTCTTCAGCAGATCTCATATCTGGTTCAGATACGATTTCTAAAAGAGG
>DKNG01000054.1:525-2140 GCA_002470185.1 Arcobacter sp. UBA7394 | reverse complement strand
TCTAAGTGTGCTCTTGTTACACCAATTGTTTTTTGAGTTCCATTTGGGAAATCAATAGTTAATTCTCCAAGACCAACAACAGGTACTTCGAATTGAGAGATTTGGTATCCATTTGGTAAATCAGGGTAGAAGTAATTTTTTCTATTAAATATAGATTTCTTGTTAATCTCTGATTTTAATGCAGTACCTAACATAATTGCTTTATGAACTGCTTCTTTATTTAATACAGGAAGTGCTCCTGGTAATCCTAAACAAGTTGGACATACATTTGTATTTGGTTCTTCCCCAAAACTTGTTGCACAAGAACAAAAAAGTTTAGAGTTTGTATTTAATTGAACGTGAACTTCTAATCCAATAATTACTTCAAACATATCTGACATTTATTTCCTTTTATCTTACTATTTTTATATCTGCTGTTAATTTTTCTTTTTCGAAATAATCTTTAAGATATTTCTTTTCTCTTACACTCATAATTTCAGTGAAGATTTTAGATTTTACTGTTTCATAATCTAAGATTGCTGTACCATCTTTTTTGATGATGTATAAAGCGTTATAAGCTCTACTTGCTGTAAATACAGGTGTGAAACTACCCACTTTTGTACTATTTAAAAGATATTGTAACTGAGGGTCTAAATCTTTCATTTTTAAAGATAGTGTAGTTCTTTTTACTTCTGCTGGCACTAATAAAGGATTTTTGATAGTATTTAATAATACACCTTTATTTCTTGCAGCATATTGTACTAGTTCAACTGTTTTAGCTGTTGTAAATTTATTTTGATTATTTTCATAATAAATCTTCATATCTTCTTCATTTGCAATTTTTAATTGACCTTTTACTATTTTTGCTAATAGTTTTTGTCTAATTACTGCACTTTTTGCTTCTTCTTCAAATACTGAATAATCTGAATATCTTTGTTTAATAATTGATTTGAATGCGTATACATCCATTCCATTACTAGCTGCTAGTTTTTCTATGTATGCATTAACATCGAAAACATCAGCTGTAATATTGTTCTTTTTAACTAATTGTTTGTAAAGAATCTTGTCTACTAATAAACTAACTGCTTGGTTTTTATTTACATTATTTTCAACCATTGCTTGGTCAATATCGTAAAGTGTTATAGGGTCGTCATTTACCACAATAGCTACACCATTAACTAAGCCAGCTAATGAGAAAGTAGAAGCTAATATCAGAGATAATAAAAGTTTATACATTAATAATCCTTTTTTATAAAACAGACATTTTACCAAAAAAATGGTAAATATCTGTTTGTACTAAAAAAGATTATGAATTTTTAGGACTTGTAACTTGATTTATTAGATAGAAAATAGAGTTATAATCTAATCCAGATTCAGCACTTAATCCAATTTCACAAGTTTTAGAAGTTGAAAATGCCATTTTTGCACCTTCAGTTTGAGTTTTTAAATTTCTTAATGCAGATGTATTTAATTCCGGGAAGTTAAACCCTCTATCCCCCGCAAATCCACAACATTTTACGTCCGCAGGAATAATTACATTTGATGAACACATAGATGCTAATTGTCTAAATTTATCATCTAGTCCCATTTTTCTTGATGAACAAGTTGTATGAATAGTAATTGGTTCGTTTATTTG
>DKNG01000054.1:0-435 GCA_002470185.1 Arcobacter sp. UBA7394 | reverse complement strand
AAAGGCTTCCATCATTTTTTTAGTACATGGACTAGTATCACATAATATTGGATATTCTCCCTGCTCACTAGCTTTTAATAAAGCTTTTTCTAATTGAGATGATTTTCTTTGAGAAGCATCATTGAAGCCTTTTGAAGAGAATGGCATACCACAACATAAATTTCCTAAGTTCTCAGGGAAAACAATTTGGTAACCAGCTTTTTGTAGTAACTCAACTGTTACATCAAATAATTGTTTCTCTTCCTTACTCATTGAGCTAAGACCCATTGATCTATTGATACATGATGGGAAATAAACAACTTTTTTATCACTTACTTTTTGCTCAAATTTTGTACTAATATTAATAGCTTTTGGCATAGCAGGTGTCCACTTTGCAGTTTTACCATTTGTCCACTCTCGTACTGTATTAGCAACACTTTCCATACTAGCAGTTCC
>DKNG01000266.1:19614-20039 GCA_002470185.1 Arcobacter sp. UBA7394 | reverse complement strand
TCATGGTATTCATAAGAAGGTAGATTTACAAACAATGAATTTACAAAATTAATCACATTTTCACATGATCTGTAATTTGTATTTAAAACTTCTACTTCTAAAAGTTCATTTGTTTTAGCAACATAGTCAAATAGTTCTCTTTTCCCACCTCTGAATCTATAAATAGATTGTTTAGTATCACCTACATAAAAGAAAGTTTTAAATCTAGTTTGATCCCCAGATAAAATCTCATCAATTAAAGGTTCTAATATTCTAAATTGCAGTAATGAAGTATCTTGAAATTCATCCATTAATATATGTGAGAACTGAGAATCTAATCTAAAATATAAAAACTCTTTATCAATTTTATTTGCTAATAAATCATATACTAAATTTGAGATATCATTAAACTCTAAATAGTTTTTGCTTTTGTTAAATGAGGCTTT
>DKNG01000266.1:0-19512 GCA_002470185.1 Arcobacter sp. UBA7394 | reverse complement strand
AGTTATTTGTTCTTTTACATTTGCAAAATATGATTCTAAAACATCATTTGCACATTTTTTAAAATATGAATACTCAGCTAAAACATCCTTTGCTAACCAAGTTTTTGAAAATAGTTCATCAAAGTTTTCAAAATCTACTGCTTTTTTAGCAGATGCTGATGCAACATCACAATTTAAAATTGCTTCTTTTATTTTATATGCTTCTTTTAGAACTTCATTTTTTTGAACATTAATAAGTTTTGCATCAATATTAACAGTATCAATAGTTTCATTTTTTTCTAATAAATTTTTAAATAGATCAAAAATAGAATTAAATTTTTTCTTTTCATATAATGAAAAATTAATCAAAGCATCAAATTGATTAATATCTAAAGATTGTAAAAACTTCATACTTAAAGCTTCTACATCATCTTCTTTAATTTCAAAATCATCAGATACACCAACATAACCACAAAATTCTCTTAGTATTTTATTTACAAACTTATCAATTGTAAAAATCGATAATGTTGCGTTTGAGAAAGATTTTATTAAAATATTCTTTTTCCCTAAAATTTGTTCTTTGCTAAGTTGCGAAGATTCAACGATTGCATTTAAATATGCTTCATCATCTCCAAGTGTTAATAATGTTTTATATATTCTTTCACTCATTTCATTTGCAGCTTTATTTGTGAAAGTTAAGGTTAATATTTCATTGGGTTTTGCATCTTTTAATAAAAGAGTAATATAACGTACAGTTAATGCAAAAGTTTTACCAGACCCAGCACTGGCTTTTAATGCTAAATATTTTTTCATAAATAGATAATACTAAAGTAAATGTTATAAATAACTATAATTTATACGTTTGTTTAATTTATTTTGTTATAAAATAATTCGTTTTAATTATTTTTTCAAGGAGTTGCTCATCAAAACTAACAAAAAGATTATTTTTCTCGTAACCTTCATGATATTTTTAATGTTTGTTTTCATGATTGTGAACTTCACGTATAACTTCAGAGATTATGGTATTAAAAGTATCGATAACAAAGCTACAATTTTAGCTGAAACTGTAAAACACTCCCTTACAACTCAAATGCAAACTGGAGTAATTGATCAAAGACATATATTCTTAAAACAATTAGAAGATCTTCCAAATATTAATAAAATTTGGTTAAGCAGAAGCCACCAAGTTATAGAAATGTACGGTAAAGGATTGAACAATGAAGTCGCCCGTGACGACATTGATAAAGAAGTTTTAAAAACAGGAAATGAAATAAAAATCATTGATGAAAAACTTTTCTCAAATAGTACATACCGAATCACTATTCCATACAAAGCATATTCTACTGGGCAAATTAATTGTATGAATTGTCATACAAGTGCAAAAGAAGGTGATACTTTAGGAGCAATTACAATTACTATTCCCGTGGATGATTCTAAACAAATGGGTATAAATACAGTAGTTGATACAACAGGAATTGCACTAATTTTGATCATTGCGATTGGCTTCTTAATAAATTATTTAATTTCACCCTTCCTAAAATTATTTGACTCTATCAAAAAAGTTATGAGTAAGGCTCAAAAAGGTGATTATTCATATAGAGTACTTGATGTTAATAACAAAGATGCTCAAGAAGTTATAGTTTGGGTTAATACATTATTAGAGAAACTAGAAAGTACATTAGGTAATATTGATTCTAAAATATCTATTTTTCTATCAAATAAACAAAAAGAAGAACTTGATCCATTAATTAATGTGAAAAATACAGTTGATAGATTATCTGATGTATATAAATTTAGAAAAACAATAGAACATGATGACACCCTTGATGAAATATATGAAAGATTAGCATCAATGATCAGAAAAAATCTTAATGTTGAGAACTTTAATTTATTAGAAGCTGATACAAGAACTGGTGAAGTTCATAATGTTTATGTAAGTAAAGAGGTTTACTGTAATTTAGATAATGGTTGTAGAGCTGATAAAACAAATGATATTGTTGATTCAACTAGATTCGAAAATGTTTGTGCAGCATGTAAAAAAGATGATTTAAACTACTTCTGTATTCCATATTCAATCTCAAATGATTTAGATTTAATTGTTTCTATTTATACTAACTCAGAAGAAGAAACAGCACAAGTAAGAGAAAAATTACCATATTTAGATGATTATGTTGATTCTGCAAAAACTGTAATTATTTCAAATAAATTAATGAACATTTTAGAAAAGAATGCTAGAACTGATCCATTAACACAGTTATATAACAGAAAACATTTAGAGGAGCAAATTCCAAAAATCACTTCTCAAGCTAATAGAACTAATACAAACTATGGTGTGTTAATGGTTGATATTGATCACTTTAAAATGGTAAATGATACTTATGGGCATGATGTAGGTGATAAAGCAATTAAAATTGTTGCTCAAACGCTTATAGAAAATACAAGAAACTCCGATATTGTTGTTAGATTTGGTGGAGAAGAGTTTATTGTTTTATTATACAACTGTGATGAAGAAAGTATAGTTGATGTAGCTAATAAAATTAGATTAGCATTCTTAAACAAAGAAATTCCAGCAGGGAATACAACAATTAAAAAAACAATGAGTGTTGGGGCTTCTATGTTCCCTGCTCATCACAAAGATTTAGATGCCTGTATTAAATATGCTGATTTAGCTCTATATGAAGCAAAAAATACAGGAAGAAATAAAGTAATTCTCTTTACAGATGAATTAGCAAAAAAAGAGTCTTAAGACTCTTTTTTCTCATATAAGATACTTTTCGATATAATATTTGCCTTTAAAAAACATCCTAGGAAGTATTATGCAAAAGAAACATCAGAAAGTCCAAATTCTACTTGATGCAATCCCTCATATTAAAAAGTTTTATGGAAAAACTATTGTAATTAAATATGGTGGTTCTGCACAAACAAGTCCTGAACTAAAAGAAAAATTTGCTGAAGATATTGTTTTATTATCTTTAGTTGGTATCAAGCCAGTAATCGTACATGGTGGTGGGGCTAGAATTTCTGAATTACTAGAAAAACTAGAAATTAAATCTGAGTTTGTTGATGGACATAGAGTAACAAGTGAAGAAACTATGAGAGTAGTTGAAATGGTTTTATCTGGAGAAATCAATAAAAACATCACTTCTTTACTAAATCACCATGGAGCTAAAGCTATTGGTATTTCAGGTAAAGACTCATCAATCATAAATGCTAAACCTAAAGCGGATGGAAAATTTGGTTACACAGGTGTTGTAACAAAGGTAAATGGTGAGATGATTAATAATCTTATTAAAGAAGGTTTCATTCCAGTAATTGCTCCAATTGCTGATTCTGCAAAACCAAATCATCCAGGATTTAATATTAATGCTGATGTAGCAGCATCTCAAGTAGCAGCAGCAATCGGCGCACAAAAAGTATTATTCTTAACAGATACTGTTGGAGTATTAGATAAAGAAGGTACATTATTAACTTCACTTGATAAAGAAGACGTTGAAGCTTATAAAGAGGATGGAACAATTGGTGGAGGAATGATACCAAAAGTTGATTCTTGTATTGATGCTATTTATAATGGTGTTAATAAAGCACATATTATTGATGGTAGAGTTGAACACTCTATTTTATTAGAACTATTTACAAGTGATGGA
This sequence comes from Arcobacter sp. UBA7394, assembly GCA_002470185.1. Lineage (GTDB taxonomy): Bacteria > Campylobacterota > Campylobacteria > Campylobacterales > Arcobacteraceae > Poseidonibacter. Next base: position 15,889 of record DKNG01000266.1, on the reverse strand, counting down.
ATTGGAACACAATTTTTAAGAAAAGACAATCCTAATAATGGAATTGACTTAGAAAAACTAATTAACGACGAAGTATAAGGAATATTATGAATTTTATAGAAACTAGAGGAAATGATGGTGTTAAATCACCTGAAGTATCATTCTCAGAAGCAATTTTAAATCCAAGTGCATCTTTTGGTGGATTGTACGTACCAAAAGAGTTACCTACTTTAGATGAAAACTTTATTTTAAACCATATTAATGCTGATTATAAAGAGATTGCATACTCTATTTTAAAAGCATTCCAAATTGATATTGATGAAGAAGAAATCAAAAAAGCATTAGATTTATATGATAACTTTGATAATGCAGGAGATCCATGTCCTGTAGTTAGAGTTAAAGATGATTTATTTGTACATGAACAATATCATGGCCCAACAAGAGCTTTCAAAGATATGGCATTACAACCATTTGGTTCAATTCTAAGCTCAATTGCAAAAAAAAGAGATGAAAAGTACCTTATCTTAGCTGCTACTTCAGGTGACACTGGTCCAGCTGCTTTAAATACTTTCAAAAATAAAGAGAACATTCAAGTTGCTTGTTTATATCCAGATGGTGGAACTTCTGATGTGCAAAGACTTCAAATGGTTTGTGAAGATGGAGAGAATCTTAAAGTTCTAGGAATTAAAGGTAACTTTGATGATGCACAATCTGCACTTAAAAGTCTTTTAGCTTCTGAGTCATTCAAAGAAGAGCTTAAAAATGATGGGATTAAACTATCAGCTGCTAACTCTGTAAACTTTGGAAGAATTATCTTCCAAATTATCTATCACTTCCATTCATACATCGAATTACTTAAACAAGGTGAAGTTGAATACGGTGAAGAGATCTATTTAGTTGTTCCTTCTGGTAACTTTGGAAACGTTTTGGGTGGATTCTACGCAAAATCAATGGGTGTACCTATCAAAAAGTTACTTGTTGCTTCAAATGAAAATAAAATCTTAACTGAGTGGATTAACACTGGTATTTACGATATAAGAGATAAAGAGTTAAAACTTACTAAATCACCTGCAATGGATATACTAAAATCATCAAATATTGAAAGAGTAATTTTCTCATTATATGGTGCAAATAGAACTAAAGAGTTTATGGAAAACCTAAATGAAAAAGGTGTATTTGAAATGACTAAAGAAGAAACTTTAGCATTACAAGAATTATTCTCAGCAGTTAACTCAGATGATGCATATGGTGCAAAAGTTATCAAATCATTCTTAGATGATGGATACCTAATGGACCCTCATACAGCCACTTGTATCAAGGCTTATGAAGAATTAAGAGAAGAAAATATTCCAACAGTAATTTATTCAACAGCTGAATGGACAAAGTTCTCACCAACAGTTTTAAATGCTTTAAATAATGACAATATTAAATATGCAGATAAAGATGCATTGGAAGAAATTTCTTCAAAATATAAAGCTCATTTACCTCAAAGTATTAAAGATTTATTTTCTGCAAAAATCAATCATGACTTAGTAATCGATAAAGAAAATATCGAAAAAGAAATCGTTAAATTTATTAGAGAATCATAAGATTCTCTAATTATACTTATTAAAAAAACTACTCTACTTTTCACAAAAGACTTACTTTTTTGTGTATATTTTCAACAAAAATAGCATTAACATAACATTATTTGACGAAAGTCAAATCTATTTAAGAAAGAAAACAATATAATACGAGGATTCTAATTTAAAAATAAGGAAGCCAAATATGTCTAATGAAACTAATAGACGAGATTTTCTTGGTTATTCATTTGCTGCAGTAGCAGCTGTTGGTGGAGCTGCATCGCTTGTTGGTATGAAACAAGCGTGGGATCCACTTCCAAGCGTACTTGCAGGTGGTTTTACGAAAGTAGAACTAGGTGAATTAAAAGCAGGAAAACCCGTAACTGTTACATGGAGAGGAAAACCAATTTTTCTTCTTAAGAAAACTGCCGAAATGGGTGAAAACACTAGAGATTTAGTAATCGGATCTGACAGATTCACTGTTGCTATTGGATTATGTACTCACTTAGGATGTATTCCAGCATGGAAAAAAGATAAGTGGAAGTGTGCATGTCACGGTGGGGAATTCAACCCTTCTGGACAACAAACTTTTGGACCTCCACCAAGACCACTTGACTTACCACCATTTACTGTACAAGGAACTGCTATCACTTTAGGTGAAGAAGGTCCAGAATACAAAAAAATCGCTGCTGCGATGATGGCATAAGGAGCACTTGATGGCAAAATTTGAAAAAGCTAACTCTGTTGGTGAGTGGTTAGACCAAAGGTTAAACACTACTGCACTTAACAAAGTAATGATGACTGAATATTGGATTCCAAAAGATATTAACTTCTTATGGGCTATGGGTGTATTATTAGCTACTACTTTTGGTATTTTAATAATCTCTGGTATTTTCTTAATGATGTACTACAAACCTGATATTGGTTTAGCATTTGATTCTGTTAACTACACAATTATGCAAGAAGTTGCATTCGGTTGGTTATTTAGACATATGCATGGTGTTGCTGCTTCGGTTGTATTCTTAGTTATTTATATTCACATGTTTACAGGTATCTACTATGGTTCTTATAAACAAGGAAGAGAAATGATCTGGATTTCAGGTATGTTATTATTCATGACATTCTCTGCTGCTGGATTCTCTGGATATATGTTACCATGGGGACAAATGTCTTACTGGGCTGCAATGGTTATTACTAACTTATTTGGTGGAGTTCCTGTAATTGGTGATGCTTTAGTTGTATGGATTAGAGGTGACTTTAACGTTGCTGATGCTACATTAACTAGATTCTTCATGTTACACGTATTCTTATTACCTATTACTATTATGGGTATTATTGGTGTTCACTTCTATACTTTAAGAATTCCTCACGTAAATAACCAAAATGCTGATGAATTTGATTATGATGAAGAAGCTGAGAAGTACTTAGCTGGTAACAAAAAAGAGTCTAAAGTTATTCCTTTCTGGCCAGTATTTATTTCTAAAGATTTAGCTGTATTAGGTGTATTCTTAATTTTCTACTTCTACTTAGTATTCTTCCATTATAACTTTGCAATGGATCCAGTTAACTTCGATCCTGCTGATAACATGGTTACTCCTGCGCATATTTACCCTGAGTGGTATTTCTTATGGTCGTATGAAGTATTAAGAGGATTCTTCTTTGACATTGCTGGATTTAAAGCATTTGATATTGGATTAATCGCGTTTGCATTTGCAAATGGTATTTTCTTAGTATTACCTTGGTTAGATAGAGATCCAAAAATTTTACCAGCACACAAAAGACCTGCGTTCTTTATTTGGTTCTGGATATTAATGGTTGACTTAATTGTATTAACGGTTTATGGTAAATTACCTCCTACAGGTACAAATGCATGGGTTGGATTCTTCGCAGCTGTTGCATTTATCGTATTATTCTTAGTATTACCAATCGTTACGAAAATTGATGCTAAAAAAAGGGGTGATGTATGAGAGAATTAAAAATATTAGCAGTAGTAGTAGCATTAACGCTAGTTACTTACTGGGGTGTTGAGCCTTATGCTCATCACGAAATGCATCCAAAAGTAGCTCCAGCTGATTATACATTTGCAGACGTTCAAAAGGACGTTTCAGATGTTAAAGCTTTAACAGGAAATGCAACATCTGGTGAAGCTTTAGTTACAGCTAACTGTACAGCTTGTCACTCAATTGAAGCTAAAGGTTTCCCTCAAGTTATGGATAATGCTAGTTCAGCTGCGGCTTACGGTGTTACTCCTCCTGATTTAGGGACTGCTGGTAAATTATATAATGCTGATTATTTAGCTGCATTTATTAAAGATCCTGCAAAAGCTGCAAAAACATCTCATAAATTTGAAGATGGTGCTGCACACCCAATGCCTGGTTATGGTTGGATGCAACCACAAGAAATTGCTGATATGGTAGCTTACTTACAGTCAATTGCACCAAAAGAAATGACAAACAAAGAAGTATTTACTGATGCTTGTCAAAGATGTCATGCTATTAAATATGCTGATATGCAAAAAGGTACAATGGCTGCATTTACACCAGATGCTGATATTAAAAGATATATGGGGAAATTACCACCAGATTTATCTCAATACATCAGATCTAGAGGTGATGCATACTTAACTACTTTCATCAACGACCCTCAAAAACACTTAGAAGGTACAGCTATGCCTAGAGTTGGATTAACTGAAGACTCTCAAAAACAAGTTGTAACTTACTTAGAAGAAGTTGGGGATTCTAAAAAAGCAGAGAGAGAAGAATTAGGACCTAAATTCTTAATTTACATGGTAATCTTTGCAATCTTTGGATTCTTATGGAAAGCTAAACAATGGAGAGAAGTTCACTAGAACTTTTCTTTAAAAACAATAAGAAGCTTGGAATTTTTTCCAAGCTTTTTTTTTACTCAAATTATTACTATTCTCCCACCATATCAAGCTTACAGCTATCATTCTTTTTATTTAAGTACACTTTAAAACCTAGAAGAGTAATATAAAATAACAAAATACAAAGGAAACAGAATGAAATTAGCAAAATTAGTTTTAGCTTGTACACTATCACTAGGTATCGCAAATGCACAAGATGTAATGCAAGAATCTATGTCAATTATGGAAAAAGGAATGACACAAATTCAAAAAGGGTTTTTAAATAATAATATTGAATTAATCAAAGAGGGTTCATTATTAGTAAAAAAAGGAAACTCACTATTTAATGATAAAAAAGTTATCACAAACTATTTACCAGAAAATAAAAAGCACTTAGTAAATGTAGCTGCTGCGGCTAGTGAAAGAATTGCTTTAGATATCAATGTATTAGAATTAAACTTAGATAACAAAGCTTACCTAAACTCTGCTGATGCTTATTCAGACATGTTAAATGCCTGTTCTAGATGCCACTCTATTGTTAGAAGTTGGTAAGAAATAAATAAAAAGAAAAAGTAAATCTTTTTCTTTTTATATTAATATTTTTGAAGCTGCAGCTGTAATAGCTGTTTCACTACGCAAGATTAATGAAGAATCAAACCCCACTACTTTGTCTTTATCAAAAGTAAATCTTTCATCTTCAGAAAAACCACCCTCACAACCAAGTACCAAAGTTTTAATATCATCTTTTTTATTTTCAATATTAGTATTTGAAAAATCTAAAAAATAGACATTTTCATTTTCATTTACAAAATCTTCAAGACTATTAGATGTTTCAAGTTTTATAATATTTGATCTACCACATTGAGAAGAAGAATTAATTAAAATCCTATTTAGTTTTTCAATATTAATCTTGAAATTCTTTTGAGAATATTCACAAAAAATAAAAGTGATTTTATCAACACCAAGTTCATTTAAAGAAGCAATGTATTTCTCAACAGTTTTTGGATCAACCAAACACCAACCAATATGTAAGTTACTTTTGTTTTTTATAATTTTCTCTTCTTTCGATATTAAAGATAAAAAAGCATCTTTTCTAGAAATTGAATCTACTTTATAAAGATAAATATAATCATCTTTTAAATTTCTAAAATAAATTTCATCATCAACTTTATGTCTTCTAGCTTTTATTAAATATTTATATACATCATCATTAATGACAAGATTATTAGCCCCACATGATTCATGAAAAGAAAATTGCATGATTAAAATACTTTACTTATTAAATAAATTGAAACTAAAACCATAATTTCAATAGTATAAATCTTTTTTGCATAAGCATAAAACTCTTCTTGCAGTTGTTTATCTGCAAGTTTAATTATTCTCATTTTTTTATATCTTTTAATTTCAATTACTAATAAGAAAATTGATGCAGGAATCATCAATGCAATAGTAATAGAAAAAGTTTTTGCATAAAATGCAACAATAGTACCAGTGTAAATAACAATGGCATTAGTTAGGTGGTATAAAGGAGTTTGAAACTTTAGTCTTTTAGCTAATTTTAAAAAATCCTTTTGCGTAGTAACTGAATATAAATTAAATAACATAATTGCTAGAAAAAAATAAATTACATATACGTGTGTATCAATTGCGCTTTGCATTAATTCCATTTTGTTTATCTCTCTTTTAAAAAATTTCGCTATTATATCTAACTTGTCATAAGTTTTTATTTTAATTATACAAAGGAATAGTAATGGCTATTAGTGTAGAGAAAGTATTTGAAGAAATTTCGAATATTACACATCAATTAGATTTCGAGATAATCCCTATTGAAAATGCTCAAAACAGAATAAGTGCAAGCGCATTATATGCTACGAGTGAACTTCCAAGATTTAACAATTCAGCTATGGATGGTTATGCTATTGTCTATGAAAACAAAGATGAAGAATTAGAAATTATAGATACTATTTTTGCAGGTGATGATAATACAAACTTAGTAAAACCTAATACTTGTATTAAAATCATGACTGGTGCTAGAATACCTGAAAATGCAACAGCTATTATTCCAAAAGAAGATACACAAAAACTTAATGATAATAAAATAAAAATTATAAAAAACGTAAAAGAATTTCAACATATTAGATTTATTGGTGAAGATATTAAAAAAAATGAATTATTACTTAACAAAGGTGATTTAGTAAACTTTTCAAAAGTTACTTTATTAGCTTCACAAGGTATCTCACATATTAAAGTTTATAAAAAACCAAATATTGTAGTTTTTGCAAGTGGTGAAGAGTTAAAACTTCATTATGAAAAAGCACAAGCTCATCAAATTTATAATTCAAATACCCCTACTTTCATTTCAAGAGCTCAAGAGCTTGGTTGTGAAGTTACATTTATTGGTCAAGCAAAAGATACAATTGAATCAATTAAAGAATTAATTCAAAACTCTTTAAATGCTGATTTAATTATCACATCTGGAGGAGTTTCAGTGGGAGATGCAGATTTTACAAAGGCAGCTTTTAATGAACTTGATTTTAAAACAATTTTTGATGGGATAATTATTAAACCAGGAAAACCAACTGTATTTGGGAAAATAGGAAAAACATTTATTCTAAACCTTCCTGGTAATCCTTTGGCTTCCGCACTTATATTTGAAATGTTTGGTAAAAATATTGTACAAAAACTACAAGGTTCAAATGAAATCTTCCATAACTTTATTGAAACAAAATTAAGTGATGACTTATTCAATAAAAAAGGAAGAATAACAGTTGTTCCAGGTAATTTTGATGGAACGAAATTTGAAGTAGCACAAAAAAGAAGTCCAGGCATGGTATCTGTACTTTCTTCTTGTAACTCAATGATTGTTTTAGATGAAAATGTAGAAAAATTACAAAAAGATGCCTTAGTTAAAATTTTACCAATAGATTGGAAGTTCTTTACAAAAGAAAAAAAGGATTTTTTAACATATGAGTAACATACCAACTAAAAAAGCAATATGTATTCTAAGTGGAGGAATGGATTCTACTCTAGCTTCATATATTGCAAAAAATGATGGATATGAAATTATCGCTGTTCATTTTAATTATGGACAAAGAACTGAAAAAAGAGAATTACAAGCATTCAGAAATATTTGTGAAGATTTAAAAATTAGTGAAAAATATGAAATAGATATTCCATTCTTCACACAAATTGGTGCAAGTGCATTAACTGATGATAGTATAGATATTCCAATTGATGGAGTTGAAGAAGGTGTTCCTGTAACTTATGTTCCATTTAGAAATGGTATTTTCCTTTCAATTACTGCAGCAATTGCAGAAAAAGAAAATGCGGAAGCCATGTATATTGGTGTTGTACAAGAAGACTCTTCTGGATATCCAGATTGTACTGATGAGTTTATAGCCAACATTACAAAAGCAATTAATGAAGGGACTAAAGACTCAACAAAAATTGAGATTAAAACGCCTTTAGTTCATTTAACTAAATCACAAATTGTAACTAAAGCATTAGAGTTAAATGTACCATTAAAACACACTTGGTCTTGTTATAAAGAAGAAGATGAAGCTTGTGGAGTATGTGATTCTTGTAGATTAAGATTAAATGGTTTTAAACTAGCTAATACAACTGATCCAATTCCTTATAAGGCTTAACATGCATTGGAAAATTTCAAAAGAGTTTGATTTTTGTTATGGACATAGAGTTTGGTCACAAACTTTAAATACTGAATTTTCATTAGACCCTTGTTTAAAATGCAGACATTTACATGGACACCAAGGTAAAATTTTAGTTTATTTAGAAGCAAACGAGTTAAAAGATGGAATGGTAACAGATTTTAAACATCTAAATTGGTTTAAAGTTTTTATAGATGATGTATTAGATCACAAATTTATACTTGATATTAATGATCCATTATTTGATACATTAATTCCAAATGTAAAAAAAGAAGAACTTGTTAAATTCCCAGAAGGTCATTCAATAATTAATTTGACAAAATTTAAAGATGATGAAACTCATATGATTGAATTGTATGAAGGTTATGTAATTGTAGATTTTGTACCAACTAGTGAAAATCTATCAGCGTGGTTCTTAAAAATTGTTCAAAAGAAAATGGATAAGTTAGGTGTTAAAGTATCACATATAGAATTTTTAGAAACACCAAAAAGTAAAAGTACTTTTTATGCTTGAGATAAATGAAATATTTGGTCCAACTATTCAAGGTGAAGGAAAACTAGTTGGATCACCTTCTGTATTTATTAGATTTGGAAAATGTAATTTTAAATGTGAAGGCTTTAATGTAGAATATGAAACACCAAGTGGCATTAAAAAATGCGCATGTGATACATATTATGCAGTTGATACAGCTTTCAAAGATACATGGACAAAATATAAATCTTATAATAGTATTGTAGAAGAAGTTGATAAATTAATTTCTAAAAACAATTATGATTATAAAATTGATATTGTAATCACAGGTGGAGAGCCACTATTATACTGGAATAAAGAAGAGTTTCAAAAACTTATTAAACACTACATTGATAATGGACATAAAGTTACAATTGAAACAAATGCATCATTAAATCTAAACATAGAACACGAATATCAAAAAAAGATACTATTTTCAATGAGTGTTAAACTAAGTAATTCCCTAGAACCTTTAAAAAAGAGAATCAATTATTTAACATTAACAACAATATTAGAAAATACCCAAGATTCATATTTAAAATTTGTAATTAATAAAGATTTTTTACAAAAAGCAAAAGAAGAAATAAAAACAATTTTAGAAAATATCCCAAAATGTGAAATTTATTTAATGCCTATGGGTGATGATTCTGATGCCATTACAAATAATTGTGAATCAGTAATAAATATGGCAATTGAAAATGGATATAAATATTGTGACAGACTACATATAAGGGTTTGGAATAATAAAAGAGGTGTCTAAAAGTGACATATAAATCGCTTTATTATATAAAAATGCGATATAATACTGCAAATTTAAAAAATTAACGTAATTTATAAAGGAATAAAATGAATTTTACAGGTTCAAATGTATTAGTAACTGGTGCTAGTAGAGGTATTGGTGCAGAAATTGCAAAAACTTTAGCTAGTTTCGGTTTAAAAGTTTGGATTAACTACAGAAGTGGCGCTGAAGCTGCCGAAGCTGTACAAGCAGAAATCGAAGCTGCTGGTGGAAAAGCTGCAATTGTTAAAGCTGATGTAACTAGTGAAGAAGAATTTACAGCTGCTATTAAAACTATAGTTGATGCAGATGGTGCATTATCTTACTTAGTTAATAATGCTGGTATTACAAAAGATAAATTAGCATTAAGAATGAGCGTTGAAGATTTCAATGACGTTATTGCTGCAAACTTAACATCTGCATTTATTGGATGTAAAGCTTCATTAAAAGTAATGGGTAAAAAAAGATTCGGTTCTATTGTAAATATTTCATCAATCGTTGGAGAAATGGGTAATGCGGGTCAAACAAATTACTCTGCTTCTAAAGGTGGATTAAATGCAATGACTAAATCATTTGCAAAAGAAGCTGCTGCTAGAGGTATTAGATACAATGCAGTAACTCCTGGATTTATTCAAACTGATATGACACATGAATTAAAAGATGAAGTTAAAGATGAATATATTAAAAATATTCCTTTATCAAGATTTGGTCAACCAAAAGAAATTGCAGATGCAGTTGCATTTTTATTAAGTGATCATTCATCTTATATTACAGGTGAAATTTTAAAAGTTAATGGTGGTTTATACGTTTAATAAATAAAACGTGTAGATAAATTTTATAATTTAAAAGGCTTTTTAAAATCTTTTTTGTTATAATACGATGATAATTTTATAAAAGGAAATAAATATGGCATTATTAGATGATGTAAAAGAAGTAGTAGTAGAACAATTAGATTGTGACGCAGCTGAAGTTAAAGAGGATTCAAAATTCATCGAAGATTTAGGTGCAGATTCTTTAGACGTTGTAGAATTAGTTATGGCATTAGAAGAAAAATTTGACATTGAGATCCCTGATGAAGATGCAGAAGGTATTTTAACTGTTCAAGATGCTATCAAGTACATCGAAGATAACGCGTAATTTATACGCTTTAAAATAGAAGGCTAGCAATAGTCTTTTATTTTACAAAAAAATCAATTTAATTTAAGATATTGAGTTTTTTAATATTATAAAAAATTGAATAATTTAAATAATATATATACGGAGCATATTTAATGAAAAGAGTTGTTGTAACTGGATTAGGTACTATTAATTCTATTGGACACAATGTAGAAGACTCATTCAACGCTGCTGTTGCAGGTGAATGTGGAATTGACACTATTACACTATTTGATATTAGTGAGTTTCCTGTAAAAATTGCAGGAGAAGTAAAAGATTTTGATCCAACTACTGTAATGGAAAAAAAAGAAGTTAAAAAAGCAGATAGATTTATTCAATTAGGAATTAAAGCTGCTAATGAAGCTATGAGAGATTCTGGTTTTACAAGCATTGAAGATAAAAAAGTAGATGATAGTGTATCAGAGAGATTTGGAATCATTTCAGCATCTGGAATTGGTGGATTAGGTACTATTGAAAAAAACTCAGTAGTATGTGAAAATAGAGGTCCTAAAAGAATTTCTCCATTCTTCATCCCTTCTTCATTAGTTAATATGTTAAGTGGATTTATTTCAATTGAGCATGGATTAAAAGGTCCATCATTATCTCATGTTACAGCTTGTGCTGCTTCAACACATGCATTAAATGACGCTGTTAAAACAATTGCAGCAAATGGTGCTGATAGAATTTTAGTTGTTGGTGCTGAATCTGCAATTTGTGGAGCTGGTATGGGTGGATTTGCTGCAATGAAAGCATTATCTACTAGAAACGATGATCCTAAAAAAGCATCTAGACCATTTGATACAGACAGAGATGGTTTTGTAATGGGTGAAGGTTCAGGAGCATTAGTTGTTGAAACTTTAGAATCAGCACAAGCTAGAGGTGCAAAAATCTATTGTGAAATCATTGGATTTGGTGAGTCTGGTGATGCTAATCATATTACATCTCCTGTAATGGATGGTCCATTAAGATCAATGAAAGCTGCAATGGCTATGGCTAAAGCAAATATTGGTGAAGATGTAAAAATTGATTACATTAACTCTCATGGTACTTCAACTCCTGTTGGAGATGTAAATGAGTCAAAAGCAATTGCTGAATTATTTGGTGGCGCTGAAAATTGTCCTCCTGTAACATCAACAAAAGGTCAAATTGGACATTGTTTAGGTGCAGCAGGTGCTATAGAAGCAATTTTTGCAATCAAATCATTAAATGAAGGTGTAATTCCTCCAACAATCAATATCGAAAATCAAGATGAAGAATGTAAATTAGATTACGTTCCTAACACATCAAGAAAAGTAGAATTAACTACAGTTATGAGTAATAACTTTGGTTTCGGTGGAACAAACGGAACTGTTATATTCAAAAAATTTGAAGCATAATAAATAAAACACACAATCTAACTACTAAAAAGAGCTAGTATCTACTAGCTCTTTTTTTTTAAAGGGAGCAATAACTTGGCAGCTTATTTAGAATTCGAAGAAAAAATCAAAAAAATTGAAGAAGATATCATTGTTGCAAAAACAAAAGCTGATGAACATGCAGTGGAAATCTTAGATAAAAAACTTGAAAAAGAAGTTGAAAAAACTTTCAAAAATTTAAGTGATTATCAAAAACTTCAATTAGCTAGACATCCAGATAGACCATATTCACTGGACTATATTAATGGATTACTAACTGATGCTTATGAAATTCATGGAGATAGACATTTTGTAGATGATAAAGCAATTGTTTGTTACCTAGGTTATATTGGTGAGCAAAAAGTTATGGTTATTGGGGAACAAAAAGGTAGAGGTACTAAAGATAAACTTCATAGAAACTTTGGTATGCCATCACCTGAAGGTTACAGAAAAGCTTTAAGAGCAGCTAAAATGGCTGAAAAATTTCAGATTCCAATTCTTATGTTAGTGGACACTCCGGGTGCATATCCTGGAATTGGCGCAGAAGAGAGAAATCAATCTGAAGCAATTGCTAGAAACTTATTTGAATTTGCAGACCTTACAACTCCAACAGTATCTGTTGTAATTGGTGAAGGTGGTTCAGGTGGGGCACTAGCAATTTCTGTAGCTGATAAATTAGCAATGATGAGATATTCTGTTTATGCAGTAATTTCTCCAGAAGGTTGTTCTGCGATTTTATGGAATGATCCATCAAAAGTAGAAACTGCTGCAAATGCACTTAGAATTACAGCTGAAAACTTAAAAGAATTAAACTTAGTTGATGATGTAATTAATGAGCCTTTAATTGGTGCTCATAGACAAAAAGAAGAAGCTATTAAAGCTTTAGGTGAGTATTTTTTAGCTTCTGTTGAAGAGTTAAAACAAATGACACCAGCACAAAGATACCAAAAGAAATATGAAAAAATCATGGCTTTAGGTTCTTTCCAAGATGATAACTAAAACAAGAAGTTATACTTCTTGTTTATCTCTTTGTTCACCCACTAATCTACCAGCATATTCCCCAGCTAATAAATGAAAATGTAAATGAGGTACTTCTTGTCCCCCATGATTCCCAATATTTGTAATTAATCTATAACCACTTTCTTTAACTTTTAATTTAGAAGCTACTTTTTGAATAAACTCAGTCATTCCAGCCATTATTTTTGGAGGAATTACATCAAAAGAATCATAATGCTCTTTTGGAATAATTAATACATGAATCTTTCTAGTTGGATTTATATCATTAAATGCTAAAAAATTTTCATCCTCTAATACTGTTTGATTAGGAATATCACCTTTAACAATCTTACAAAAAATACAATCATTTGTAACCATATTATTTCCTTGAATTTGAATAGTAAAATATTATAACCAAACTCTAATAAATCTTTAAGTATAATCGCAAGATTATAGAAATAAGAGACTAAATAATTATAGAAAACTTACGGGAGAATTAAGTGAAAGAGTGGATTGAAAAGATAGAAAACGCAGCCTCACTTGAAGAGTTAGAAAACCTTAGAGTGGAAACTCTTGGAAAAAAAGGTGTTTTAACTTCAGAGTTTGCAAAAATGAAGGATATTCCAGGTCCTGAAAAAAAAGCATTTGCACAAAATTTAAATGAGCAAAAAGCATTACTTACAAATGCAATTGAATCTAAAAAAGTAGTTTTAGAAAAAGAAGCATTAAACAAAAAACTAGAAGCTGAAAAAATTGATGTAACTAGATTTAATAATGAACTATCATGTGGTGCAACTCACCCAGTAGTTGAAACAATGGATAGAATCATTACGTATTTCCAAAATTTAAACTTCGCAGTTGAAGAAGGACCATTAGTAGAAGATGACTTCCATAACTTTGAAGCATTAAATTTACCAAAGTATCACCCAGCAAGAGATATGCAAGATACTTTTTATAATAAAGATTACACTCTATTAAGAACACATACTTCTCCAGTTCAAATTAGAACAATGTTAGGTCAAGATAAAGATACGCCAATTAGAATGATTGCTCCAGGAACAGTATTTAGAAGAGACTTTGATATTACTCATACTCCAATGTTCCACCAAATTGAAGCATTAGTAGTTGACGATGCAGATAAAATTTCATTTGCAAACTTAAAACATGTATTGGTTGAATTCTTACATCATATGTTTGGTGATGTAGATGTTAGATTTAGACCATCATTTTTCCCATTCACAGAACCATCAGCAGAAGTAGATATTTCATGTGTATTCTGTAAAGGGGATGGTTGTAGAGTATGTTCACACACAGGATGGCTTGAAGTATTAGGTTGTGGTGTTGTAGACGAAAATGTATTCAAAGCTGTTGGATACGAAAACAAATCTGGATATGCATTTGGATTAGGTGTTGAGAGATTTGCAATGTTAATTCATAACATTGGAGACTTAAGATCTTTATTTGAAAGCGATATGAGACTATTAGGACAATTTAGATGATTATTACAAGAAGCTGGTTACAAGAATTTTTAGATATTTCAAAAATATCAACTGATGATATTTGTAAAACACTTAATTCTATTGGTTTAGAAGTTGATAGTGTTGATAAAGTTTTAGTTGCTCCAAAAGTAGTAGTAGGTAAAGTTTTAGAAAAAGAAAAACATCCTGATGCTGATAAATTAAATATTTGTCAAGTTGATATTGGAAGTGAAACTGTACAGATTGTATGTGGTGCAAAAAATGTAGCTGCAGGACAATATGTACCAGTTGCAACTGTAGGTTGTAACTTAGGTGGTGATTTTAAAATCAAAAAAGCTAAATTAAGAGGTGCTCCATCAAACGGGATGATTTGTTCATCTACTGAATTAGGACTACCAAAACTTAATGATGGAATTTTAGAACTTGATGACTCTATTGGAGAATTAATTCTTGGAAAAGAATTAAATGAATATAGATTAATTAATGATGACATTATTGAAATTGAATTAACTGCAAATAAAGGTGATTGTTTAAGTATCAATGGTGTTGCTAGAGAATTATCTGCATTTTATAACCTACCATTAGTTGAGTTTGAAAAAAATGTTAATTATAATGAAATTGGAATTGGTCAAGTTCTAGAAGTTGAATGTGAAAGCAATATCGATTCATCTTTAATTTATAAAGCAGTAGATTTCTCAGAGTTTAAACTTCCAGTTATTCAACAATTAAGAGTTGGTGCTATTGGTAAATATGAAGAAGCAAATGATATTCAAAATGCATTATCTTATGCTACTCATTGTAATGGTGTTATCTTAAATGCATATGCAAAAGATAAAGCTGATTGTACAAATGATTTAAGCGTTATTCACATTAGAAAAGACGAAAATGGTTTTGATAATGTATATGGGAAAGAGCAATTAAGTAAGATTTGTATTGACCATAAAAAAATTAATGCTGAAGATTTAAACTTTATTGTTGAAGCTTCTTACATTAATCCTGAATTGATTGCTAGACAAGTATTTGAAACAAAAATTGAAACAGGAGATGTATATTATAGATCTTCTAGAGGATCTGAACCACATATTAAAAGTGGTATTGACTACTTCACAACATTAGTTTCAAAATTTGGTGCATTAATTTATAAAGGTGCTGAAACTTTTGTAGATGATAAAGAAAAATCTATCTTAGATGTAAATGTTCATAAAGTAAATGCAATTATTGGACAAGAAGTTCCAAAATTAGAAATTGAAAGAATTTTATCATCTTTAGGATTTGAAGTAAAAGATGGTGGAAATGATATTTTATCAGTTAAAATTCCATTATTTAGACATGATATTAAAAATATTGCAGATGTTACTGAAGAGATTGTAAGAATTATTGGTATTGATAATATTGTTGCAAAACCTTTAGCAATTGATGAAGTAAATAGAATTAATAAAACTTCAAACGATTTTATTAAAAAGAATAAATTAAGATTTAAAGCAATCGAAAATGGGTTCTTTGAA
>DKNG01000041.1:3210-4563 GCA_002470185.1 Arcobacter sp. UBA7394 | reverse complement strand
TTTGATGACCATAAATATCGTTTATACTTTTAAACTTATCAATATCAATAATAATAATTCCAAAGGAAGAAGATGACCTTGATGTTCTATTAAATTCAAACAGTAATGCTTCATCTAACTTATGTCTATTAGCTAGCTTAGTTAGTTTATCAGTACTTGCTAGAAGTTTTAATTCTTTATTTTTTATATCAATTATTCTATTAGCTTCTTGAAGTAATTTATTTGCTATTACAATCTTCCTATTCCAATATAAAAATAGAAGAATCAATAAAGAAGATACTAATAATATCCCCCATACTAAACTATAATCAATTCCTTTTTCATATTTAATATTTACTAACTTATTCATTAGTTCATTTTTTTGACTTTGACTAATAGAATCTACTGCCTTTTGCATTATTGAATGAAAAAGAGGATTAGTATTTGAAACTCCTACAGATTGTTTTGATATCCAGTCAATTTCTCCTGTGATTTTCAAATCATGTAAACCATAGTTAGTAATAGCATGACCTATTGCTAAAGTCGTATCAATAAATCCAAAAGCTTTATTATTACTAACTATTTTAAGTCCATCAATAATATTCTCTACTTCAATTAGTTTTATTTTTGGATATGTCTCTTTTAGATATTTACTAACTGAATCGCCTTTGATAGAAACAAATTTTTTATCAAGTATACTATTGAAGTTATCAATAAACAATTCTGAACTTTTTGTTGCAATTACGTAATTTAGGTCAAGAATAGGTGTTGTAAAATTCATATATAATTTTCTATCTTTTGTTTCTTGAGCAAAGGATAAAACTTCACATTTATTCTCTTGCATAAATTCCAAACTTTGATTCCAATTATTTGTTTTTATTAAATTAAATTTTATATCTAGGTTTCTTGAAATTTGTTTTAATAAATCTGCTGAAATACCTATATGTTTATTATCACTACTAATACCATCATAAGGCATCCAATCAGGTGCAACACAAAGGTTTAAAGAGCCTTTTTTTATTAGAAAAGCTTTCTCTTTTGGAGTTAGTTCTATTTTATTTTTATCTTTATGATTGAATATCAAATCTTTTGCTTTAGCATTTACATTTTTTAGAATACCAAGTTTTTCATACATATCAATTACTCGTTGTATTTTGTTTTCAGATAAAGAACCCAAAGGATATACATTAGGTAATATTACATTCTCAGACCTTTTTGCTTCAAACATAAGAGCAGCTTTTGATTTGTTTTGGGTATTGTATTTTTTTAGTATTAAATCAACTACTTCTTCTTTATTATCCAAAGCGTATTGCCAACCTTTTGTTGAAGCTTCTTTGAATTTTTGTACTATTTTGGGATTTTGTTTTGCGTACT
>DKNG01000041.1:2761-3116 GCA_002470185.1 Arcobacter sp. UBA7394 | reverse complement strand
ATTTTTCTTTTTTCTAGTTCATATAATTCATTGATTATATATATTTGCATTGCATCAACTTTGCCACTAATAAAGTCTTCTAAATTAAAAGATTGTGGAATAAAGTCAATATCATCTAAAGAAAGATTTGCACTATAAAACATATTTTCTATAATAATATTGCCCTTATAGTTTGTAGTAGCCATAAGTTTTTTGTTTTTTAAATCGATTGGAAAATATATATTTGGTTTAGTAGCGAAAGCTAGGGGAACTCTCTGGAAATAGCTGGATACTAAAACAGCTGGTAAGCCCTCTAGTTGTTTGCCAATAATATCACTAGAAAATATGAAAAACTCTGAGCTTCTATCTTCAAATA
>DKNG01000041.1:0-2703 GCA_002470185.1 Arcobacter sp. UBA7394 | reverse complement strand
CCATCACCAAAAGACATCTCTTTTAGATCAACATCTAAGCCTACATCTTTATAAAAACCTTTTTCTTTTGCGACAATAAAGCCCGCAAATTCAAACTGATATTTCCAATGTAATTGAAGGGATACTTTTTTTAACTCAGAAGCATTAGTAGAAGTAAGCAATAAAAAAATGAAAAGAATACTATAAAATAATTTCATTATATTTCCTTCATCATTATGTACTTTATTATTCTAATGATAATATAAAAACTATTAATATTCTTAGTATTTATTTTATTTTTTATAGATTAGATTTAACTACCCTATTTTTACCTTCACTTTTTGCTAAGTATAGGTTGGTATCTGCTTGTTTGATGGTATCATCTATTGATTGAGCATATTTGTGTTCAGCAATACCAATACTAACAGTAAAATTAATTTCATTGTCTAAAGACTCAAAATGTTTACATATTTTCTTAGTTAATATTTCCGCATTATCAATCCCAGTATTTGGCAAAAATAACAAAAACTCTTCTCCACCAAATCTTACTAAAACATCACTTTTTCTAATTAGAGTTCTTATTTCAAAAGAAAATTCTTTAAGAACATCATCTCCCACATCATGACCATAGTTATCATTGATTTGTTTGAAGTCGTCTATATCGATCATACAAATTGATATAGATTTTTTTTCTCTTTTAGATAAAAGAATATATTTATCTATTATTTCATAGAAATATCTTCTATTAAATAAGCCTGTTAGATAATCTTTAGTGATAAGCTCTTTTTCTTTTAAACTCTTCTCACTAATTAAATATAAAAGAATAAAAAATAAAAGAAAAATTCCTAAAACAAGAATAATATTTATTTTTAAAATAAGGTTTGAATATCCATTAAACTGATCAACATTTTTACTTATGTCATAATATAATTCAAATGCACCTAAAAAAGTATTATCCTCCATAATTGGTATATATATTTCAATTACAGATTTTTTAATCTCTTCATATTCTGAACTTTTTGAACCTTGAAATTTTATTGAATAATAAGACTTACCTTTTGCGATAATATTAGAAAAATAACTATGAGTATTAACTTGACCAAGTTTTTCTTTTACAGTTGAATATATAACTTCACCATTTTTATCAAAATAATGAATTTTATCAATACCAAAATCAACTATTAATGGTTCTAGTTTTTTATCTATACTCTCGATATTTTCATTATTATAATCAATAAAATCAGACATATAGTAAGATACTTTTTTTGCCTCAGTTAATATATTGTTGTAAGCCATTTTTTTTAGTGTGGGAATAACATTGTATTGTAAGATACTTGTAACAGTAATTAGCATAAAAAGTACAAATACTAATAAATTAAAGTACGATTTTGTTTTCCAAATATTTTCTATTATTGAATAATTCATTTTATTTTCTCTTATTTTCTTCTTATTTAATATAATATATGTAATTGTATTAATTGCTTAATTAAGGAAAATTGTTTATTCAATAAGTTTTTTTATACTTAAAATTAACAAATTAGATATATTTTTCTTTAGATGTGATATATATTCAAAAGAGAAGTATAATACTTATTTAAGTCAAATTTATCTAAAATAGGAAGTATACTTCCTAAAAAGGATATTTTTTGAACTTAGAAGAGTTAAGTAGTAAAATAAAAGAGTTAAGAAAAGAAAAAAACTTAACTCAAGAACAATTAGAAGAATACTCAAACATCACAAAAAAGACTATTTCAAAAATGGAAAATGGTTTTTGTGATGAAGTGGGAATAAAAAAAGTAGAAACTATTTTGGATTTATTAGGTTATGAATTTAGTATACGATTAAAAAATCGTCCAAGAACACTAGAGGAATTGCAAGATGAACAACAATAAACTAAATGTATTTACAAACAAACACTTAAGTGGAAATCTTTATGTAGAAGATGATACTTATGTGTTTAACTATCAAGAAGATGCTAAAGACTTAGTATCTCTTACTATGCCAATACGTGCTAACTCTTGGACTTCAAAAAAACTTCACCCAATCTTTCAAATGAATCTAGCAGAAGGTGCACTAAAAGAAGTAATCAAAAATCACTTTGCCAAAATCAAAAAAATGGACGATATAGGTTTTTTAGAACTTATAGGACCTTATGTATTAGGTAGAGTAAAATATAAAGAGATTTTAGAAGAAGGACAAGAGCTAAAACTAGATGAAATCTTATCTAGTAAAACTGAAAACTTATTTGATGAACTACTAAAAAAGTTTGCCATCACATCAGGAGTTTCAGGAGTACAACCAAAACTACTGTTAAGTGCTCAAAATAAAACATCTATGAAGTTCGAATACTACATAGTAAAATCATGGACGGATGAATACCCACAACTAGCACTAAATGAATACTTTTGTATGAGAGCTATAAGAAATGCAGGATTAGAAACAGAAGACTTCTACCTATCAGATGACTTATCTATGTTTATTATGAAAAGATTTGATGTAAAAGAAGATAATACCTATCTAGGATTTGAAGATATGTGTGTATTAACAGGTCGTGGAACAGATGATAAATACAATGGCTCATATGAAGAAATAGTAAGAGTTATAAAAGAAACTATCCCCATTCAAAATAGAAAAAAAACTCTAAAAGATTTCTTCAAAGCAATAGTAATGAATCATCTTTTACAAAATGGTGATGGGCATCTAAAAAACTATGGAATCATATAT
>DKNG01000038.1:14589-14990 GCA_002470185.1 Arcobacter sp. UBA7394 | reverse complement strand
ACTTGGTAATAATTTGTACTAATAGGTGTTGCTTTATTAGTAAGCATTTGTCCCACATCTTGTGGATGAACAAAAGATACTAAACCAGCTTCTTTTAAAGGGTTGATAGATACTATCTTCGCACCTCTTTTATTAGCTTTTTGTAATTCACTTAACATTCTAGGGTGGTTTGTTCCTGGATTTTGCCCAAAAATCATAATTAACTCAGCTTTATCAAAATCTTCTAAAGATACTGTTCCTTTTCCAATTCCAACTGATTCACCCATTCCAACACCTGAACTTTCATGACACATGTTTGAACAATCAGGGAAATTGTTTGTCCCTAACATTCTTCCCATTAGTTGATATAAAAACGCAGCTTCATTAGATGTTCTTCCAGATGTATAAAAAATTGCATCATC
>DKNG01000038.1:6529-14471 GCA_002470185.1 Arcobacter sp. UBA7394 | reverse complement strand
GCTCTATTGTAATAAAATGGTTCAGTTAAACGCCCTTGATTTGTTATTGAATACACATCAAGTTCATTTAGTTCTGATACTGTTTTTTGTGAGAAAAGATCTTTTGAAGCTCTTTTATTTGTTGTTTCAAAAGCAATTGCTTTTACTCCATTTTCACAAAACTCAGTCATTGATCGTTCACTATCTTCAGGATCTGGCCATGCACAACCTGGACAATCAAATCCTTCAACTTGATTTAGTCTAAATAATGTTTGAGAGCCTTTAAAAAAGCCCTCTCTCATTAAAAATTTTCCAGACGATATTAATGCACCCCAACCACCTGCTGATTTAACGTTTAGATGTTGATTTTCCATTGTTATTTCTCTACTACTCCACCAGCATCATTTCGTGAAGTTTCACTTGATGCAACATAAATAGCTTTTGCAACTTCTTTTAAATCATTCCAATCATTTAAGTTGATAACTAATCCATTTTCAACTGCATTATTAAATGACTTTTGTAAAGTTTGAGAGCTAATAACCTCTGCACTATCACAAGTACTTTCTATTTTATTTTTACTAATTTCAATTATTAAAGATCTAACATCTGAACTATCAGTTGTACTATTACAAACAGTTGGTAAATCATCATTAGCATTTATGCAGTACGAAATTTTCCCATTATCAGATGAGTTATTCCAAGAGAATCTAGCATTTAGACCCTTTTTAGCAATTCTTAATGCTTGAGAGAATACTAACCATCTATTGTGACAATTTTTAATCTCTAAAGTTACTGTTTCATGATTAGGAACAGACTCTAATGCGTAAGCTACTAAAATTTGAATATGTCCTAAAATTGTGTCATTATTTAAATCAGCAGTAATATGAGAACCTTCTGATGAAATATTTAATGATAAGTTATTAGAATTTTTTAAATACTTTAATGCATTTGCAAAATGTTTAACTCCATTTAATCCAACCATCTCTAAATCAACAACCATTTTAGAAATTAAATCTGCTTCTCCAGCATCTCTTTTTAAACCATTAAATGCGTTATTACACATAGTTGCTAATTCTGTTCTTGAAACAGAAATCTTTCCACTCTCTACATTTAATCTATCATCTTTACTTTTTGGAATTTGAGGGAATAACCACTCGCCATTATGAACCTCATCAACTAGTGGTGCACTTTGGAAGAAAGTAACTTGTACCCATCTATCTGATCTTGGATCAAATTTAGTTGCTCCAAACATAGCAAGTTTAGCTCTTAATAAATCCATTGGTAAAAATTCTTCATCAATTACATTAGCTTGAATCTCACCCATTTTACAAGCACCCATAGTCCAAACTCTTCTAATAATAGACGAATATTGAGGATTTTCTAATAAGAACTTAGTTACTGCTTCTTCATTTGGAATATCTACTAAAATTTTATCTAACTTTGAAACTTGACGTGCAATATCTAAAGGTAACTCTAACTCAGCACCTTTATCTACATTTCTAATTCCTAATCTTGGTTCACCTTTATCTTCTGATACATACCAGAACCAATAATTGCTTTTCTCTTTTGAGAAATCATATTTTAAAGCCCATGAATAATGAGATTGAATTTTAGCTTTTAAAGCTTCTATTGTAACCCCAGATAATTCTAAAGGTTGTTCATCAACTCTCATTTCACTTTCATGACAATCAACAAGTTGCGGATATAATTCAATAATTGAAGAAATAAGAACTTCTTGTGCTTCTAATGAGTAACTTGTTGTTCTTTCAATTAACTCTTTGTATGTCTTACCAAGAAGTTCATTTGTTGTTTCAATAATACTTGGAATTTCTAAAGCTGCTTTTACATTTAACTCTTTTTGGTGTTCATTAATTGTTACTACATCTTCTAAATGTGTAATTGCTCTATTTAAATACGCTATTAATTCTTTTGATTTTTCTTTTGTAATCTCTTCTAATGATACTTTACTTAAAGCTAATTCTCTTTGGTATAACCAATTGTCAACAACTTTTGGGTGTCTAATTAAATATGGAGCCATTCCTAATCCAGTTGCATTACCAACTCCTAAGAATCTTTGAATATCTTTATCTAAAGATACCGCTTTATCTCCACCTTTATTTTTAGCAATAAAGTTTGCCCAATCAAGTGAGAATTGTCTTAAAATATATACAGCACACATTTCTGCAGAAAAAGACTGAGAGAAGTCTGGATTTTTTCCTAGTGCTGCATAATCATTAATTCCAAATTTACCACTACCATAAACAGCAGTAGTTCTTAGAATATAACCAACTTTTGAAACTTCTTCAATACTTGGTTGTTTCCCTGATGCTAAAGATTCAATAACATGGTCAAATACCCTAACAGATTTATTTGCTCTTGCTAAAACAAAAGCTCTATTTGAGTTTCTACCTGCTTCTTGTAAAGGTACATTACTTTTTAATACATTTAATAGTTTATCACTAACTTCACCTTCAATTAAAGTAAAAGTTGTATCCCATTTTTCAGCAATTACCCTATCATTTCTTTCATCATCTTCTATATGATTAGAAAAAATTACAACATTATAAGTATTGTTTGGAGTTTTAAGTTCATAAATAGCTGTACCGTAGCCCTCTTTACATAAATCCCATTTAGCTTTTGTAATAGTCCAGTTTTCATTTGCCATTTTTCTTATTAATGTTCTAGTGAAACTGATTCTAGATTGATGCATTGCACCCATTCTTTTTAAATCCATTACTATGCTTGAATCTCTTAATTGTGAATTTTCGATTGTATTAATATTTTTACTCATTTCTCTCTCCTGAAATTTTTAAAAAAAAGAAGTATTTCTACTTCTTTTTTATTTTTAGTTTACTACTACTTTAAACCTTGTTCGTCTGCCATTTTAATAGCTATTTGTGGTGCATTCCATAGTGCTGGTAATAATACAAGTGACACTGGCACAGCTGTAATTACAATAAATGATTGTAATGCCGAGATACCACCTGATCCAATTGATATTAATATAATTGCTAATACACCCATTAATACTCCCCAGAACATTCTTAAATATGGACTAGGTTCAGTACTACCACTTACAACAACACTCATTGTATATGTCATTGAATCTCCCGTTGTTACAATAAATACTGTTGTCAATATTAAGAATAATATTGAAGTAATTAATGGGAACGGTAATGATTGTGTAATAGCTAACAGCGATGCTGGTAAATTAAAGCCTTTAAATGCTTCACTAATAACACCTGGTTGTGCAATTTCAAATGATAATCCAGCACCACCAACAATTGTAAACCAGAACATTGTAATTAGTGGAGCAAAAATACTCACTGCTAAAATTAACATTCTAATTGTTCTTCCTCTTGAGATTCTTGCAATGAAAATAGCCATTAAAGGACCATATCCTAAGAACCATCCCCAGAAGAACACTGTCCACCAACTTAACCATCCCGTATCACCTCTAAATGTTGCCATTGGAAGGAAGTTTTGAATTGATGTACCTACACCTTGAATATACGCATCAATAATAAATGCTGTTGGTCCGAAAATAAAGATGAAAAGCATTAAACCAATTGCTAAAATAATATTCCATCTAGATAAAATCTGAATACCTCTTGTTAATCCACTTAAGGCAGAAATTGTATAGATTATAATTGCTATTATAATAATAGTCATTTGTGTTGTAAAACCATCTGCAATTCCAAATAAGGCATTTAAAGCATATGAAATTTGTAACCCTAAGAAACCAATTGGCCCAATTGTACCTGCTGCAACTGCAACAATACAAAATGCATCAACAATAGAACCTAATGGTCCAGTAATAACTCTATCTCCAAATACAGGGTAAAGTAAAGTTCTAGGTTTTAAAGGTAAACCTTTATCGTAATGCAAGTGAGATAATACAATTGCAGTTAAAGTACCTAAAATAGCCCATGCTAAGAATCCCCAGTGCATAAATGATTGAGATAATGAATTTACTGCTTTTTGGAATAAATCAGTTTCAGCCCCATATAATGGAGGAGGAGAAACAAAGTGCGCAATAGGTTCACCAGCGGCCCAGAATACTCCACCACCTGCAAGTAATGTACACATAATGATTGCAATCCATTGGAAAGTACTCATTTCAGTTTTCTCTGTATTACCAAGTACAACTGAACCAGTTCTTCCTAAAGTAAGTCCAATACCTATTAGGAAAGTTGCTAATAATAAGAATTGCCAATATGCTCCAAAGAACTTAGTTGACCAAGCAAATCCACCATTTACAACGCTACTTAATAACTTTGTATCCACTAATGCTAAAACAACGAATGCCATTAAAAAACCACTACTAAGAACTAAAGTTAACTTATCAACTTTTTGCTCTTTTTGATTTTGTTCTTTTAAAGTATCTTCTTTTTCTATAATGTCAGATATTTCCATCTTCATATCCTTTTTATGATATTTTTGATAATATCACCTAAAAGTTACTCTTAATTTTTTAAGATTAATTTTTAGGTTCTAAACCGTCGCTTAAGAAGTTAAACCAGTTCCCGCCAAGAATTTGATTAGCTTCTTTCTCTTGAAATCCATACTTAATTAAACCATTATAAATATTTTCCATACCATGCTCATCTTTGAACCAAGGTAAGTCATCAGGCCATCCAGAATTTGAAGAAGAACCTTCTCCATAGTCCATAGCTTTTGACCATTTTCCATTTCTCATCCACTCTAAAACTTCTTGTGGTTGATTCAGACACAAATCACTACCAATTCCTAAATGATCAACACCAACTAAATCAGCTGTTTTTGCAATCATCTCACAAAAATCATCTAATGTACAAGCTGAACCATTTGGTAAATGGAATGGATATAGTGAGAATCCTAATAATCCACCTCTTGAAGTTAATGCTTTAATAACTTCGTTTGACTTATTTCTTAATGCATCATGTGCAAAAGTTGGATTCGCATGTGAAATACAAATAGGTCTAGATGATAAATCAATTGCTTCAAGTGTAGATTGCTCTGCACTATGAGACATATCAATAATCATTCCAACTCTATTCATTTCAGCAATAGCTTGTTTACCAAATCTAGTAATTCCACTATCGTTCTTTTCATAACACCCAGTTGCTAAGAAACTTTGATTGTTATATGTTAATTGCATAATAAGTAAACCTTGTTTTCTCATTACCTCAATTAATCCAATTTCATCATCTATTGGAGAGCAATTTTGCGCTCCAAAGAAGATACCTACTTTACCAGTTGATTTAGCTAATTGAACATCTGCCATATTCATTACTGGCATTATCAAATCACTATTTAATTCAAAAAGTTTATTCCACTGTGCAAACTGTGTTAAAGTTTCCCTTGCCATTTCATGGTAAACAAGTGTAACGTGAACAGCAGTTATTCCACTTTTTTGTAGTGAAAGGAAATAATCCCTATCCCATTTACAATATTGTAAACCATCAATAATAATTTGATCTTTATACATGTCTTTCCTTAGTAAGGTTTTTGGTATGCTGTTTTTACAATTGTGTAGAACTCTTTTGCATACGAACCTTGTTCTCTTGGTCCAAAGCTTGATTCTTTTCTTCCACCAAATGGAACGTGGTAATCAGTTCCTGCTGTTGGAAGGTTAACCATTACACAACCACTTTGAGCTTCTTTTTTGAAAATAGCTGCTGTTTTTAAACTTTGAGTAATAATTCCAGCTGTTAATCCAAATCTTGTATCATTTGCAGTTGCAATTGCTTCTTCTAAATCTTTAACTTTAATTACACAAGCCATTGGTGCAAATACTTCTTCTTGGTTTACATCCCAATCATTTTTTGTATCAACAAATAAAGTAGGACTCATGTAGTAACCTTCTTTTTCTAATGATAATTTCTCACCACCAAATGCTAACTTACCACCTAATTCTTTTGCTCTTTCAATCCATCTAAAGTTAGAATCAAATTGTGCTTTATCAGAAACAGGCCCCATAAAGATTCCATCTTCTAAACAATGTCCAACTTTTAATTCAGCCATTCTTTTTACTAGTGCTTCTACAAATTCATCATGGATAGATTCCATTACAATTAATCTTGAAGATGCTGTACATTTTTGACCAGTTCCTGAGAAAGATCCAGCAATAGCAGCTTCAACAGCAACAGAGATATCAGCATCGCAAGCAACAACTAATGAGTTTTTACTTCCCATTTCTAACTGACATTTAACAAAGTTAGCAGAAGTTGCAACTGCAATTTTTCTACCAGTTTCAACAGAACCTGTGAATGAAATTGCATTAATTTCTTTTGAGTTAATTAATGTATCACCAACTGTTCCACCAGAACCTAATACTAAGTTAAATGTACCTGCTGGAAGTCCTTGTCTATGAATAATTTCAGTTAAAGCAACAGCAGATGCTGGTGTTAAATTAGCTGGTTTCCAAATTACTGCATTACCAAATGCTAAAGCAGGAGCTATTTTCCATGCTGCTGTTGCAGTAGGGAAATTCCAAGGTGAGATAATACCAACAACACCAACTGCTTCTCTAGTAACATCAATATCAATACCAGGTCTAACAGATGCAGCGTTTTCACCAATTTGTCTTAAAACCTCAGCTGCATAATATTGGAAGAATTGTCCAGATCTGTAAATTTCACCTTTACCTTCTGCTTTTGACTTACCTTCTTCTCTAGCTAATAACTCACCTAGTTCTTCACATCTTTGGATTAATTCATCACCAATTGCTTGAAGTACATTTACTTTATGTTCTAAAGGAGTTTTTTCCCATTCTGGTTGTGCAGTTTTTGCAGCAGCGATTGCTTCATTTACTTGCTCAACACTTGCTTGTGCTACGTTTCCAATATTTTCTGAAATATCTGATGGGTTGATATTCTCAATTGTAGAAACACCTTTTGCCCATGAACCGTTAATGTATAAACCTTCTTCATAATTGTAAGTCATCTATTCTTCCTTTTTTATTTATATTTATTTTAAATTATTTACTAGCTGCTGCGTAAACAACAAACTCAACAAGCATTTCTTCTCTAGCAAGTCCTGCAACTACAACTGCTGCTCTATTTGGATATGGTGCTTCAAAATACTCAGCATATACTTTATTTACTGTAGCTAAATATTCCCTATCAGTAACATAAATTAATACTTGTAATACTTCATTTGTAGAAACCCCAGCACACTCTAAAGTATGAACTAAGTTCTCAAAAGTTTTTCTAGTTTGTGCTTCAATTCCACCTTCAACAACTTTACCTGTCTCATCGATTGGTATTTGTGCTGTATATAATGTATTGTTGGCAGTGATTGCCCACTCTAATGGTGCTTTAGAAGCAAATAATTCTGTTTTAATTGGTGTTTTCTTATTACTCATGGATTTCCTTTAACTTATTATCTTTATCTATACCTAAATATAAATGATATATGAAAATCTTACTCTATGTTTACTTAGTGTAAACTTAAGATATATTATAAGTTTACACTAAGTAAATATTTCTAATTCACTCACTAAGTACCATAAAATCGAACTTTTATCATTATAAATAATTTTTTTATTTTTTTAAAGAAGATCTTTTTAGGAATCTTTTTTATTAATTTGAGTTTTTTTTCAATATTTAGTAAATTTTTAAAGTGGATAAATATAGTCTATTTAAGGTGTATAATTGTTGTGATTTTTAAAGTATAGAAGGGGGAGGTAAAAACTTAGAAGACAAAACTATCATTTTAGGTTTTAGGAGAACATATGATAGTTTTATCTTGTAAATTTTTATTAATTCCTCAAAAGAGGAATTAATATTTAGAATTTATAAGATGCGTATAGTCTTGATCTGTATTCGTTACCAGAATTATCAAATTGACCATGTAATAATCTAAAAGAAAGATCTTTAGTAGCTTTATAATCTACAAGATAGTCTGTTTCTTTAGTAGTATCACTTGTACTTGTTTTCCAGCTTATATGCATAACATTAGCAGATAACTTATCAGTGAA
>DKNG01000038.1:3640-6370 GCA_002470185.1 Arcobacter sp. UBA7394 | reverse complement strand
CCATCTTTTGAAACTTCACTATATGAAGCAGCTAAAGATATATCTGCAAGTTTTGTTGAAGCTTTAACTGCATATGCATTTCCATCATTGTTAGCTGCACCATCATCATCAGAACCATAATATTGTGCACCTAATTTAAATGCGTTAAAATCATATTCTGCATTTAGATAATAAATACTTACATCTTTAGTATTATTAGATACTAAATTTTTAGCATTAACATATTGTGCTGCTAAACTTAAGTTTTTAACTGATTTATTAGTTGCGTAAATAGAAAATACTCCATCACCTAATTTTTCAAAAGAAGGAGCACCCTCTTTTCCATCAGTTCTTCCTTGATACTTAGTTACATACATTAATGAAATTGAAGTATCTGCTATATCAGTATTTGTTACAGATGCTGCTTCAAAAGATTCTTTAAAGATTCTTGAACCAGAAGATGCAATTAATGGAGTTGCTAAGTATTGTCTACCTGCTTTCACTGTAGTATTATCTTTTTTATATTCAATAAATGCTTGAGATAAAACTGACCCACTAACATTTTGGTCTGCATTATATGCAGTAGGATTTTCTCCTAAATCTTCAGAAGTAACTGATGCACCTTGGAATGTTATTCCAGCAGTTAAACCATTATAATCAGCTGTATTATATGAAAGGTTTAAACCATTTGTCCAAATATTCACTGTTTGTGAAGTATTACTTTCTTTTTGATAAAATTGTGATTTTAACTCACCTGATACTTTTCCATTTGAAAATGCTTCCGATAAACTGCTTGCATTTGCTGTACTAACAATTGCTAATGCTGCCACTATACTAAGACTAAATTTATTCACTTTTCTCTCCTTAAGTTAAATATGAAAAAAGTTTATCTTATGAATACTTAGTGTAAACTTAATATATATTATAAGTTTACACTAAGTAAAATAACGAATAAAAAATATTTATTAACTATTTTTTTCTAGTAAAGTGTCTTTTTTTGGGGGTTTTGTTTAAGTATTAGTAACTAAGAAAAATTATTCTTAATATTTTCTTAGTTTATAAATTTAGTAATTCTTTTTAAATCGAGTATTTTTTCACAAAATTTTCAATATAGTCAATAATTTCATCTACATATTTTACTGCATCATTTTTGTTCTCATCAAAAACAGCTTGCAAAATCTTTTTATGTAATTCTCTTACAACTATATTATCTTCTTTTTTTGCATAATAGTGCCAAAATCTTCTCGATAATCCTTGCACATTTCTAAGTTCTTCATATATAAAGAAGTTCTTTGAAGCTTTTGATAAAACTTCTTGTCTAAGCTCTAACCAATTTAAAAATTCATGGTCATCTAAATCATCAACGTCAACTAATAACTCTTCAATATTGTCTTTATCAACTTGAGTTAGTCTTTGAATGGCACATTCAACACATGTTTTAAGAATAGGTCTTCTCATCTCTAAAAGTTGCAATTGCACTGATGAGTTCATTTCAGGTATCATAATACCTACTTTTGAAAAGTTAACTAAAAATCTTCTTGATAATAATAATAATGCTTCATGTACTGGTGTTCTTCCTGCACCTAACATTGTACAAATCTCTTTTTCTGTAAGAATACTACCAGGCTCAATTTCACAGAATACAATTTTATGTTCTAGTTGTTCATATACTTGTTCTGTAATTGTTTGAGTTTTAGATTTTTTAATTTTGTTTTGTTGCATTTGCTAACCTATTTATTTGTTATCGTATTATATTGGGTTTACAATAAGATTAGAATAAATAAAATAATATTTATTCCTTTTGATTAATATAAAACGAATATTATTTTAAATATACTTCAAATATATTTAAAATATATTTTATTTGGAGAATAAATGGAGAATTCACACTTTAAAGCCATTATTATTACATCACTTGGGGTTTTATTAATGAGTTTTGAATCATTATTAATAAAATTAACCTCAATACAAGCCTTAACTTTTTCGTTTTATGTTGGGCTTTTTATGTTTCTTAGTATAAATATTATTCTATTCTCTACTAAACAAAAAAAGATTATAAGTGTTTACAAAGAGTCATTAAAACCTATCATAATATGTGGTATATTATTTGGAATATCAAATATTTTCTTTATTAGTGCTATTAAAAATACAAGTGTTGCAAATACTGTAATGATTTTTGCATCAGCTCCACTGTTTTCATCTTTATATGCATACTTACTATATAAAGAAAAAAGCAAAAAAAATATTTACATAGCTTCATTTTTTATTTTTCTTGGTTTATTTATAATATTCTCATCACAAATTGGTGGAGGAGATTTAATTGGAAACCTTTTTGCCTTAGCTTGTGTTAATTTATTTGCCTTATCTTTTGTAATTCTTTCAAAATATAAAAAAGCAAATAGACTAGCAATTACTGCATTTGCAGGTTTTTCAATTACTATTATTTCATTTGCTTTTGTTGATAGTTTTATAATAGATAATAAAACATTAATAATTCTTCTTTTAGCAGGAGTACTAGTATCTCCTATTTCAAGATTACTTATGGGTATTGGGACAAAAAGTCTTCCTGCAAGTGAAGTTAGTATTTTACTAATTATAGAAACCTTGATGGCTCCTGTTTGGGTATGGATTGTATTAAAAGAAGTTCCTTCAAGTAGTACTTTTCTTGGAGGAAGTATAATTCTTGTAACTTTACTATTAAACTCAATATATCTTATTAAAGCCAAAAAAGCCGTTTAATATAAGTGAATA
>DKNG01000038.1:358-3537 GCA_002470185.1 Arcobacter sp. UBA7394 | reverse complement strand
GGAAGCCAACCTGCTTTTTCTAATTCTGGTTTATCATGAAAATGACTTACTTTTCCAATACATAAATATGCAATTGGAGTTATATGTGAAGGAATATCTAAAACCTCTTTTAATTCCTCATGGTGAATTATACTAACCCAGCCAACTCCAAGATTCTCAGCTCTTGCTGCTAACCATAATGTTTGAACTGCACATACTGAACTATATAAATCCATTTCTAAATTAGCAGTTCTTCCAATTACTGTATTTCCTGTTCTATTCCTATCACATGTAATACATATTCCTATTGGTGCTTCTGTAATTCCTTCAAGTTTTAGTTTTGAATATATATTCTTTTTTTCTTCATCAAACATCTCTTTTGCTTCATCGTGAGCTACTACAAAAGCATTTTTAATATCTTGTTTAATATTTTTATCTTTTACTACTATGAAATCCCAAGGTTGCATAAATCCAACACTTGGAGAGTGATGTGCTGCATCTAATATTCTATTTATTACCTCATCAGAAATTTCATCAGGCAAAAACTCACCTCTTGTATCTCTTCTATTATATATAGTTTTATAAACTGCTTCTTTT
The DNA here is from genome assembly GCA_002470185.1 of Arcobacter sp. UBA7394. GTDB lineage: Bacteria > Campylobacterota > Campylobacteria > Campylobacterales > Arcobacteraceae > Poseidonibacter. The sequence continues at coordinate 2,961 of DKNG01000038.1, read as the reverse complement.
TCTTTTTCTGTTATATTCATAGAAATATCCTTTTAAAATATTGCTATTATAACTTGGATAAATATGTATTTAATTAAGTAAATAGTCACATAACTGTAACTATAAAGGGTAAGTTATTAGCTCTTTTAAAGAGCTAATATTTATTTTATAAGTGTTTTAATTGTAGTTAACATTCCAGTATGTAAATTATAATTTGATACAGGGAAGTCTAAACTCTCTTCATCATCTAAATTTACTCTATATAAACTTAGGTATTCACCTAATGTTTGTAAATCAATTTGTTCATAATTTACATCTTTATAATCAGTTCTACATAAAGATGATTTTGTATTTGATTCTTCTAGGATAAATGCCATAGTTCTTAAACACATAAGATCAGCCCATCTAAAATAAAAATCTTCATCTATAGTCTCTACTTTTCTACCTTCTGGTGTAAATAGTAGTTTTTGATCTCTTAATGGTAAAAGTACTGATAATATTGCATCTACATAAGGAAGAATTTTTTCTTTCCAAAAATCTTCTTCTTCACTTTTATCTAAAGCAATAGTATATAACTCTAAAATTTCTTCTCTTGAAGAGTTTACTAGTAGTTCATTTAACGTTTTCATTATTTAACTCTTTTTACTAATTGTTCAGGTAATAAACCTAATGATTCTTCTACTACTTTTGTATCCCCATGATCAATAAAGTCATCTTCATATTCAAATGTTGTTAAAGATACACATATTTTTGAATCATTTAAAAATTCTAAAATAGCAGATCCTACTCCACCTTGCTTTTGAGAATCAGAGAATACATACCAATCATCATATTTAGAAGCTAAAGCCGTTAAAGTTTGTGTATCTAAAGGTTTTACAAATCTTAAATCAAGAACTGCAATATCTTCTTCATGTAACTTCTCAGTTTCACATGCACGTCCAACAGAAGCACCATAACCAATAAATAGTTTATTAGTACTACCTTCTTTTAATAACTCAGATTTACCTAATTCAAAAGGTGTTGATTCATAAGCTACAGGAGTATATGCTCCTCTTGGATATCTAATTGCACATGGTTTATCTAAAGAATAAGCAAAATCAAGTCCAAGTTCTAAAGTTTTATCATCCCTTGGAGCAAATAAAACCATATTAGGAATAAATCTTAAGTATGAAATATCAAATGTTCCTTGATGTGTTTCTCCATCATTACCAACAATACCAGCTCTATCAATAGCAAATACTACAGGTAAGTCCATAAGACATACATCATGAATAATTTGATCAAATCCTCTTTGTAAAAAAGTAGAATAAATTGTAATAAATGGTTTAAACCCTTCTTTTGCCATAGCAGCCATTGAAGTTACTGCATGTTGTTCAGCAATAGCTACATCCCAAAATCTATCAGGAAATTTATCCATTAATTTATTTATACCTGTTCCACTAGGCATTGCAGCAGTTACCCCTACAACGTTTTCATGTTTACAGGCAAGTTGTATTAAAGAATCAGCAAATACAGCAGTAGCAGCTTTTGGAGCTTCTTTTTTAACAAATGCTCCATTATCAACATTAAAAGGCCCTACTCCATGCCAATGTTCATGTTGACCTTCAGCAATTTTATAACCTTTTCCTTTTACTGTTCTTGCGTGAACAATAACAGGTTTACCCATATCTTTTGCAATTTGTAAAGTATCAATTACTTCTTCAATATTGTGTCCATCAATAGGTCCAATATAATCAATACCCATCTCTTCAAATAAAATCCCAGGAGTAATTAACTTCATTGCTTCTTCCATACGTTTAGCAATATAAGTAGTACCTTCTGGCATATTCTTTTTAATGAAAGAATCAACTCTACCTTTAAAACCTTGATAAGTTTTACCAGCAAGTAGTTTTGATAAGTGTTTTGATATAGCACCTATTGGTTTAGCAATAGACATTTCATTATCATTTAGAATAATCACAACGGGAAGTTTTAAATCACCTAGTTCATTAAGTGCTTCATAAACCATACCAGCAGTCATAGAACCATCCCCTATCATTACAACAGGAATTCTATCTTCGCCTTTTAGTTTAATAGACTTTGCAGCCCCAACAGCTAATGAAATAGAAGTAGAACTATGTCCTGCTACAAAATAGTCAGCATCACTCTCATTTGGTTTGGTAAAGCCACTAAGACCACCAAATTGCCTGATTGTTTCAAACTCATCCCATCTTCCAGTTAATAATTTATGAGGGTAACACTGATGTGATACATCAAAAATTATTGGATCTTGAAATGGATTAAACACATAATGCATTCCTACAGTTAATTCCACAGCACCTAAAGTAGAAGAGAAGTGTCCACCTTTTCGTGATACAACATCAATAATTCTATCTCTAATATCTTGTGATACTACTTCTAATTCTTCTAGTGATTTATTTTTTATATCCATGATTTCTTCTTAAAATCTATTTTAATTTTTCTAAAACTTCGTCTAATACTTTAAATACTTTTGTATTTTGCTCATTAGAACCAATTGTAATTCTAATAGCATTAACACCATATCCAGTAAGATCTCTTACAATTACTCCTCTTTGAAGTAATTCTTGAGCTACTTCTTTTGAAGAGTATAAATCTTCAAATTT
>DKNG01000038.1:0-248 GCA_002470185.1 Arcobacter sp. UBA7394 | reverse complement strand
TCTTCAAAATTCTTAGCAATTGAATCTTGAACAAACTCTTCATCTTTAAGTGCTTCAATAGCAGCAGCTAATGATAAAGTAGTAATATTAAATGGAGCTCTTAATTTATATAAAGTTTTAATAATATCTTCTTGTGCAATACCATAACCAACTCTCATACCACCTAGAGCATAAGCTTTAGAGAAAGTACCCAAATAGATACAATTAGGGAATTTAGTAATTAAGTCTTTAGCATCAATAGCTTTTTT
>DKNG01000225.1:7827-8588 GCA_002470185.1 Arcobacter sp. UBA7394 | reverse complement strand
ACAGTTAATCCAAATCCGTGACTTGCATTTTCTGCATTTGCTATTACAAAATCGATATTATATTCATCTCTAATTTTTGCTAAATTTTCTTTAATTATTTTTCTACCTGGACGACCTACAATATCACCAATAAATGCTATTCTCAAAATATTCCTTGACTCTTTTAGTTTTGGCAATTGTAGCAAGTGTATCTTTAGGGGTAACTTTTTTAATTAAAATTTTTAGCTTTTATTAATATTTCTTGCACATGTAACTGCTGATGAAAATGCTATTTGAAAGTTAAAACCACCTAGTTCACCAGTAATATTAAGACATTCACCAAGAAAGTATAAATCTTTTTGTTTCAAACTCTCGAAACTATCATGATTTATTTCTTCAGTAGAAATTCCACCTTTTGTTACTTCTGCTTTTGTATAACCAAAATTTCCAGCAGGTGCGAACTCATAATATTTCAACATTTTTAATTTAGATTTTTCTTCTTCATTTAATGAAGAGATTGCTTTATCTTCTACATTAATAGATTTCAAAAACTCTTGTGTAAATCTCTTGGCAAAAGGAAGTGCTGAAGATATTTTTCTATTTCCCTTTAGTAAGTTCTCTATTTTTTTATTTGGTAAGAAATCAATTGCAAGTTTTCCTTTTTTCCAATATAAAGATGTAGTTAATATAACTGGACCTGAACAACCTTTGTGAGCAAATAACATTGAACCTTCAAATCTTTTGCCCTCTACGAAAGTATTCACATAAGTAGAAACCCCTGA
>DKNG01000225.1:6629-7736 GCA_002470185.1 Arcobacter sp. UBA7394 | reverse complement strand
TATGTCCAAATTTTTTAGCTATATCATATGCAATAGAAGAAGCTCCAAGTGTTGCAAAAGACAAACCACCACTTGCAACAACAAGCTTTTTAGCTTCAATAGTTCCATTGGTTGTTTTTACTTTAAATACTTTATTATGTTCAACATCTATAACTTTTGTATTTAAATACTTTTTCACATGAGTTGTTAGTTTTGTAAACATATCCACTACATCTTGAGAAGAGTTACAAAAGTAAGTACCTTTTACAATCTTTGGATTTAATTTAGGAAAAACATTGTTTTTATTTAGAAATTTTAATAAATCATCTTTTGTATAGTTTTTTAGAAGTTCTTTTACAAAAGATCTATCACCTAAGTAGTTTTTTTCTGTCACTAGTTCATTTGTAATATTACACTTAGCTCCACCAGAGATTTTTATTTTTGCTCCAACTTTTGCATTTGTATCTATTAAACAAATATTCTTAAATCTTTTTTTATCTAAAGAAGAAGCAAGCATTAAACCACTTGCACCCGCTCCAATAATTGCTATATCGTAGATTTTTAATCCTTTTTACAAATAAACCTATTGACACCATTTTCATAGTCATATTCATACTCTAATGTATAGTTATTTGCTTCTAAAATATTTCGAACTATATACAAACCTAACCCAAAAGAATCTTTAGAAGAGTCTTGGTGCGTAAAAAATGGTTCAAAATAGTCTTCTAGTGGATGTTCTAGATGTTTTCCTGCATTTTCAAAGATAAGATCATCTTGATTATTTTTAATAGTTACTTTTTTATCTGATGAGTATTTAATAGCATTATCAATTAAGTTTTTCACTGCAATTGAGAATAGTTTGAAATTTACATCAATTTTTTTGTTTTCACATTTTAAAATAACTGCATCATCTTCTACCATTAAAATATCTTTTGCATTATCAATTACATCATCTGTAAAATAGAAATTCTTTTCTACATTTTTTGTAGAAGAAATAAGCTCTTCAATAGATGCGAACTCATTAATTAAAGACTCTAAACGTAAAAATACTTCTTTTAGTTTTTCATCATTTGCATCATTTCTTTCAATCTCAGTTAAGAATTTACCTTTTGTAATTGGTGTTTTTAA
>DKNG01000225.1:0-6514 GCA_002470185.1 Arcobacter sp. UBA7394 | reverse complement strand
TCCATACCAAGCTGTGATACTTCATCTTTAGCTTCCGTATTACAACACTCAAAATCAAAATTTTCATCTCCAAGGGTTTTAACCTTATCTTTTAATATTCTTAATGGCATTAGTTTTCTATATGTAATTAAATACATTAATATAATAGTTATAATTACTATTGCAAAAACTAAGATGATATATAAATTACTATTTTCACCAGCTGGTCTATTATCTCTAATTAAAAGTGTTTGACCTTTTCTTTTCATATAAATATAGTTTTTATCATTTAACTCTAATACTCTAAATACTGAGTTTCGCTCTCTAGATTTTCGTTCAATTAATACTTTTGTTTTTGGATTATAAGTAATTGCATTTATATCACCTTTTTTAACAAGCATTGTATAATCAAGTTCTTCTAAACTCTTTGCAAACTTATAGTTTAAAGCACCTCTATGATGTTTTAGCATTACTTTTTTAACAATAGGAATATACCTATCAAAAAGTGCTTTTTCTTGCATATTATAATTATATGTCATTAATACAATAAAACTTGTAATTACTAAAATAATTGATATGATAAAACTTACTGTAATTGTAAAAAATATTGATGATCTATTCATTGTGAAAATTTATACCCCATTCCTCTGATTGTTTGAAGATATTTAGGTTCTTTTGGATTATCTTCAATTTTATGTCTAATTCTGTTAATAATAACTGCTAATGAACCTGAATTTTCATAATCCTGATTTAATAAATCTGAATTATCAAAGATTTCTTCTCTTGAGATAACAAAGTTTTCTCGTTTTAACATCAAAGATAAAACTTCATACTCTGCTGCTGTTAGTTTAACATAATTTCCATTTTTTGTAATCTCTTTTTTCTCTACATCAAGATTAAAAATTTTATTATTATCTTCTTTTTCAACAATATTAGAGTGATTAAATCTACGTAAGATTGTTTTTATTCGCACTTCTAATTCTCTTGGGTCATAAGGTTTAGGTAAGTAGTCATCAGCTCCTAATTGTAAAGCTGTAACTTTATCAGTAATATCAGATCTAGCACTTGAAATAATTATAGGTATATCAAAATCTTTTACAATTATTTTACATACATCAAGTCCATCCATTCCAGGAAGAGTTAAATCTAAAATTACTAAATCAAATTTATTTATTTTTAATGAAGAAAGAGCCAAGAATGGCTCTTCATAATTTGTAACTTCGATATTAAATTGCTTTAGATATTGGGTTAAAACATCTGCTAACTCTATGTCATCTTCTACCATCGCAATTTTTATCAAAATTTATCCTTTGTTATATCTACTTTGCATTTTTTCAGCTTTTAAATCTAATAAAACTTTAAACTGTTCTTTTTGTTTTTTATCTAATACTGCATGAATTTTGCTAATCATTTCAGCTTTTGATTTTATCATATTATCTCTTTTTTCAGACATAATTTTAATAAACTCATTTTGATCAAAAGATGATTTAGAAAATGCTTCATTCATACCTTGACGTTTTGCTTTTGATGTTTTTACAATTTCTTTGATTTGTGTTTTTTGTTCAGCTGTTAAATTTAAATCTTTTAAAATACTTTTAAACATCATTTTTCCATGATGAGACGATTTTTTCATCATTTTCATTCCATTATGTTGACTCATCATTCCATGTGATTTTTTTTCATTGCATGAAGCATAAAGCCCTGTTGCTAATAATGAACTTAAAACTAAACCTGTTAATACTTTTGATGACTTTGTCATTTTCTATCCTTTTGTTTTTTGATAAGAAAATTATGACATGGAGTTTTTAACGAAATTTAAATTTTATATTAACGTAAGTTTAATAGAGAGTGATTTCAGAGAGTAAATATTAAAAACTCTATAAAAGAGTTTTTAATACTTTGTTTAATTCTTCTGGATTTGTAAAGTGGTCAACTTTTTTGTAGAAGTTTCCATCTTTATCAAAAATATAAATATAAGAAGTATGTGCAACTGAATAATCCATTGATGAACCTTCAAGCGCCACTTTTTTATAATAAGTTTTATATCTATTTACAATATCATCTAAATTTTCTTTATTAGATGTTGCACCTTTAAATGTAGGATGAAAATATCTAGCATATTCATCTAAAGCATCAAGTTTATCTCTATCTGGATCAACAGAAATAAATAAACCCTCAAAACTATCTAATTGTTCTTTTGAAAAACCATTAAGTGCAGTAGATAAAGTACTTAATGAAGTTGGGCAAACATCAGGACAAAATGTATATCCAAAATAAATAGCTAAAACTTTACCTTTATATGAATCTAAAGTTAAATCACCACTATTTGAAGTAACAGTAAAATCGTACTGTTTTTTGTCATTATAGTTATCAATATAAGGTTTTGCTATAAAAATTATACCAATTGCAATTAACGCAGAGGCTAAATAGTTTATTACTTTTTTCATTGTTTTACCTTGTAGTTTTAAATTGGAATCTTGCGCCAATTCTTTCGCTCATTTTATCTATATCAATATCAGCATTCCACTCCATATTACCGACTGGACATGTTGGTAATGTACCTTTTGTTTCATAAAGCCCATTTCCAAGGTTTTCAAATTTTAAGTTGAAATACCCCATAAGCATATTAGTAGAATAGATATTAATATTTAAATCATCTAATTTATCATTTGAGCTTTTTACTCTAAATTTAATATTTTCCATTAAAGGAATATGTTTTGGAAAAATTTCTAATTCAAACTTTGTTCCATCTTTTACAGTAACTTCACATGGACCTTTTTTTAGATCACAATTACTATCTTGAATACTATATTGTACATCACCCTTTATTGACTTATATACTTCATTAAAATCAATAAAAAAATAAGCTCCAACAATTGAAAGAATTACAGTAATTTGAACTATTAACATTTTATTCATAATTATGTCTTATTTAGATCCACATTTACCAGCGCCACAAGACATACCAGAACTTTTTTTATTCATTCCATGACCCATTTTCATTCCAGCCATTACTTTTTTTACAGGAGCAAAAACTTTTAGAGTTTGTCCATTTGAAAGATGTAAATTAATTTCTACATTCATCTCTTCTTTTAATGGTTTTGTTTTTAATCCAAGTAACATCACATGAAAACCACCTGGTTTTAATGTAGTAGAAGAGTTAGCTTTAATATCAATTTTTGGTACTTGATACATCATCATAACACCATCTTTCATATCATGAGTATGTAATTCTGCAACTTTTGAAGCATCTGATGAAGCACTCGTAACAGAAATATCTTTGTCTGAAGAGTTATGCAATTCCATAAATGCAGCACTATTTGGAAGACTTGGTGGTGTTGCTCTTACATAAGCATTCTTAACTGTAACAGAAGATGCGTAAATTGTACTAGCACTAGCAATTAATAAAAGTAAACTTTTTAGTTTCATGGATATCCTTGATTATAATTTGTTTCAATATAACAAATATATGTTAATTATGTATTAATTCAAATCAAGATTTCTCATTTAATTATTAATACTTATACATAAAAATATTATTTTTATATGTGTAATTATTAAACATATTCTTAAGTTCTTATTTTACGTAGCAAAATTGCTATTCTTTTATTGTAATAGATATTATTTTGTTGTATACTAATCTTTAACACCTCAAAGGCAAAAGTATGAAGTTATCAAATTTAACTGCAAGAGCAATCTTTTTTGTTGCATTTATCTCAACTATCATCGCTTTTCTAATTTCAATAATATTTCAATATAAAACATTTCAAGCAGAAACAAAACTAATAAAAAATGACTATATAGAATTTAAAAAAAATGAAATAAAAAATGAAGTAAATAAAGTATTTAATTCAATTTCTGCAAAAGAAACAATAATAAACAAACAAATAAAAGATAAACTAAAAGATAGAGTAAATGTAGCTTATAGTATTGCTAATACTATTTATGAAAAAAATAAAGCGATTATGAGTGATGAGAGAATAAAAGATATTATTCTAACAACTTTAAAAGACATTCATTATCAAGAAAAGAACTCTTACTATTTTATTAATAGAAATGACGGTAAAGCCATACTTTTTAATAAAATTTCTAAACTACATGAAAATATAAATATATTAAATAAAAAAGACTTATCTGGTAAATATTTTGTAAGAGAACAAATAAAAATTGCAAAAGAAAAAAAAGAAGGCTTTTTAGAAACATATTTTATTAAACCCAATTCTATAAGTAAAAAAGAGTATAAAAAAATCACTTATGTAAAAAACTTCAAACCCTTTGATTGGCATATTGGAACAGGTGAATATATAGATGATATGGAAGAACATATTAAAGAAAATATTTTAAAAGATATTTCAACTGTAAGATTTGGTAAAAATGGTTACATTTTTGTAAATAGACTAGATAAAAAAGCTTTAGTATTTGATGGTAAAAAACTTCCACAAGCAAAAGATTATCCAAATGATGAACTCTACAAAGAACAATTAAGTGCGATTAAAAATAAAGAAGGTGGATATTTCTTTTATAAATTTAAAAAACTAAATACATTAAAAGAGTACAAGAAACTTGCTTTTGTTAAAAAATATGAAAAATGGAATTGGATAATAGGAACGGGTGTATATATTGATCAAATTGATCAAGATATACTTGTGAGAGAAAAAAAATATACAAAAAATGTTTTAAATCAAATTGGAACTATTGCTTTTAGTTTTTTAATTTTATTATTTATAATTTATTACCTATCTAGAAAAATGTCTTTACATCTAGATAGAAATATATCAAATTTAATTAAGTCATTTAAATTAGCTTCAAAAAATTATAAAAAAATGGATACAGATAAACTTACATATCTTGAATTTCAGATTCTAGGAAAAAGTCTTAATAAAATATTACAATCAAGAAATGAAACAGAAAAAAAATTACAAAGATATATTAAAATTGTAAATGAAAACGTAATTATTTCTTCTACAGATGAAAAGGGATATATCACAAATGTAAGTGAAGCATTCTGCAAAATTTCAGGATATAAAGAGAGTGAATTATTAGGACAGAATCATAATATTGTAAAACATCATAAAATGAACTCTAGTATTTTTAAAGATATGTGGATTGATATTAAAAAGGGAAATACTTGGTATGGAGAAATAAGAAATAAAGATAAAACTGGTGGTACATATTGGGTAGAAACATTTATTCAACCAGAGTTTGAAAATAAAAAAATTATTGGATATACAGCAATTAGTCAAGATATCTCTGATAAAAAAAGAGTTGAATTTTTATCAATTACTGATGAATTAACAAAATTAAACAATAGAAGATTTTTTAATCAAGTAATAGAAAATGAAATTAGTAGATCCATTAGAGGAGATTTATATCTGTCTTTTATGATGATGGATATTGATTATTTCAAAAATTACAATGACACTTATGGACATAAGGCAGGAGATGAGGCACTACAAGAGTTTGCAAAAGTTCTAAAAAACCATAGTAAAAGAATTAGTGATTGTGCTTTTAGACTAGGTGGAGAAGAGTTTGGTTTAGTATTTGCAGCAGAAGATGAAGAAAAATCATTAAAATTTGCAGAACTTCTTCGTAAAGATGTTGAGAAACTAAAAATTGAACATAAAACAAGTAAAGTAGCTGATTACTTAACCGTATCTATAGGCTTAGTTGTAAGAAAAGGTAAAAATATCCATGATAGTGCAAATTTATATAAACTAGCAGATGAAGCTTTATACAAAGCAAAACATGAAGGAAGAAATACAGTAAGAACAAACTAATTAAATATCTTCATAAACTCTTTATATTAAGGTCTTATAATAAGAAAAAAGAAGGAGTTTAAAATGAAAATATTAGTTTTATTACTTTTATTAGTAAACTCTATCTTATCCTCTACTCTAAATGCCCATGATGCAAGAAGTTTTTCATTGAAATTTCACTCTTTTGCATGGAAAACTAATTGGGAAAAACATAGCATTGAGTACGATGAACTTTTAAATGGTGGTCCACTTCGAGATGGAATTCCTCCAATTGATAAACCAAAATTTCAAAATATAAAAGAAGCATCTTCTTGGATAAAAGATAATGAACCTTTGATTTTTGTTCAAATAAAAGACAAAACAAAAGCTTATCCAATCCAAATACTAATATGGCATGAAATAGTAAATGATACAATATCTAATAAAAATATTGTAGTTACGTTCTGTCCTTTATGTAATGCTTCTATAGTTTTCAATAGAGATATAGATGGAAAAACTTATGATTTTGGAACATCAGGTTTACTTCGTAATTCTGATTTAGTAATGTATGATAGACAAAGTGAATCCTTATGGCAGCAATTTACAGGAAAAGCAATAGTAGGAGATATGATTGATACTGAATTAGTAATGATTAACTCAACTATTGTTAGTTTTGAAGATATAAAAACCCACTATCCAAACACAGAAATTTTATCAAAAGAGACTGGATATTTTAGAGAATACGGAAATAATCCTTATACTGGTTATGACGATATTAATCAATCCCCATTTATGATTAA
>DKNG01000039.1:11700-11875 GCA_002470185.1 Arcobacter sp. UBA7394 | reverse complement strand
TCACGGATTTGGATTAACTGTTAAAAATTGTGATGAGTTATTAAAAGCTGGTATTGATGTAATCACAGGTGGGAATCACTCTTTTGACAAGAAGAAAGATATGTTTGTTCTACTTGAAACTAAAGCTGTTTTAAGACCTGATAATTATCCAGAGGGACTAGCAGGTTCTGGTGTA
>DKNG01000039.1:10833-11611 GCA_002470185.1 Arcobacter sp. UBA7394 | reverse complement strand
TAATGGGACAATTTGCAATGCCAACAGTTGAAAATCCATTTAACTGGGCTAAGAAATTAGTAAACGAACTTCATGAACAAGATGTAAAAAATATTTTTATTGATTTTCATGGGGAAGCTACTAGTGAAAAAAGAATAATGCTAATGATGTTCAAAAACCTTGTAAGTGGTATTTGTGGTACTCATACTCATGTAAGTACTGATGATTTACAAATCATGGATAATACTGCTTATCTTACTGATATTGGTCTTACTGGATGTAGAGACAATGTTATTGGAATGGATTCATATGTTCCAATTCAAAAAGCTTGTACTGGAATAGGTGGACACTTTGAAGTACCAAATAACTGTAAATCAATATTACAAATGATGGTTATTGATATTGAAGATGGAAAAGCTAAAGATGCTTTTAAAATCAAAAAACTATGTAATCAAAGCGAATATATTATAACTAAGGCTATGATTGATTAATATTGATAATTCTTATGACTTATTGGTTTATTTAAAAAATCAAGATTTAATTGATGAAAATCTTGAATATTGGTGGCCAAATAATAATAAATTTGAAATATTAATAGGTGCTATATTAACTCAAAATACAAAATGGCTTAATGTAGAAAAATCCTTAGAAAATCTTAGAGAAGAAGAACTTTTAAGTTTAGAGGCTTTAAGTACTGCTCATTTAGAAACACTAATTTTAGCCATTACTCCAAGTGGTTTTAAAAATCAAAAATCTGTACGATTAATACAATTAGCAAAAAATATACTTGAAGAATATG
>DKNG01000039.1:10133-10738 GCA_002470185.1 Arcobacter sp. UBA7394 | reverse complement strand
GAAACTGCTGATGCAATTTTGTGTTATTCTTGTAGACAAGATTATATGGTTGTTGACTCATATACAAATAGATTAGTTAAAAGATTTGGATATGAGTTTGAATCATATGATGAGCTGCAAGCTTGGTGTGAATATGGAATTAATGAAAATTACGATAAAATTGCTAAACTTTATGGTTATGAGATCTCTATAAACAAGCTATATGCTAGATTTCATGGCAAAATTGTCGAGTTTATGAAACGCAATCGCAAGGGTTAATTGATGATTATAATTCCACAGACTAAAGGTGGTGTAGGTAAGTCTACAGTTGCTATGCAAGTTATCGCGCCTTATCTTTATAAGAAGCATGGTAAAAAAGTAACATACATCGAAATTGATGATGAAAATAACGACAGTCAATCTTTTACAAGAACTGAAATTGTTAATAAAAGAATGTTAGGAACTAATAGGTTAACTGAATTAGATGAGTTAATCTTAATGGATGATAATCACGAGGTTATTGTTGATGTAGGTGGAAATAAAACATCAACACTAGTTTTAGATGAAATCAAAAAAGTTGGTTCTTTTGGTAATGTTAAATGGGTTATTCCTTTAGGTGATGGTGA
>DKNG01000039.1:0-10015 GCA_002470185.1 Arcobacter sp. UBA7394 | reverse complement strand
TTAAATAGATCTATTTCTATGGATGAAGATTATTATCAAGAACAGTTTATTAACTTTTTTGGACATAAATATTTAGATTCAAATTCTGTTATTTGTGATTTTGTAAAGGATCCAAAATATTTCCCAGTTAAAAATGACAAAGTAATTACTATGAGTAGATACTTAGGTTCAACAGTTTGGGAAATGGCATATAATAACACTGATTTCGCTGCTAAAGCTATCCAAGCTAAAGAGTTAGGCGATATTGAAAGTGCTAGAAAATATCTATTTTTTAGAAGAATACAAACTGAAGCAAAAGATTATGTAATTAATACATTAAATAGAATTTTTTGTGATTTAGATCAGTGGATAGATATTAAAAAATGAGTGATATGAGTTTTAAACAGGCAAAAGAGCTTGTTGAACGAATGGAATTCTCAGAAATTGCACTAAAAAAAGCAGTTTCAAATTTAGAAAAATCTTCAAAAACTTTTAATAAGTCTTCTAATAATTTTGAAAAGACTTTATTACAACAAGAGGATATTATGAGAAAAATTCCTGATACAAACAGGAAGTTTTCTTATTTACTTTTAGCAGTTGCTGTAAATTTAGGTTTTATTTTAGGCCTAGTAATTGGAAAATTTGTTTTATAAAAATTAGTAATTAGGATTAGAAAAAGAATGGGTAAACAAGAAAAAATTGTATCAATGTTCAATGATATCGCTGGAACTTATGATGTAGCAAATAGAGTTTTATCAATGGGAATTGATAAATCATGGAGAAACAAAGCTTGTAATAAAACTTTTGAGCTTTACAATAACAATAAAATCGAAAAGATTGTAGATGTTGCTTGTGGTACAGGTGATATGATTATGTTCTGGAAACAAATTGCAAAAGAGAATAATATTGATTTAGAAAACATTGTGGGAGTTGATCCAAGTGTTGGAATGATGGAAGTAGGAAAGAAAAAACTTCCTGATGTTGATTTTATTGAAGCCTTTGCAACTGAAATGCCATTAGAGGACTCAAGTGCTGATATTATTTCTATCTCTTATGGAATTAGAAATGTAGTAGAAAGACAAGAAGCTTTTGATGAATTTGCAAGAGTTCTTAAAAAAGATGGACTTGTAGTAATTTCTGAGTTTACAAAAAATGAAAAAACTAATCCATTAGATTACTTAACTGATTTTTATATGAATAAAGTTTTACCAGTTCTTGGTGGAATGATTTCGAAAAATAAAGAAGCGTATACTTATTTACCAAACTCAATTGATGAATTTTTAACTAAAGACAACTTATGTAAAGAGTTAAAACAAGCAGGTTTAGAGCCTGTACATGTTAAATCATTCTCAATGAATATCTCAACACTAATTATCGCAAGAAAAATCTAATTTTTTCTTGCATAAACTAGGACACTTATGAATTCTCCTATTTCTGTATCTTCTTTAAATGCACAAATTAAATCCCTTTTAGAAACAACTTTTATTCAAGTTTATGTTGAAGGTGAGGTTTCAAATCTTACTTATCATAACTCAGGACATATCTATTTTTCTGTAAAAGATAAAAGTTCAACAATCTCATGTGTGATGTTTAGAGGAAATGCTAAATATTTAAAATTCCAGCTTGAAGTAGGGCAAAAGATTGTTATTACTGGTAATCTTACAGTTTATGCTCCAAGAGGTAACTATCAATTATTATGTAATAAAATTGAACCCTCAGGTCAAGGTGCTTTAGCTTTAGCTTTTGAGCAGCTAAAAAATAAACTAGAAGAGAAGGGATATTTTAATCCTGAAATAAAAAAACAACTTCCTAAATATCCTAAAAGAATTGCATTAGTAACATCTGCAACTGGTGCCGCAATTGAAGATATGAAAAAAGTTGCATCTCATAGATGGCCTTTGGTTGAATTTATTTTAGTTCCTGCATTAGTACAAGGTGAAGGTGCTGCTTTTGATATCGCTAATTCTATAAAATATGCAGATAATTTAAACTGTGATATTATGATTGTAGGACGAGGTGGAGGAAGTATTGAGGACCTTTGGGCTTTTAATGAAGAAATAGTGGCTAACGCTATTTATGAAGCTTCTACACCTATTATTTCAGCTGTGGGACATGAAGTTGATTATCTTATTTCTGATTTTGTATCTGATGTAAGAGCTGCAACTCCTTCAAATGCTGTTGAAATTGCTTTACCTGATATTAATGAACATAGAATTTATCTTGATTCACTAGCTAATGAATACAATAATAAAATTAAAACAATTTTTTATAATAAAGAACAAGATGTATTTAATTTGAAAAGATTATTTGAACAAAATTCAATAGAATCAAAATTTAATTTTATTAATTCTGAAATTAAATTTTTAAGAAACTCTTTTGAAAGTGATATCTCTCAAAAATTAATTAAAGCAAATAATGATTTAGATTTATTAAAAAGAACATTTCAAAATAATTCTGATCAAGTTTTAACTCAGGCTCAAAATCAAATAACTTTATTAAGAAATAGTTTTGAATTAAATCATCCAGATAAAAAAGATAAAAAAGGTTTTGTTCAAATAACTAAAGATAATAAAATAATATCTTTAGAGAATCTATCTAGCAATGATGTGATTTCTCTACAAACTCCTAAATATATTGCTATGTGTACCATTAATGAAGTAAAAAAACAATAATTTTTAAGTTTAGAAAAGATAAAATAAATCTAAATTGAATTGTAATATACAAATATAATTATATATTACATAGAAGTAGAAAACGAAATTAGTGTTTTTTTAAAACTCTTTATTAAAAAATGGCAAATGTGCATTAAAAAAAGGAATATTTATGGATGACAAAGAAAAAGTAATTGATTATGCTAACACAAGTGAGTTTATGACTTTTGAATTAGGTGCAATGAAATATGCTATTGAACTACCTAAAATTAGAGAGATATTAACTTATCCAGAAATTATTACTACACTACCAAATATTTCAGAATGGGTAAAAGGTCTTATTAATTTAAGAGGTGAAGTTGTACCTATTTTAGATATTAGAATCAAGTTTAATACTAGTGAAAGTGTATATGATGAAAATACATCTGTTATTGCTGTAATCACAGAAGATAGTAGAATGGTTGGAATTGTTGTTGACTTAGTTGATGATGTACAAAGACTTGATACAAGTACTCTTGCACCTGTTTCTGAAATGGGTTCAGCTATTCCTTCTAAATACTTAAAAGGTTATGTTAGATTAGATAATAATGAAATGTTAGTTGTTATGGATATTGAAAAAGTTGTTGCAAAAGAAGAGTTACAAGACTAATTATTGGAAATAAAATGCAAGAAAAAATAGAAAAATTAAGATCACTAAAGTTACTATTTGTTGAAGATGAACAAGATTTATTAGACATAATTAGTGGTGCTTTAGTTAAATTAAAAGCAAACTTCCTTACTGCGAATAATGGAGAAGAAGCTTTAGTAAAACTTGAAGAAAACTCTGATATAGATGCTGTTATTACTGATATTAATATGCCTTATATGAATGGTTTAGAAATGATAAAGATCATGAAAGACAGAGGCTTAGATATACCTATTATTGTTATGTCGGCTCATACTGAAACTGAATATTTAGAAAAAGCTAAGGAGTTTGGAGTTGATGAATATATTTTAAAACCATTTGATTTTATTAAATTTATTGATTTAATAACAAGTATGGAAATAAAATAATTACATGTCTTCAATAGATAAAAAATTGTTAAAAAGATTACAAATCCTTTATGTGGAAGATGATATTGTTGTTCGAAATGAACTTGAACAACTACTTTCAGGCTTCTTCTCTAAGGTTTTTACTGCTAGTAATGGTAGAGAAGGGTTAGATACTTTTCTCGAAAACAAAAATGAAATAGATATTATTTTAACTGATATTAATATGCCAATTATGAATGGAATTGATATGGTTAAATATATAAGAGATAATTCCCCTCAAATTCCTGTATTAATTACCACTGCACATTCTGATTCTGAGTATTTATCTGAATCCATTAAATTAAAAGTTCAAGATTATATTACAAAACCTGTTGATGTAAGAAACTTATTAAAAGTAATGAATGAATTAGCAAGTGTCATGTATCAAGAATTTATCTTAGAACAACAAACAAAAGAGTTAGCACAGTACAAAGAAGTTATAGATTCAAATAATATTGTTGTAAAAACAGATATTCATATGAATATAACATATGTAAATGAGCTTTTCTGCCAAATTACAGGTTATGATAAGGAAGAACTCTTAGGTGAAGAATTTAAGGTCCTAAAGCATCCTGATGCCTCTTCTGATATATATACCAAGATGTATGCAAAAGTTCTAAATAATAAACCTTGGCATGGGGTATTAAAAAATATTACAAAAGAACATGGGATTTATACTACGGATGCATATGTAATAAATACTCTTGATGATGAAGGTGAAATTACTGGTACTATTTCTATTCAAAGAGATATTACGGATGAAGTAAATAAAAAAAGAGATATTCAACTAGCCCTAATGAAAGACAAAAGTGATATTTTCATTAGAAGTAAAGAAGGTTCTGCTGAGCAAAATATAATAATTAGAGAACTAAAAGAACAACTAGAAAATGCAAAAAATGATTTAAAAAAATCAGAAATTAATAGTGAAAAATATATATATTCAGTAGAAAAATATACAGTTGAAAATAGACAACTAAGAAATGAATTATCTACATATAAGAAAAATGAATCTAAAAAAGATTTAGCACTTAAAGTGTCAAAAGAAAATGCAGATTTAAAGTATCAGTTAAAAAAATTAAAAGAAGAATTGTTTGACACAAAAGCATTAAAAGAAAAAGAGATAAAACAACTAAATGTTAATTCTAAAATTGAAATAGAAGATTTAGAAGAGCAATTACGAGATATTACAGAGAAATATGAATCTGTTGAATCGGATGAAGTATTAATACAAAAATTAGATTACTGGAAAGAAAAAGCTCAAGAAGAAGCTACTAGAGTTGAGAATTTAGAAAAACAAATTGTAGCACATGGTGACAAAGCTTTTATGAGTAAAATATTTGGTTAAAGAAACAAGTTTAACTTGTTTCTTTATTTAATAGTAATAGATAGTATTTTTTGATCTACTAGTGGTTTATCTCCACCACTTCTTCCTGCTGTTGGAGAATTTTCAATTTTTTTAACATTTTCATAACCTTTTGTAACATATCCAAAAATTGTATGTCTTCCATTTAACCAATAAGTTGCTGCTGTTGTAATAAAAAATTGACTTCCATTTGTATTTCTACCTGAGTTTGCCATTGCCAATACACCTGGTTTATCAAATAGTGCTTTTGATGAAAATTCATCTTCAAAAGCTTTACCCCAAATTGATTCTCCACCTCTACCAGTACCTGTTGGATCACCACCTTGGATCATAAAGTTTTTAATAACTCTATGGAAAATTAGACCATTATAGTAACCATTTTTTGCGTGAGTAACAAAATTCTCAACTGCCTTAGGAGCAAGATCAGATCTTAACTCAACTTCAAAATTTCCTTTTGTTGTTTCAAAAACTGCTGTTGGATTAGCTGCTTCTAAAAGTAACATAAATGAACAAAGAATAAAAAATATTTTCTTCATACATAGCCTTTATATGTAAAATAGTATGAATTTAGTATATTATTTTAGATTTAAATGAAAATTAAAATTAGTTTTTTATTAAAATTTAATAAATCTGTGTTAAAATTCGCTGATTTATTATAAATATACAATTTTATATAAGGATAAAAATATGAGTATGCCATCAATTCCGCAACCAACGTTTTACATTTTCAAGTGCGAGCAAGCCTCACCACCTGGAATGCCAAAACCTTCATGTGTAAATGAAAATACTAGAGACTTATTTAATCATACTGCACAATCAATGATGCAGAAGGGATTGATGGGACCTGTTCAAGTTGTAAGAACATCATGTTTAGGTAGATGTCAAATGGGACCAGTAATGCTGGTAGAGCCTGGGCATCACATGTACTGTCAGTTATCTAAGGAAAAAATAGATAGAATAATTGAAGAACATATATTAGGTGGAAGCCCTGTTGAAGAGTATTTAATACCAGAACAGTTTTGGGGCGAAGCTGCAAATTTAGGAAGTTAAAAGAGGAATTAAATATATGACATTTGACATGCTATATAGTAAAATTCATAGAGCAACTGTTACAGATGCTAATTTAAACTATGTTGGATCAATTACAATCGATGAAGACTTAATGAAAGCTTCTCATTTAAGAGTAGGGCAAAAAGTTGAGATTGTAAATGTAAATAATGGCGAAAGATTTGCTACTTACGTTATCAAAGGTAAGGCAGGTAGTAAAGATATGTGTTTAAATGGAGCTGCTGCTAGAAAAGTAGAAATTGGCGATAAAATTATTGTTATTGCTTATGCTTCATATAATGAATCTGAATTAGAAGATTATAAACCAACAGTTGTAATTGTTGATGATGAAAATAATATCGATATGATTACAAATGAACTTGTGGGGTCTGATCATGTTTGATGGAATAGATATGAAAAATCTAGATTTAAACTCTATGATGAAGCAAGTTCAAGATATGGCTGATAATGCTAAAGAAGAAAATGCTAATAGAGTATTCACATCAAAAGCTGGTGGTGGAATGGTAGAAATTTCTATCAATGGTAATTCTGAAGTTATTGATTTACAAATTGATGACTCATTACTTGAAGATAAAGATTCATTACAAATTTTACTGATTTCAGCTATGAATGATGTAATTAAACAATCAGACGAAAACAAAAAAATGATGGCTATGAATATGATGGGTGGAATGAACCCATTTGGTCAAAAGTAGAAGATGAAAGAAATATTAAACCAATTTGAAGATTACTTATTAAGTAATCTTCCACAATCAAAATCAATTCACCCTTATTTCGAAGATGCTTTAGGGGATATGTTAAAAGCTGGCGGAAAAAGATTTCGACCTATGCTTTTGCTTTCTGTTGTAAAATCAAATAAAAGCTTATTACTATCAAATTCAATGCCTGTAGCTCTTGGATTAGAAATGTTACATACATACTCTCTAGTTCATGATGATTTACCTGCTATGGATAATGCTGATTTAAGAAGAGGTTTCCAAACTCTTCATAAGAAGTATGATGAAGTAACAGCTATTTTAGTTGGTGATGCATTAAATACAGAAGCTTTTAATCAAATATCTAATGCACCTTTATCAAATGATGTAAAAATTGATTTAATCAAAACTCTAAGTTCTGATGGTGGAATAAATGGAATGATTATAGGTCAGGCAATTGATTGCTATTTTGAAAATCAAAAACTTGAATTATCACAACTTGAATTCTTACATATTCATAAAACTGCTAAGTTAATTGCCTCATCTTTAAAAATGGGTGCAATTATAAGTGAATATGATTTAGAAACTCAAGAAAAACTTTATTCTTTTGGAATTGATTTAGGTTTATTATTTCAAATTCAAGATGATATTATTGATGAAACACAAACAGAAGAAGAGGCAGGTAAAACTACTCAAAATGATGATGCAAAGAATTCTTTTGTTAATTTATTAGGTTTATCTGGAGCTATTAAAGCTGCTGATAAATTATCTTTTAAATGTGAAGAAACTCTAAATACTCTTGATTCTACGCTTAAAAACTCTCTTGAAGAGTTACTTTTAAAATATATAAATAGACATAAATAAGAGTTTCTTAAACTCTTAGTCATTTTAACTCAATCTGCTTGACAATTAAACAAAAATTATATAAAATTTAGCACTTAAAAAATAAGAGTGCTAATTTAGCACGTATAAATAAAATTAATAAAACTTTATAAAGGAAATACTATGTTAAAACCATTAGGTAAAAGAGTATTAGTACAAAGAACTGAAGTAGAAGAAAAAACTGCAAGCGGAATTATTCTTGTAGATTCTGCAAAAGAAAAACCAAATACTGCTGTTGTTAAATCAATCGGTGGAGATGTTACTGAATTAAAAGTGGGTGACACAATTGTATTTGAACAGTTTAGAGGAACTGAGTTTTCTTTAGATGGTGAAGATTATTTAGTATTAGATATTGAAAATATTATAGGAGTTATGTAAGATGGCAAAAGAAGTATTATTTAGTGATGCAGCTAGAAATTCATTATATTCTGGTGTTGAAAAATTAGCAGATGCTGTTAAAGTTACAATGGGACCAAGAGGTAGAAACGTATTATTACAAAAAGCATTTGGTGCTCCTACAATTACAAAAGATGGTGTTTCAGTTGCAAGAGAAATCGAATTAGCTGACACTTTAGAAAACATGGGTGCTCAATTAGTAAAAGAAGTTGCTTCTAAAACTGCTGATGAAGCAGGTGATGGAACTACTACTGCTACAGTATTAGCTCACTCTGTATTCAAAGAGGGATTAAGAAACGTTACTGCTGGTGCAAATCCAATTATCTTAAAAAGAGGTATGGATAAAGCTACTGAAGCTATCTTAGAGAACTTAAAAGCTGCATCTAAAGAAGTTGCTAATAAAACTGAGATTGAGCAAGTAGCTACTATTTCTGCTAACTCTGATATTGCTATTGGTTCTATGATTGCTGAAGCTATGGATAAAGTTGGAAAAGATGGTGTTATCACTGTTGAAGAAGCTAAAGGTATTTCTGACGAGTTAGACGTAGTTGAAGGTATGCAATTTGATAGAGGTTACTTATCTCCATATTTTGTAACTAACACTGAAAAAATGACTACTGAAATGGAAAACCCATTTATTTTATTATGTGAGAAAAAGATCTCTAACTTAAAAGAGATGTTACCAATCTTAGAAGCTGTTAATCAAACAGGAAGACCTTTATTAATTATTTCAGAAGATGTTGAAGGTGAAGCACTTTCTACATTAGTTGTAAATAGATTAAGAGGATCATTAAACATTGCTGCTGTTAAAGCTCCAGGTTTTGGTGATAGAAGAAAAGCAATGTTAGAAGACATCGCTGTATTAACTGCAGGAACTGTTGTTTCTGAAGAGATGGGAATGAAACTTGAAAGCACTGGAATGGAAGTTCTAGGAACTGCTGCTAGAGTTGTAATTGATAAAGATAACACTACAATCGTTAATGGTTCTGGTGATGCTGATAAAGTATTAGGAAGAGTTAATCAAATTAAAGCTGAAATTGAATCAACTACTTCTGAATATGACAAAGAAAAATTACAAGAAAGATTAGCAAAACTTTCTGGTGGTGTTGCAGTTATCAAAGTTGGTGCTGCTTCTGAAACAGAAATGAAAGAGAAAAAAGACAGAGTTGATGATGCATTATCTGCAACAAGAGCTGCTGTTGAAGAAGGTATTGTTATTGGTGGTGGAGCTGCTTTAATTAGAGCTGCTGCTAAAGTATCTTTAGAATTAGATGGTGATGAGCAAATTGGTGCAGATATTGTATTAAGAGCTATTAAAGCACCTTTAAAACAAATTGCTACAAATGCTGGTTTTGATGCTGGTGTTGTTGCAAATGAAGTTGAAAAATCTGAAAATGAAAACTTCGGATTTAATGCTGCAAGTGGAGAATATGTAGATATGTTCGAAGCTGGTATTGTTGATCCTGCTAAAGTTGAAAGAGTTGCAATGCAAAATGCTGTATCTGTTGCGTCTTTATTATTAACAACTGAAGCTACTGTAACTGATATTAAAGCTGATACTCCAGCTGCTCCTGCTATGCCTGATATGGGTGGAATGCCAGGAATGGGTGGTATGGGTATGTAATAAGACTTTTAGTCTTATTTAAACCTATGTGTTTCTCGATTTTCGAGAAACACACTCATATACTTCTACTTTTTAATCATAAACAACTAATACCATTTTTATAAATTAAAAAATCATTTATCACTTCTTGTCTTGAATCTTTTAAGAACTTTCTTATTTCATTTGATAACTTAATTTTTTCTTTTTTACTTAGGTCTTCAAATGATATTTTAATTGAACCTGATTGCAAAGTAATTATGTCATAACCTTTACTTGAAAAGTATTCCTTAGCTAAATTAGCAAAAGG
>DKNG01000037.1:4413-6826 GCA_002470185.1 Arcobacter sp. UBA7394 | reverse complement strand
ATACTATTAGCTGTATTTGCACCTGTAGCAGTTGCAACAAGAAGTTTTCCTTATATGTAATTTACCAGTTTTGTATTGTTTAAAAGCCTCAAAACCAAGACCTGTAGCTGCACCTACAGCTTGTGCAATCCATAAACCATTAACATCCACAAAATTAACAGGATCATTAAGAACATACCCATAAAGATTATACCCATCACCATCAAAGTCTATTGGGTCTTTTGCAGTCCACTTACCAGTATAGCTATCATAATATCTATATCCAAACCTTAAAAGTTTCGTATCTTTGTCCAGCCTACAGTGGTGCTAAAGCACATCACTTTCGGTTTCAAAGCTACAAAACTAAAGCAGTTTAGTTTTGTTTTACGCTTTTCACATACAATCCACCAGCAAATGCAAATGGTGCTTTTATATTTGGATTGCTATCTCACCTACATGGCTAATTTCACTCTAACCACTTCAGTTTCAAACAAATAAAAGTGAAACGGTTCACTTTTACTTAACTGTTTTCATAGTAGCAAAACTATCATAAAATATCTTTTTATTCCCAAAAAAATAACGAAATTTCAAAAAATAATTAAATTCACACTTTAATAATCTTTAAAATAAGAATTATTAATAAATAACTTTGTAGAATACATAAGTTTTTTTAATGGGAGTTGTTATGGGGAATTTAAGTATTGCAAAAAAGTTTTCACTTATTGCTACGATTGTAACGGTATTAATGCTAATTATTGGCTATTTAATACTAAACAAGTATAAAAATGATTTAACTTTAGAAGTTTACACAGGGGTAAAAAACGAGTTAAATAATCTGTCTGATTTAAAGATAAAATCAAAATTTGATGTTGGTATTTCAAACGCAATATCAATATCGAATGACGCTAAAATTCAAGAGGCATTAAAAGAAAATAATAGAAATCTTGCAAAAGAAGCACTTTCAAGTTTATCTGTTAATATGAAAAAATCTACGCCTTTTAAGAATATCAAAGTACATATTCATACTAAAGATACAAAATCTTTTTTAAGATCATGGAAACCTGAAAAATTTGGTGATGATTTAAAATCATTTAGAAAAAGTGTTTTAAAAGTAAATACTAATAATATTGCTGTTAATACTTTTGAAGTTGGAAAAGCTGGTTTAAGCATCCGAGCTGTTGTTCCAATCTTCGATTCTATGTCTAATACTCATTTAGGTTCATTAGAGTTTATGCAAGGAATTAATTCTGTTGCAAAGTCTTTTGATAAAACTGGTGATGCTTTTTTATTATTAATGAACTCATCTGTTTCTATTTCTAATATTAATGATAATAAAAGATTACAAAACTATGTGATTTCACAAAAGTTTATTAATAATGATTTAGTTCAAGATAGTAAAACTATTGATTTTAATGTTTTAATGAAAGATGGGTATCTTATTAGTGATAAGTACTTTTATTCATACATTGATGTAAAAGATTTCAATGGTAAAAAATTAGGAATTGCATTAAGTGCAAGACCACTTGAAAAGGTAATGATTGCAGTTGATCATACTTCATCTATTATTTGGACGGCACTGTTTATTCTTGTTGTTGCATTATTATTAAGTATGATAGTTTCTTTAATCAATATGAAAAAAAATATTCTAGCACCTATTTTTAATCTAAAAGATTCTATTGATAATATTTCAAAAAATAGTAGTTCTGATTCTCAAAGACTTGAAATTACTTCACAAGATGAAATAGGGGATTTAGTAAAATCTTTTAATGAGTATTTAGACTCTATTGAGAAAGGTGTAAATCAAGATAGAAAAGTCATTTCAGAGGCAAAAGGAATAATTGAAAAAGTAAATGCAGGTTTATTAAATGATACTATAAAAAATAAAGCTCATTCTCCAGAAGTTGATTCTTTAGTTAGTGAAATTAATAATATGATTAAAACAATGCACAAGAATTTACTGATTCTTTCAGATACATTAGTTGCATTGTCAAATGCAAAATATGATTATAAAGTTCCACATATTGAGGGTCTTACTGGAATTGTAGCTTCACTAATGAGTGGTACTAAAGTAACTCAATCTACGATTAATGAAGTAATGTGTTTAATTGATGAGTCTAATAATAAATTAACTAATAGTGCAGGAGAATTATCTAATGCTTCTATTAAATTAAGTGATTCTTCAAATGCACAAGCTGCATCACTAGAGCAAACAGCAGCGGCTATTGAAGAGATTTCTGCAACTATTAATAAAAGTAGTGAAACTGCTATGCAAATGTCTACATATGCTCAGAATGTTACAAAGTCAAATAACTCAGGAAAAGCATTAGCTTCAAGAACATCTGAGTCTATGGAAGAGTTAGGAGAAGAAGTAAATGCAATTCATGAAGCTATTTCTGTTATTGATCAAATTGCCTTCCAAACAAATATTCTTTCA
>DKNG01000037.1:863-4269 GCA_002470185.1 Arcobacter sp. UBA7394 | reverse complement strand
GCTAAAGAGATTAAAGATTTAGTAGAGAGTGCTACTTCAAAAGCAAAAACTGGTAAAGAAATTACAAATGAAATGATTGATGGTTATAATGAACTGAATGAAAATATCAGTACTACTATTGGTCTTATTGAAGATGTTGCAAATGCTTCACGAGAGCAACAACAAGCAATGAGTCAAATTACTGATACTGTAAATTCACTTGATCAAGCTACACAACAAAATGCATCATTAGCATCGAATATTAGTACCATGGCTCAAACAACAACAGGATTAGCGCAACAGTTACAATCTGCTGTAAATAAAACAAGTTTTGATTTAGAAGCAAAAAAGAGAATCTGTAATACAGATATGATTTTTGATTTAAATAAATTAAAATCAGATCATATTGTATTTAAAAATACAAATTTTGCTCAATGTAAACAAGGTTTTAAATTTACAGTTAAAAATGATCATGAGTGTAACTTAGGAAAATGGATTGATGCAAATGAGGATTCAGAATTTGCTCAATCAGAAGAGTGGACACAGCTAAAAATCGCACATAAAAAAGTACATTGTATGGTACAAGATACAGTAGATTTATATGCTGATGATTATGAAAATGGACAACTTTTTGCTGTTACAGAGAATATAGAGAAAAATATTGATATAGTGTTTGATTTATTAAACAAAATTAGAGAAATTAATTGTAAATAAACAGGAATAAAAATGCAATACAGAGAAAAAATATTAAATGATAATGCCTTCTTAGTTAGTGAAACAGACTCTAAAGGAATAATTACATATGCAAATGAAGAATTTTGTAACGTTGCTGAGTATAAACTAGAAGAATTAGTTGGAATGCCTCACAATATAGTAAGACAT
Organism: Arcobacter sp. UBA7394; assembly: GCA_002470185.1. Taxonomy (GTDB): domain Bacteria; phylum Campylobacterota; class Campylobacteria; order Campylobacterales; family Arcobacteraceae; genus Poseidonibacter. The sequence goes on along the minus strand of DKNG01000037.1, from coordinate 3,408 downwards.
GATGATATGCCAAAAGCTGCTTTTGATGATTTGTGGAAAACAGTAAAAGAAGATAAAGTTTGGCAAGGTTTTGTAAAAAACAAATCAAAATCTGGTAATTTTTATTGGGTATATGCAACAGTATATCCATACAAAAATGAAAAAGGTGAGCTATGTTATATGTCTTGTAGAAGAAAACCAAGACAAAATGATATTAGTGAAATAGAAAAAAGATATAAAAGTATGAGATAAACTAAGAGTTAAAACTCTTGGTTTATTTTAATAAATTTAGACTACTCTCCAAAGCTAGAAAAAGCACCTTCTACGTTTGGAATACTTTTATAACGTGTGTTTGTAAGTCTTACTCTTTTTGTTTTTAAATCACATATTGCAATTCTAAAACTAGCGCCCATAACTGGCTCTACCACACATATAATTTTATCTTCTATTTGACGTGTTGTATAAATAGTACCTTGTAAAGCAGGGAAAAAATACTTTGGGTAACTCAATGGAGTTATTTCAACAATATCAATAGCTTCCTCATTTTCAAGAGTTTCTGCAATATCAGCAGCTTCTTCATAAGTCTCAAAGTGAATACACCAATCATCAAAATATTTATTAAAATTCTGTAAATCCTCATCTAGGAATCCACCAGCTAAAGATTGTAAAGCAAATATTGACACAAAAAATACCTTTAAATATATATAGTTTTAAAAATTGATTTTAACATATTTTACTTTTAAATTTAAGAAGTATTGAAAATTAAATTGTTTTGTAAATAGAATATAAAATATAATAATAGTTTATCTCATATTTTATATATGAATATGCTTGTTTTATGTATAATTCATCATAAAATTAATAGTAATTCTTTAAGTTAAAAAATATTTATTTGACTTAAAAAAAGGTTTGTAGAATGCAAGTAAGAGTTTATTATGAAGACACAGATGTTGGGGCAGTTGTTTATTATGCCAATTATTTAAAATTTTGTGAGAGAGCTAGGTCTGATTTATTTTTCAAAAAAGGTTTATCTCCTCATAATGAAAATGAATTCTTTGTAGTTAAAAGAGTTGAAGCAGATTATATTAAATCGGCTGTATTTGGTGATATATTAGAGGTTACTTGTAAATTGATTGAGAAAAAAGCAGCGTCTGTTGTAATGTATCAAGAAGTATTAAGAGATGGTGAGCTTTTATTTAAAGGTGAATTTAAATTAGCTTATTTAAAAGATTATAAACCATCTAAGATACCAAAAGAGTTATTTGAGGTATTGGGTGATGAATAAACTTTTTTTTAAAATATTTTTAGTTTTTACTCTTTTTTTTAGTTTTGCTAATGCAAAAGTAGAAAATGAAATTTATTTTTTACCAAATAAAGCAAAAGCTGCAAAAGAAAAAATAATTGATTATATTAAGGATTCAAAAAAAAATATTTATGTATCAATGTATAATTTTTCTTATAAAAAATTTGCTAAATCACTAGTAAAAGCATCTAAAAATGGTATTAAAGTTACAGTTTTTTTGGATAAATCAAAAGTAAAAAAAGATGATAAAATATATAAATATTTATTAAAGAATGACGTTAAAGTAGCAGTTGTAGATAAGAAATTACATACTAAAATTGCTATTTTTGATGAAAAAACTATTGTTTTAGGTAGTACAAATTGGACTAAAGATTCATTTTCAGGTAACTATGAAGTTATTTTATTTTCTAATGATAAAGAAATAATTTCTAAATCTTTAAATTTTCTTAAAAAACTAGGAAAAACTAACTAATAATAAATTTACATTTAAATTAATCTTGGATAATATTCTCGATTGGGAGATTTATATATGAAATATATTATTGCTTGTATTGATAAAGATGTAGAGATATTAGATGAGTTGTATAATAAGCTATCTAGAATAGTAGATAGTGATTATGTTATTGAAAGTTATATTAATGCAGAACAGGCATTAATAGGGTGTTTTAATAACATAATTGCTGGAAATGAAATATTGATTACAATTAATGGAAATAATACATCACAAGTATCTTATGATGAATTTTTGTTAGAACTTTATAAGAACTCTCCAAATACTAAAAATATTGTTTTTAAAGAATCATTATGTTTAGAATCATTAGAAAATATTATCAATAATGCTACTATTTATAAAATTATTCCTAGAAAACTAAAAAAAGTTGATTTCGAATTAATTGTATTAGAAGCTATTAAACTAAATGCCCAAGAGAGAAGACTAAAAGACTATCAAAGAGTTTTAGAAGATGCAGTTGATAAAAGAACAAAAGAGTTAAATAATATAAATGTAAAACTAAATGTTTTAGCAACTATTGATTCTTTATCTGGTGTCAAAAATAGAAGAAGTTTCTTTGAATCTTGCTCTCCTATGATTTCATATAATAGAAGAGAAAAAAAACAATTAGCAACTTTAATGATTGATATTGATAAGTTTAAATTAATCAATGATTCATATGGTCATAAAATTGGTGATAATATAATCAAACTTATGGCAAAAAGCACAGAAGCGATTTTAAGAAAATCAGATGTTTTTGGTAGATTAGGTGG
>DKNG01000037.1:0-645 GCA_002470185.1 Arcobacter sp. UBA7394 | reverse complement strand
AAAGCAGATTTAGCTTTATATGAAGCCAAAAAACTTGGACGAAATAGAGTTGAAGTTTATGAAGAAGTTTCTGAATAATAACAACAATAATTTTTACTAAAAATGAAGTAATAAAATAGTATTATAAATCCTTAATTTTAAACAAAAAAAGGATTATTTCGTGTTAGAAATATTTGTAATAGCATACTGCTTATATTTTGCATTTCACATCTATACTTCATTTATGCAAGTTGGATATGTTAAAAATGCAAAAAACTTAGAACCAATTATTTTAGATTCAAGCAAATACAAAGAAGCTGCAAACTACTCAATTGAAAAAGAAAAAATATCTATTGTTTCATCATTTTATGAATTTGTAATTTTCTTAATGTGGATTGGTTTTGGATTATCTGCTTTAGACTCTGTAGTTACAACTACAAACCCATGGCTTAAAGCCGTAATTTTTATTGATTTATTTATCATTATTAACTGGATTTTAACTCTTCCTTTTGATATTTACTCAACATTTAAATTAGATAAAAAATATGGTTTCTCTAATATGACAGCATCTTTATTTATAAAAGATACTCTTAAAACTGGACTTTTATTTATGATTTTTGGATCTTTAGTTATTGCTGGAATTTCATTAATTATTGAAAACTTACC
>DKNG01000031.1:28272-32283 GCA_002470185.1 Arcobacter sp. UBA7394 | reverse complement strand
CAAAAAGATTGACTTTTTTATCTTCCAAGAATATTTCATTTATTAACACTTGAGCTTTTATATCATCATGGATAAACTCTGCTTTATTCCATGTTTGTTTTAATCTCAATAATACTTCATCTGCATTTTCATCATAAAACTCTAAAGCACAAATACCTTTCGAAGTATTTGCAATCATAGCCTTTCCAAAAGGAGTATTAGCAAAACCATAAGTTATATGTAAATTATCTCCCATCTTTTTGTATTCATTGGGAGTAACTCCTACAAAGTTTACAAATAGTTCATGCAATCTACTAGGACTTGATAAACCTAAGTCATAAGAAGTATCAAGAATAGATTTTGAAGTTTTTAAATGCTCTTTTGCATGACTTATAGTAGTAGCTTGCAAAAACTGCATAGGAGTTACCCCTACGTACTCTTTAAATGTCCTTGAGAAGTGATGTTTACTCAAACCAATATGTGAGGCTATCTCATCTAATTTTGGCTGATAAGAGAAGTTCTCATCCACATAATGAATAGCTTCTTTTATTTTTTCATAATATTTATATTTCTCTTCTAAGGCATTCATATCTTTTTCCTTTTATTGATTAAGTATAATGAAATAAATATAAAGAAAGAACCAAATAACATATATAAAGTAAACTCTTCATCTAATAAGAATATACCTAAAATACTTGCACTTATTGGTATTAAAAAGGTAACTAATAATAGTTTTACAGCACCTATTTCAAGTAACAATTTAAAGTATATAATATAAGCTAGTGCTGTTGATAAAATTGCTAAAAGAAAAATATCTGTTAAGGTAAAAATACTATCAATACTTATATTATGAATTGAAGAGTTAAATAAAAGGTATGTAACTAGTGAGCTTGAAGCTAACATTCCAAATACATTTAATAATGGATTATTATCTTTTAGTCTTTTTCCAAAAACTCCAGCAAAAGCATAAGAGATAGCGCCTATTAATGCAAAAAAGGAAGCGTATTCAAAAGAACCAAAACCTTTAGGTGATAGTAAGATTATCATTCCTATAAAACCTACTAGTATTCCCGAAGATTGTATCCATGATGATTTTTCATCTTTTGTTAAAAAGTGTGCAAATATTGCTGTAAAAATTGGGGTAGTTGCATTAAATAAAGAAGCTAGAGAAGCAGTAATACTCTCTTGTGCGTAAGTTATTGCTAAAAAAGGTATTACATTGTTAAGTAATCCCATAATCAAAAAAGATATCCATAGGTTTATTTGCCACTGTATTTTTATTTTTTTTATTAGTAATACTATATATATAAATATAGCAGCAAAAAAAACTCTAAAAAACACTACTTGTTCAAAAGAAAAGCTAAGTAGTGCTTTTTCTATAAAATAAAAGGATCCACCCCAAAGAATAGATAGTCCGATTAATGATATCCAGTTTTTTACATTCATACTAAACCTTTTTTATTTTAGTATATTAAGAACCTATGTTCTTTAACAATCCGAATCTTGCTATTAGTTAGTTATAGCTAAAAAAGTACTTGTTATAGTAAAAAAGTATATTCCAATTAAAATAAAGTAATCTTTTTTATTTGTATTAATATTTTCCATTGTTTTCTCCTTCCAATAGGAGAAAACAAATTCTCCTATTAATTCATATTATTTATTCTAAAAAGCCTCATCGACATGTCATCTGACATATATTTTCCTTATTTTTTATATTTTTGGGTATAAAAAAAGGGAAAGGCTAAAAAGCCTTTCCCTTTATAAAAGTAGATAAAATCTATTTTTATTCTGCGAATTTCGCTTTTTTAGCAGTTCTTTTTCTAACTGTTGGATCTAATTCTCTTTTTCTTACTCTTACAGAAACAGGAGTTACTTCAACAAGCTCATCTTCTTCAATCCACTCTAGTGCATTTTCTAAAGACATCACTCTTGGTGGAATAAGCTTAATAGCTTCATCTGCACCAGAAGATCTAACGTTTGATTGTTGTTTAGCTTTAATTGGGTTGATATCTAAGTCATTTGCTTTAGCATGTTGACCAACTACCATTCCGTTATAAACTTTATCTTGAGGTTTAATGTACATAATTCCTCTATCTTGTAAGTTGAAGATTGAATAACCAACAGCTTCACCATTTTCCATAGAAACTAATGCTCCATATTTTCTAGATTCAACGATTCCAGAGTGAGGTCTGAATTCTAAGAATGAGTGGTTCATAACACCCTCACCTTTAGTTTCAGTTAAGAACTCAGTTCTAATACCGATTAATCCTCTTGCAGGAATTTCAAACTCTAATCTTGTATAACCAGAACCCATTGGTACCATGTTTGTCATATTAGCTTTTCTTTTTCCTAATTTCTCGATGATTGCACCAGAGAACTCATCAGGAGTATCAATTACTAAGTGCTCGAATGGCTCCATTGTTACACCATTTTCTTCTTTAGTAATTACTTCTGGTCTACCAATTGAGAATTCGAATCCTTCTCTTCTCATGTTTTCAGCAAGGATACAGATTTGAAGCTCACCTCTACCGTTAACTTTGAATTTACCTTCACCAATTTGCTCATAGTTCATAGCAATATTAGTGTTCATTTCAGATTCTAATCTTTCATCAATTTTGTTAGAAGTTACGTATTTACCTTCAGTACCAGCTAATGGAGAATCATTTACTGCAAATGTTACAGATAATGTAGGCTCTTCAATATGCATTGGATCTAATGGCATTGGGTTAGCAGGATCACAAAGTGAATCACCAACATCAATAGTTTCAAAACCAGCTACGGCAACAATATCACCAGCACCAGCAGTTTGGATATCAAATCTATCAACACCCTTGAATCCAATAAGTTTAGTAACTCTTCCTTTTACTTGCTCACCGTCAGCTTTAACTAAAGTTACAGTTTCACCCATAGAAATAGTACCGTTGAAGATTCTAGCAATACCAATTTTTCCAATGAAGTTATCGTAATCAAGTGTAAATACTTGTAATTGAAGACCATTTTCATCAGCACCTTTTGGTTTTGGAACTTCTGTTAAGATAGTTTCAAATAATGGTGTTAAGTTCTCTTTTGGATCTTCTAAGTTAGCCATTGCATAACCATCTCTAGCTGCTGCATAGATAACTGGGAATTCTAATTGCTCTTCACTAGCACCCATTTGATCGAATAGGTCGAATACTTCATCAACTACTCTATCTGGATCTCCACCTGGCTTATCAATTTTGTTAATAACAACAATTGGTCTGTGACCTAATTGTAAAGCTTTCTTAACAACGAATTTTGTTTGAGGCATAGTACCTTCTTGAGCATCAACTAGTAATAATACTGAGTCAACCATCTTAAGAACCCTCTCAACTTCTCCACCAAAGTCAGCATGGCCTGGAGTGTCAATGATGTTAATTCTTACACCTTCGTAATCAATAGCAGTATTCTTAGAAAGAATTGTAATTCCTCTTTCTTTTTCAATATCATTACTATCCATAACTCTTTCATCTACTTCTTGGTGAGCAGAAAAAGTTCCAGATTGTTTTAATAATTCATCTACTAATGTAGTTTTACCGTGGTCAACGTGTGCGATAACGGCAATATTTCTAATGTCTCTCATTTTAACTCTTTATGTTAATATTTTTCGCGATTATACTAAAACTTAGCTTAAAAACTAATATCATTAGTATATTAATTACTAATTGATGACAAATTATTATATTTATACATAAAAAACACTTTTTACCTCCCTTGGCTTTGATATAATTATTTAATATTTATATCAGGCAGAAAAATGAACTACCAAAAAATACTTGAAGAGATACAAGAAGAAATACAGCCATACCTAAAAAAAGGTAAAGTAGCTGATTATATTCCAGCATTAGCAAATGTAAAAAAGAATGACTTTGCTATGAGTGTTATAGATTTAGACCTAAATGAATACCATGTAGGCTCAGCTCAAAAAGATTTTTCAATACAAAGTATTTCAAAGGTTTTTACTTTTACTTTAGCTTTACAAAACTATAGTAAAGAGTTATATAAAAGAGTTGG
>DKNG01000031.1:24463-28175 GCA_002470185.1 Arcobacter sp. UBA7394 | reverse complement strand
GGTATTCCTAGAAATCCATTTATTAATGCAGGGGCTATTGTAACTACTGATTCTTTATTATCAATATATAAAGAAACAACTTTTGATTACATACTACAATTTATAAGATCTATTTCTGATAATAAAAAAATCACTTTTGATAAAGAAGTTTATACATCAGAGTTAAAACATGGATATAGAAATCTTGCACTTGTAAATATGATGAAAAGTTTTAATAATATTGATAACTTAACATCAAGTGTAATAGAGACATATTTCAAACAATGCTCTATTAAAATGTCAACAGCAGAATTATCAAAAGCAATGTTATTCCTAGCAAATCATGGAGTTAATCCAATAAATGACGAAGTACTTATAAATGAAGGAAAAGCAAAAAGAATAAACTCTTTAATGTTAACTTGTGGACATTATGATGCCTCAGGAGATTTTGCATATAGAGTTGGATTACCTGGGAAAAGTGGTGTAGGAGGAGGAATAGTAGCTGTTGTTCCTAAGAAACTAGCTATTTGTGTTTATGCTCCAAGATTAAACAAACAAGGTAATTCTCTAGCAGGAACTAAAGCTTTAGAACTATTTACTACAAAAACTGGTTTATCTATATTCTAGTCATAATCTAACAATCAAAAATCGCAAAGATTGTTAGATTAATTTACTTTCTTTTTTTTCTTGCGTATATTAAAAATCCTGTTATTACTAAAAATGGTAATAATAAGGAAGATATAAACAATATAATTTGCCCAAATATGCCAAAATACTCCCCTGTGTGAAGAGTTAACATACTTATCATTATCTGCTCATTTAAAGGTTTATTTTCAAACCTTTCATGTTTTAATACTTTTTTAGTTTTTATATCTAAAACTAATTTATTTCTTTCTCTTCGATGTTTCGCGTTTTCATCAAGATATAAAAAACTATAAACAGTTCCATTTGCAGGAAGTTTAACTAGAGAATAAATATATTTATTTCTAACTTCACTCTCAAAAATAGTAATTGCTCTGTCAACCTCATCAAGTTTAGAATCCTTTTGTAGATTTATACTTTTATTTGTAGTTCTTTGTACTTTTTCTACACCCATTATCTTATAAAAAGCATTGTTATACCAAGAATAAGACCAATTAAGACCAGATAGTGCTGCAAATAAATAAAAAGGCATAAGCCACATAGCAAAGGAGCTATGGCTACTTTTTAAGAAGTGTTGACCTTTTGATTTAAAAGAAAAAGTAAGACTTTTAAAGAAACGTTTTTTTAATTTAGCAAAGGACATGACTACTCCACTAAATGTCAAAATTAAAAGAGAAAGAACACTAAATCCAACAAGATGTTTTCCAATATCATTGAATAAAAGTGTTCTATGTAATCTCTCAACAGTTCTAAAAAAATCTTCCCCTTTCTCTTGAGCTAAAAACTCCCCAGTATAAGGATTAATATAATATTTTGATACTTGTTTTTTATCTCCATCTCTTTTTATTGTTTTAAAATATAAAGATGAAGACTTTATATTAGAAAAAGAAATTGCTGTTATTTCTAAATTTGGCTTTTTCTTTTTAAAGCCTTCCAAAAGCTTTATTATTGGAATTTTTTCTTTATTTGAAAGAGGAACAGTATATATGTCTTTATTTATACTGTTCATTATCTCTTTTTCAAAAGACAATACTGCTCCAGAGCCTGCAATTATTATTAATATCAATCCACTTATTAATCCTAAGATTAAATGTATTTTACGGAAAGCTTTTCTAAACATAACTATTAAGGATTAGAAATCTATCTGACCTGAAATAATAAAAGAACGCCCTTGTCCAGATACTCTTCCCACAGGACTTACATCAACACCTCTAAAATAGTAATCTTCATCAAATAAGTTATTAATACCTAAACTAAGGTTTGCTTTTAAATTATTTGAAACAGGAACTTTTGTAGAATATTTTGCATTCCATACCATGTATGCTGGGTTTTCTCCAACTTGACCATTTGATGATTCTTCAATTGTATTAGCACTATCTGAGAAAGTTTTACTTAAATATATACCTGTTAAGTTAAACTTATTATCTCCAATTTTATAGTCACTTGATAAACTTAATTGATGAGAAGCTACCCAAGGAAGGTCTTTACCTTTATTCGTTCCTGTTAACTGTTCTGTATCTAAGAATGTATAACCAAGAGTAAATAATGTTCTATCACTAGGTTTTAAAATAAATTGAGTTTCAATACCTTGATGTCTAGTTCTTCCTAAGTTATTAAAAGATTGTGTACTACTTACATATTCAATTTGATCTTTATAATCTATTCTATATACAGTACTATTTACACTAAAATTATCATTTGGTTCAAATCTAATCCCAGCTTCATAGTTCCAAGCTAATTCAACTGCTAAATCTCCTTCTTTCCTCACCTGTGCAACTTGAGGAGCTCTTAGAGAACGTTGTGCATTAGTAAATAAGAATACTTCATTTGAAGCTTGATATCCAATACTTAAACCAGGAAGAAATGAATTCATACTTTTTTTCTTATCATCTGAAGGATCAGAGCTTTTATTATCCCCAAAATCTGTTTCTACATTTTCATATCTTAATCCAGGAGTTACTTTTAAATCTCCATCCATAAAACTGATAGTATCACTTACATAACCAGCTAAGGCATTAGTTTTGATTTTCCAATCTCTTAAATCAGCTGTTATACCATCACTAAATTTTGTTTGATTAAGTAAATAATCTACATCTTCTTTTATATAACGTGCCCCAAAAGTTACTTTGTGGTTACCTTTTTCAAAAGTCCATCTAGGCTCAGTACCTAAAACAGTGATTTTTCTATCTGCACTTCTAGTTGAATTTTCAGTAGTTGGTGTAAATCCAGAACCTGTTGTATTCCAACCCCAATCAAACTTTCTTTTACTTTCTTGAGCAAAATTCATCCAATGAAACTCAGTACTATCACTTGGATTTAATTTATAAGTAACTGATCCTCTTTTTGTTTCTCCCTCAAATTTGTCATAAGGACGTTGAGAAGAACTTCTGTCTTTTTCATAAGCTTCAGGCAATAAAGCACCTGGTAAGTCAGCATCAGCTTTGTAGTATTGAAGGTTTGCTTTTATTTCACTATCATCACTAGGATAGTATTCTGTATCAACTATTAAGTTTTTTACATCAGTATTGGAATGATCCCTAAAAGATTCCCCTTTTATTCCATTATATTGAAATTGTAAGCCCAGTTCATTATTTACAAAGCCACCTGTTCTAAAATACGTATCTGTAAGAATATTGCCATTTTCTGCAACATGAACCGTACCTTTTAATGTAGAAGTATGTTCAGTACCTATAGGTTTAGTAATAAAATTAACTACACCACCAACATTATTTGGACCATAATGAACAGCCGCACCACCTCTTACAACATCAATAGTTTCAAGTGTTTCCATAGTTATAGGGAATAATGAAAAACTAGAATGACTATAAGGAGCAATTGCCGCGGGCACTCCATTTACTAAAGCATTTAAATGGGCACTTCTTCCAGGTTTTAAACCTCTTAGAGAAATATTAGGTAAAACTCCTGTTCCTGTTTCATCTTGTATTTGAACCCCCGGAACTGTTCTTAAAGCATCTTCAATATTCTTAGCGGCAATATTTTGTAAATACTCAGAATCAATTACTGTTCTAGCACCACTATATACTTTTACATTCTCTGCACTTGTTTCTCCAAGCCAATCCCCTTGAATTTC
>DKNG01000031.1:22418-24351 GCA_002470185.1 Arcobacter sp. UBA7394 | reverse complement strand
CCTGTATTTTTAAAAAGTAATTCAAGAGCTTTGTCTAAACTATTAATATTTTGTATATTATTGATTTTTTGTGACTCAAATAATTCATCATTTGCTATATATGATAAGTTAGATTTTTTTGATATAATCTCTAAAGCCTCCTTTAGAGTTTTGTTTTGAATAGTGTATGACTCATCTGCAAATAGGTTAACACTTAAAACTAACGCTAAGCTTGAGGCAGCTAGCATCTTTTTTTTCAAATTCATTTCCTTGTCCTTTTATGATTTTGAGAACTATTATCTCTATCTATTAAACGAACAAGTTTTAAAAAGCGGACAGCTTTTTTTATTTTTTTACAATTTTTATTAAATCACCCTCTTTTTGGCTTTTTATAGGATAAATTAATTCTATTGCTTCTAAAAAACTTTTATAATGCAAAGTTGAAAACTTTCCTGATATTTTAAGTTGTGATAATTCATAAGACTCAAACTCAATTTTTTGATTTGTATATCTCTCCAAAATATTAACTGCGGTTTTTAATGTAGTTTTATCAAACTTGATAATATCATTCTTCCAACTAGCTATTTCTTTAATATCAATATCAGAATAATTTAAAACCCTTCCCAAATTATTAAGAGTAAAAGATTGTGACTTTGTTAGTTGAGTAAGGGCTTTTTTATCACCTTTTTCATTGTATATATGATTTACTCTTACAAGACCTTCTAAGACATTGACTTTTGTTGTGTCATTAAGATTTATTACTTCAAATTTAGTTCCCAAAACCTCAATCAAGGTATTTCCCGATTTAACTAAAAATGGTTTTTCTTTATTTTTAGATACTGAAAATAAAGCTTTTCCTTTTGTTAATACAACGGTTCTTCTATCATTATAATAAGCTATTTTCATTTGCGATTTAACATCTAAATCAACTACAGATTCATCAGGAAGAGTTATATTTACAATCTTTTTATCTAAACTTACATAGTTTTCTTCAAATGTTGCTTTATAGTATTTATTAAACTCAAAAGTACCAAAAGCAAAAATACAGGCTATGAATATTGAAGCAACTAAATATTTACTTCTTTGGAAAATATTTTTTTCTTTGTAATCTTCTTCATTTAAAATATCATTTTCCATTTCATTTATAAAATCATTATCTAAAAGTAAACATTCATCAATTACTTGTCTATTTTCTTCATAGGATTTTTTATGATTTTTATTTTGAAGCCAAAAAGCAAGTTCATCTCTTTCTTGTTTATCAAGACCTTCATTTTCTTTTATAATCCACAGATTAGCTTTTTTATCTATTTCATTTTGTAAGTTCATTAATAGTCTTTCTTCATTTGTTCTTTTATTTTTAACGTAGCTCTTGTAATATTTTTTTCAACTGCATTAGTACTAATACCCATAATCTCACCAATTTCTTTTCTTGTATAACCTTTATAATAGTGAAGAATAAAAGCTTTTTTGTTTTGAGATGAAAGACTTCGTATACAATCTTTTAATTTTTCTTGCCGTACTTCATCACTAATTATTCCCTCTGGTCTATCTATTTCAGGAATACTATGATTTTCCTCTTCATAAGGAGTATGTACAATAATTTTATCTCTACGTACTTTATCTATTACTAAATTCTGCGCTATTTTATACAAATAAGCTTTTTGAATTTTAGATTTACTGTTTTTGTTTATTTCTAAAACTTTTGCATAAGTCTCTTGTGTTAGATCCTTAGCTAAATTTTTATCTCCAGTAAGTCTTTGAATATAATAAGTTATTTCATCATAATGTTCTAACATTAGTAATATTAACCTTGGCTTCTTTAATTTTGATAATCAATCTTATAATGTATTTATACTTTAAAATGTATTAAAAAAGAGAATTAAAAGAGTATTATTTACAAGAAGTTAAAGATTATATATATCTTAATCTTTTCCTAGTTTTACCAATGTTACTA
>DKNG01000031.1:12205-22266 GCA_002470185.1 Arcobacter sp. UBA7394 | reverse complement strand
ACAGCTACTAATTTTGAGGGAGTATTTGCTTTACTTCTTGCGTATAAAAACAGTGATGTAGCAATTATCCCTGATAAAATTGCAATCATTGCCACATTAAAATATTGTCCAGAAGAAGGAATACCTACATCATTTATAAAAAATAAAACAATCCATAAAGGAAGACTTCCAAGAGTTAATAAAAATACTTTTACAAAAGCATTATTTATAACTCTCATATCTTTATTTGCTTCTTTTCTTCTTTTTTTCTCTTCCCAAACTAATTGATTTCCTAAAGGATAAGCAAAAGCAGCAATTAACACAGGTAAAAAACCTAATAATAAAGCTTGTAAATTATCAAAATCAAAATGACTTATATTTACTAATGTAATTCCTAAAAATATTACAATAGTAAAAAACCATATTCTTTTAGATAATTTCTGTCCAAAGAACGATAAAACAAATAAAGAAGCTAAAATAGTTAGTTGCCACGTGGTAGCCACTACCCACCCAGGGGAGAAGTTTGCAGCATAACATATAAGGGAATAAAAAATCCCAAATCCAATAGTTCCACATAGTGTCCAAAACCTAAAGTTTTCCATATATTCGGCTATTACAGCTTTAAAATAGGTAAAACCCTTAAAAGATATAAAACCAATTGATAAGAATAATAAAGTATAAAAAAATCGTAAAGTTCCTGACCAAAACCAATGTCCACCATCAAGTGATATTGCTCTATTAATTAAAAAAGTAGCCGAAAAAAACAAGGCAGATAAAAGCCCTATTATTAAAAGAAAAGATGTATTATCTTCATATTGTTTTATATATAATTGTAATTTATTCAAAAAATATCCTATATTGTAAAAGCTGATTATACATTACATTACGAATAAATGATTAAAAAATAGTATAAAAGTCATAAATATACACAATTCATTTCATGTATTATTTAAAGTACAATTTGAGTATAATCCAAATTATTAAATATAAAAAGGTTTTAGATGACGGCATTAGAATTAGCTGATATTATTGGAATTATCTGTTTTGCCCTAAGTGGTTTTTTAATTGCTGTTCACTACAAACTTGATATTCTAGGAGTATTTATCTCTGCATTTCTAACTGCCCTTGGCGGTGGAATGACAAGAGATGTACTTGCTAGTAAAACTCCATATGTATTTACAGATACAACACCTGTATTATTAGTTATGGCTACTGTTTTAATCTCCCTTATCTTAAAACTACACAAAATTGATGACTTAGAAGGTAAAACTGCCTTTATTATCTCAGATGCTGTAGGATTAGTATCTTTTGCTATCACAGGTGCCTTAGTTGCTATTGAGAATGAATTTAACTTCTTAGGGGTACTAATTCTTGCCTTTATTACAGCAGTTGGTGGTGGTACAATTAGAGATATTTTAATAAATAGAGTTCCCTCTATTTTAGTATCTGAATTCTATGCAACAGTTGCGATCATCGTAGGACTTGTTACTTATGGATTACATTTACTTGGTTTACACAGTTTATTTACTTTAATTCTTGTATTTATAGCTGGCGTTGCTCTTCGATTATTAGCATATTATAGAAACTGGCATTTACCAACATTATCAAAATAACTTTATAAATAAATCTTATAATAAGGTTTCTTAGGATATTATCCTTTCTCTAAAAAATTAAATAATAAAAAAATTATTAAAGGTTATTATATTATATGAATATCAAAAAGTTGTATCTTAGTTTTACTCTTATAATTATAATTGCTGTTACAAGTGCATTTTTTACAATTGATAAAATGAATGAACTTTCTACAAATACACAAAAAATGTATACTCATCCTTTTAAAGTTAGTAATGCTGTTTCTGATATTCAAACTGCAATTATTACTATACATAGAAATATGAAAGATGTTGTTCTTACAAAAGATAGTTTGGAAATGATTAAAATTATTGAAGCTATACAACATAAAGAAGATGAAGTATTAAAAAACTATGAATTAGTATATAAAAACTACTTAGGTGATAAAAAAGATATTGATAAGTCTTATATAAGCTTCAAAGCATGGAAGAAAATACGAGAAGAAGTAATCTCTTTGATGTATCAAAAAAGAATTGATGAAGCAATAGCTATTACAAAAGGAAAAGGTGCTAAACACACTGAAAAGTTATATGTAGAAATTAAAGTTTTAAAAGATTATGCCTTTACAAAAGCAAATGAATTTTACTCAAAATCTGTAAAAGACAATGGTGTAGATTATGTGGTTAGTGCCATCTTTATTGCCATGTCTTTATCTGCGTTAATTGTAATTTATATTGTAATAACTTTACTAAAAGTAAATCGTACAAATCACAAACAACTATATTTAATTGATCAGAATATTTTAACTGCAAAACTATCATTAGATAAAGAGATTATTGAAATAAGTAATGCTCTTTGTAGAACACTAAATAATAAAAAAGAATTCATTTTAAATACCACATCAAATTACTTCTTTACAACTAAAGAACAGTATGCTTTATTTGATACTAAAATCTACTCTGGAAAAGAGCATACAGACGAAGTATACATTAATGTAGGGGATAAAAAGGTATGGTTTAATCTTGAAGTTTTCCCTGAATTAGATGCAAATTTTAATATTAAATATTTTAATTTATTTCTTACTAATATCTCTGATAAAAAGAAAATTGAAGAGATTGCTATTGTTGATTCTCTAACAGGTTTAAACAATAGAAATTACTTTGAAACAATCTTTGAAAAAGAGACAAGAAGAGCAAAAAGAGATAAAAAACCATTAAGTTTATTAATGTTTGATATTGATTATTTCAAGCAGTATAATGATGCATATGGTCACCTAGATGGTGACAAGGCTTTAAAGGCAGTTGCACATGTAATTGCTAAGCATACAAATAGATCATATGACTATTCTTTCCGTATTGGTGGAGAGGAATTTGTAATTTTATCATATCAAGATACTTATGAAAAAACTAAAGATTTTGCCAATATGATAATACATGAAGTGGAAGAATTAAAAATAAACCATAAATCAAATAAAATTTCAGATTATCTTACAATATCTTGTGGTGCTATTAGATTTGATAATACACATTTATTAACTACAGATCAAATGTATAAAGAAGCTGATGATTTATTATATCAAGCAAAAAGAGAAGGTAGAAATAGATATATTTCCAAAACAATTTCTTAAATAAGATAATTTATATCTTCTTTTAACCTTTCATTTACTTTTTATAGATACAATTTCCAAAAAATTAATTTAGGAGACAATTTATGAAAAAAGTTTTATTCTCAGCATTATTATTAGTTGCAACATTTGCAAACGCATTAAGTATAGGAGATTCTACTCCAACATTCGCAATTAACGATCAATTTGAAAAAGCGCATACAATTGCAGCAGATACAAAAACAATTTTAGTTGCAGCAGACAAAGATACAAGTGAAATCTTAAGAGATTACTTCTTAACAAAAGAAAAAGGTTTCTTAGAAGCTAACAAAGCTTACTACGTAGCTGATATCTCAGGAATGCCTAGTTTAATTGCAAAATTCTTTGCATTACCAAAAATGAAAAAATACCCATTCTCAATTTTATTAGTAGATGAAAATCAAACAAAAGAATTTACTAAAAAAGAAGGGAATATCACTGTATATTCTGTAAATAACGGAAAAATTTCAGATGTTAAATATATTAAAAATGCTGAAGAGTTAGCAGGTTTATTTAAATAAGAAGTATACTAGCTAAATTTATTTAGCTAGTAGTTTTTCAAATGCCTCAATTATTGCTTGAGTTTCTAAGTCTTTGATTCTATTCTCTAAAGAATCAACTGTCTCAGAAGATGATATTTCTAACTCTTTAGTTAATATAATTTCACCATCATCATATTCTTCATTTACATAATGAATAGTAACCCCTGATTTAGGTGCTTTATCAGCTATTATAGCTTCATGTACAAATCTTCCGTACATTCCCTTACCACCATACTTAGATGGCAATAACGCAGGGTGAGTATTAACTATTTTGTTTTCAAAAGCAGAAATTAGTTTAGGTCCAATCATTTTCATATAACCAGAACAAAAAACGTAATCACAACCATACTCTAATAAAAGTCTTGCGATTTTATCATCACAATCTTGTCCAGGATATCTTTTATCATTTATTACAAAGTTTGGTATATCAAAAGATTCTGCATGATTTAATACATTTGCATTAGAGTTATTAGAAACCACAATAACAACTTTTGCATCTAATATATTCTCTTCTATTGCTTTTTGAATCGTTTGAAATCCACTACCATTATATGAGGCTAAAATACCTATTTTTTTCATTTTTATTAATCCTGTTTGTTCTATGGGCGTGATTATAACAAATAAAAAATATTTATACTATAAGTTAAAATTTTTTTACCAAAATGAGCTTTATCTAAGTCTTTGAGCATGAGTTAGTGCAATTGCTATGGCATCTGTAATATCTAGTGGTTTAATCTCTTTTTTAATACCTAATAATCTTTTTACCATAAAAGCAACCTGTGTTTTATCAGCTTTTCCGTTTCCTGTAACTGCTTGTTTTACTTGAAGTGGAGTGTATTCTGCAAAATTACCAAATTTTTGTAAAACTTTTAATGATATTGCACCTCTAAATTGAGCTAATTTAATTACTGTTTTTGGGTTAAATGCGTAAAACATATCTTCTATTGAAACCTCATCAATAACATGACGATCAAATATTAAATCAAAACCTTCAGTCATTTCTACAATTTGCTCTTGTAAGATTTTTGTCTTAATTTTTATTAAACCGGCTTCAATTAGTTTTACAGTACTTCCATTTTTTTCAATTATTGCATATCCACAATTTCTTGTACCCGGGTCAATTCCTAGTATTTTCACGTAATTTTCTCTTTTTTTATCTATTTTTTATTCACATTGCTGTAAGACCCATATAATGGTATTTTTCACCTAAATATTCACTTAAAATTCACGAGTTATTCACAAGTTATTCACTATGTGAACAACAGTTATTCAGCATTTTCATCACATGAGAATTTCACTTCGTTATGCCATGTGAATAACTTTTATAAATAATTGGATATAATCGTTACTATTTACAATTAAAGAGTTAATATTATATGACACACAAAGATTTTTTAGCACTTATTCAAAAAGAAGCCACTTCTATAGATTATGATAGATACCTAAAGCAGCTTACATACAAAAAAATCTCATCTGATGAGAACCTAGCTGTATTCGAAGTATCTAATAAATATATAGCTTCATGGATAAAAAGCAAATACACAGGAGTAATCCAACAATGTTTTGAACAATACGATGGTACTAAACCAAAAGTAGAAATCAAAATTGCGGGTGAAAAAAAATCAAAAAAAGAGATAATTCAAGAACAAGTTAAAAACGAAACTGCTGAAAGTACGATACTAAATCCATCATATACTTTCAATTCGTTTGTTGTTGGACCATCTAACCAAATGGCCTATAATGCGTCACTTGCAGTATCAAATAAACCTGGGACTCAGTATAACCCACTATTTATTTACGGTGGTACTGGTCTTGGTAAAACTCACCTTTTACAAGCAGTAGGTAATGCTGCAATTGAAAAAGGTCAAACAGTAATTTACGTAACAATTGAGCAGTTTATGAATGACTTTACATTCTCAATTAAAAATAAAAATATGGAGCACTTTAGATCTAAATATAGAAAGTGTGATGTTTTATTAATTGATGATATTCAGTTCCTTTCAGGGAAAGAACAAACTCAAGAAGAGTTCTTCCATACATTTAATGAACTTCATAATGCAAAAAAACAAATTGTTATGACATCAGATAGACTTCCTTCTCAAATAGCAGGACTTGTAGATAGGCTAAAATCGCGGTTTGAGTGGGGTTTAACGGCTGATATTCAACTTCCAGGGTTAGAGACAAAAATTGCTATTATTGAGAAAAAATCTGATTTAAATGGTATTGCTCTTACAAGAGAAATCATTAATTTCATTGCAACAAATCTTGATAACTCTATTAGAGAAATAGAAGGTGTACTAATTAGAATTAATGCATCAGCTTCTTTATTAAATCAAGAAATTAGCTTAGATATGGTTCAAAACCTATTAAAAGAGCAAATAAAAGAAACTAAAGAAAACATCAAATTACCCGATGTTATCGATATTGTAGCACGTGAGCTTAATATCAAACCAAGTGATATCAAATCTAAGAAAAGAACTGCAACAGTAGCTAATGCTAGAAGAGTTGTAATATATTTAGCAAGAGAATTAACACATAACTCTATGCCTGATATTGCTAAGTTCTTAGGTATGAAAGATCACTCTTCAATTTCTCATAATATTAAAAAAGCAAATGAGTTAATTGAGAAAGATGAAAACTTTAAATTAATTATTGAAAATTTAAAGAATAAAATCATAAATAAGGAGTGGTAACAGTATCTTTTAAAAATAAGTTTAAAAGAGATGTGTGAAAAGGTGTGAATATTTCATTTCGTTATATCACATGAAAGTCTTCCGATACAGTCGGGATTATAGATGTATTTTCATCTTTTCACATGTACTACTACCGCTACTAAAATATATAAATAAATAGGAGATAGAATGAGGTTTATAATTACGAAGAATATCATTGAAAATGTTATAGCTTCAATGCAACCTTTTTTAGAGAAAAAAGATGCAAGTGCAATAACATCACATATATATTTAGAGATTAATAATACTGGTCTAATTTTAAAAGCAACAGATTATGAGATTGGATTAGAGTCTCATATCGATAATGTAAATGAAAGTGAAGATGGAAAAGCAACAGTTAATGGATCTAACTTACTTGGTATTATTAAAAGATTAAAAAATGAAGATATTACTTTTGAAACTGCTACTAACAATTTAGTAATAAAACAAAATAAATCTATTTTTAAATTACCTATGTATGATGCTAATGAATATCCAACTATTATTAACAATGCTAATTTAAAATCTTTAGATATTTCAACTTTAAATTTTATTAGTTCTATTAGAAAGATTACTCCAGCAGTAGATAATAATAATCCTAAATTTGAATTAAATGGAGCATTAATAGATATTAAAAGTTCTAAAACAAATTTTGTAGCTACAGATACTAGAAGATTAGCAATTTCACATTTAGAAAATATGTCAAATGATGAATCTCAATTTATTATTCCTAAAAAAGCAATTATTGAAATTCAAAAATTATTCATAGATGATGCTAAGATTACTTACGATGATACAAACCTAGTCATTTCGAATGACAAAATGAAATTCTTTACAAAATTAATTAATGGTAAATTTCCTGATTATGAAAGAATCATTCCAAGTAATTTAAAACATACTTTATCTTTACCTAAAAATATTTTAGTTGAGTCTATTAAGCTAGTAACTTCATTATTCTCAAATATTAAAATTACATTTAAATCAAATGCAATAGTATTTGAATCTTTAGATGAAGATAGTGAATCACAAACGCAAATTGATTTAAATTTAGAAATAGAAGATGAATTCTATTTAGCTGTAAATGCTAAATACTTATTAGATTTTTTATCTATGACTAATAATGAAAATGTAACTGTTGGATTTAATGAATCTAATCTTCCATTCTACCTAGAAGATGAAAGATTTTTTACAATCGTAATGCCAATAGTTTTAGAAAAATAGAAAGAAGAAGGAAACCCACGAATGAGCAATGAATATAGCGCCGGCAATATTAAAGTTTTAAAAGGTCTAGAAGCTGTTAGAAAAAGACCAGGTATGTATATTGGAGATACAAACATTAATGGTTTACACCATTGTGTTTATGAAGTAGTAGATAACTCTATTGATGAAGCGATGGCAGGATTCTGTGATACTATCAAAGTAACATTAACAAAAAGCGGTTCTTGTATCATTTCTGATAATGCAAGAGGTATTCCAACAGGAATGCACCCTACTGAAAAAAAATCTGCAGCTACTATTGCTCTTACTGTATTACACGCAGGTGGTAAATTCGATAAAGATACGTATAAAGTATCTGGTGGACTTCATGGGGTTGGTGTATCAGTTGTAAATGCTTTATCTAGTAGATTACAAATGACTATTTACCAAAACAAAGAAGTACATTATCAAGAATTTACAACAGGTATTCCAGTTGAAGATCTAAAAGTAATTGATACTTGTAGAAAAACAGGTACTACTATTGAATTTTGGCCAGATGATACTATTTTTGAAACTGTAAGTTTTGATTTTGATATTTTATCTAAGAGATTTAAAGAAATTGCATACTTAAATTCTAATATTACTATTGAATTAAAAGATGAAAGAATTAACAAAAAAGAAGTATATCACTTCGATGGTGGATTAGCTCAATTCGTTAATGATTTAAATAAAGATACAGCTGTAACAGAATCAGTATCATTTAACGTAAGTGAAGATGATATTGAAGCAGACTTCGCTGTAATGTATAACTCTACATATACAGAAAAAACTCTTTCTTTTGTAAATAATATTAGAACAATTGATGGTGGTACTCATGAAGCTGGTTTTAAAGCTGGTCTTACAAGAGCTATTGTTAAATATGTAAATGAAAATGCAGCTGCAAGAGAAAAAGATACTAAAATTACTGGGGATGATGTAAGAGAAGGTCTTATTGCTGTTATCTCTGTAAAAGTTCCAGAACCACAATTTGAGGGACAAACTAAAGGTAAATTAGGTTCATCATATGTAAAACCTATTTGTCAAAAAGTTACTTTTGAATCACTAGTTAAACACTTCGAAGAAAACCCAACTCAAGCAAAAGCTATTATGGAAAAAGCATTAATGGCTGCACGTGGTAGAGAAGCTGCTAAAAAAGCTAGAGATTTAACTAGAAAGAAAGATGCTATGACAGTAGGAACTCTTCCTGGTAAATTAGCTGAATGTCAATCTAAAGATCCTGCTATTAGAGAATTATACCTGGTGGAAGGGGATTCTGCTGGTGGTTCTGCTAAGCAAGGTAGAGATAGAGTTTATCAAGCAATTTTACCACTTAAGGGTAAGATTCTAAATGTTGAGAAATCAAGATTAGATAAAATTTTAAAATCTGACGAAATTAGAAACATGATTACAGCTATGGGTTGTGGTATTGGTGAAGATTTCAATGCAGAAAAAGTAAGATACCATAAAGTAATTATTATGACGGATGCGGATGTTGATGGATCTCACATTCAAACATTACTTTTAACGTTCTTCTTTAGATTCTTAAGACCAATTATTGAATCTGGATATTTATATATTGCTCAACCGCCGTTATATAGATATAAAAAAGGTAAAAATGAAATTTACCTAAAAGATGATAGTGCTTTATCTAACTTCTTAATTGAAAATGGATTAGAGTCATTCTCATTTGAAGGTTTAGGATACAACGACCTTGTTGATTTATTCAAAACTGTATCTAGATATAGAGGAATGTTAGCTCAATTAGAAAAAAGATACTCTCTAGTTGAAGTATTAAAACACTTAATCGAAAGTCCAGAATTAGTAAATCTTGATTTTGATAAATTATATGAAGAAGTTAAATTGTTCTTAGATGCTAGAGGTCACAATATCTTATCTAAAAATATTACAGAAAATAAAATTCAATTATTCGTTCAAACTGGTGAAGGTTTAGAAGAATTAATCATTGATGATGAGTTATTTGCATCTCCTTACTTCTCTGAAGCTACATATATCTATTCTAAGTTAGTTGAGAGAGATATTTCTATGTTTGATGGAAGAGATTTAATTGAAATTTTAGATGAAATCGAAGGTTTAGCTAAGAAGGGTGCTTATATCCAAAGATATAAAGGACTTGGAGAGATGAATCCAGATCAATTATGGGAAACTACAATGACTCCTGAAGCTAGAAGATTACTAAAAGTAAAAATCGAAGATGCTGAAGTTGCATCTGATACATTTACACTATTTATGGGTGATGAGGTAGAACCAAGAAGAAACTATATTGAAGAACACGCAAAAGACGTTGAACACTTAGACGTTTAATCTAAAGAAACTTTTTGGAGACTTTTTAAAAAGTCTCTAATTAGTCTCTTAAAAAAT
>DKNG01000031.1:9458-12087 GCA_002470185.1 Arcobacter sp. UBA7394 | reverse complement strand
TTTTTCCATAATTTTCCAAATAAACTATTAAATATTCTAGCTAGCTAAAATGCTCTAGGAGCTCTTTTCTATGATTTGTGTATAGATTATCGCTTTTTGGTAATAAATCTCTTCTAGGAGCTAATATAAGTTTATAAGCTATATAAACTCAATATAGAAAAATTTTAATCTTAACTAAATGAATATCATAGAAAAATATATAATTTATAGATTATTTTTTAAATCATTAAAATAAATTAAGATTTTTTTAAAATATATACAAAAAATGACTTTACAAGTTATATAAAAATTGATAGAATCTTTATTATCAAAAACATCTAGGAGTTTTTATGAATATTCGTACTTTGGGGGTAGATGACCTCATTGAGTTAGCACTACATACACAAGATGTAAAAGAAATGGTTTATTTACAAAAAAATCCATCTATGAATGTGAGACGTGCATTAGCACGAAATATAAATATTGCAGAAAAAGTTTTAAATAAATTAGCATATGACCCAGTACAGAATGTTGCCTATATGGCTACCAAAAATCCGAAATCTAGAATAAAAAGAGATTTTCCTAATGCAAGAGCTTGTGTTGTTTGTCAAAAAGATGAAAGAGGCTTAAATTGTGTAGGATGTCCAGAATTACAAGAGTATAGTGCTTAACTATACTCTGTAATTAGAATTATAAACTAGCTGTTTTTTCAGTATGAGAGAAAATTTGCCCTCTTTTTCTAATAATATTATTTACGATGTGGTAACCATGATTTAATGCAATGGCAATAGATCCACCAGATTTAAATGCAATATCACCAGCTACATAAACACATTTTGCTGAAGTTTCTTGATGCTCATCGAAAATAGGTTGATTATTTTCATTTACATCCACACCACATGATTTTAAGAAATCAACAGGAGTAGTTCCACCAATTGCATAAATTACTCTGTCATAAAGTACTGAGAATCCATCATTATAGTTTACTTTTACTTTTCCACCATCATTTTCTAAAGACTCAATATCTGTATTCATTCTAAGTCTTAGTCTCTCTTCCCCATGATATTTATTTAACATATCTTCATTTGTTTCATTTAATCTTGAGAATGTAGCTTTTCTATAAACCATAGTTACATTGTTGTTTTGATCTGCTAAATCATAAGCATACTCAGCAGCAGAGTTACCACCACCAACAACTAAGATTTTTTCATTTGAAGAACATTTGTCAAGGTTAAAGTTAACCTGAGCTTTAATTGATGGTGGGATTTTATATGCTGGTTTATTTGGTTTTCCCATTTTTCCAATAGAAATTACAGCATTTCTACTTTTAATTAATCCAGCACTTGTATGAATTTCTAATAAATCCCCTGCTCTTACCATTTTTTCAACTTCTGTATTAAAAGAAGAATCAATTTTGTCAGAATCTAATAAATCATCAAAGTAATCTAATGTAGTCTCTTTTGTTCCATCATAAAACTCAACATTACCTTGAAGTGTAGTAACTTGCCCTTTATAATCTTTATCAACTCTTTTATTATCTTTATAGAATTTTCTAATAGTATTTGAGTGATTGTCTGTTTTCTCAATTAATAAAATTTCCCCAACTTTATGTGCTGAAGCTTCGATTGCAGTACCAATACCACCTGGTCCACCACCGATAATTACGATATCATATATTTTATTTGTCATAATACTCTCTTATATTTGTTTACTTATAGAAGGGGATTATACTAAAAATTTAGTTTTTTTTCAATTAGTAACATATATAAGTAAGATTTTGATAAAATCGTCTAAAATTAATTATTATAAAGGTTATAAAAGATATGGAAATGAAATATGGTGAAAAAGAGATACTTGAATTCGATATTAACAATGATGAAAATTTTTGGCCAAATACGAATAAAAAGAATTATATCATTGATATTGAATTACCAGAGTTCATGGCAAAATGTCCAAGAAGTGGATACCCTGACTTTGCAACAATCAAAATTCAATATACTCCAGATGAGAAAGTAATTGAATTAAAAGCTCTTAAAATTTATATTAATACTTTTATGTATAGAGAAGTTTCTCATGAAAATTCAGCAAATGAAATCTTTGACGTTTTATTTGAAAAATTACAACCAAGATGGTTAAAAGTAATTGCTGATTTCAAACCAAGAGGAAATGTACATACTGTTATTGAAATAGATAGTGCAAAAATGTAGGTAAGAAACCTTGGAAAGATTAGTTACGACTTCACAAGCTGCTCATATACTTGGGCTCTCTTTACAAGGTATACACTACAGAATTAAAAAAAATCAATTAAAATCTATCAAAAAATCTGGTAAGACTTTTGTTTATGTGTCTGAAGAAATGGAAAAAAACGCTTCTTCAAACCATAATGCAAAAGTTGAAGCTATAAAAGCTGATACTACAAATCAAGAACAATCTCAAGCTATCATTGATGTAAAAAATGAACAAATTATTTTATTAAAAGATTCAATGAAATGGATGAAAAAACAGTATAAATCAGAAATCTCAAGATTAGAAAAAAATCAAAAGAAAATCATTAATGTTTTTAACTCGGAGATAAAACTTCTTCAAAGTGCATTTAATGAAATGAGAACTATTTATAAAACTCAACCACAAATTGAATCAAATCCTGTTA
>DKNG01000031.1:8923-9279 GCA_002470185.1 Arcobacter sp. UBA7394 | reverse complement strand
TACTGATTTTAAAATCAGATTTTGAAGATTTAGCCTAAAAATTGGGCAAAAAAAAAGAGTACTTATAAAAGTACTCTTCTCCAGATACCTAAACACACCACTAAGAGAGGTGCCTTGCTATGTTCCCATCCTGGGGCAGTGTCTCAACATAATGATTGTAAAGGTCTAAAGAAGAGCAATCAAAATACCTAGATATTCTCATTGTTCTTCTTTTTCGAGCTGAAATTATAGCCAAGAAATCTTAAAGTTTAAATAAATTAATTGCAAATAGAGTTTGAAAAGGTATAATTCATAAAAATTTCATAAAAAAAGTATATAAATTGACAAAAAATTTTAATTTAATTGGTATTTCTTCT
>DKNG01000031.1:7960-8757 GCA_002470185.1 Arcobacter sp. UBA7394 | reverse complement strand
ATAAAACAGTTTTTAAAATATGAATTTACAAAAAAAGATTTAAAATATATTTTATTGCTAGCTATTTTTGAGCCTTGTTTGTATTTTCTATTCGAAGCTAAAGCTTTACAATACACTTCTGCATCACAAGCTGGAATGATTACATCTTTAATGCCTCTAATTACAGCTATTGCAGCAGGATACTTTCTACAAGAGATTATTTCTAGAAAACTTATATTAGGTTCTGCTCTAGCTATGATTGGTGCTGTTTGGTTAAGTGTACAAGCTACAACAACTCAAAGTGCACCAGATCCTTTATTAGGGAATTTCTTAGAGTTTTTAGCAATGATTTGTGCTACTGGTTATACTATTGTTGCAAAATATTTAACTCATAAATACTCAGCACTGTTTATAACAGCAGCTCAGGCATTTATAGGAGCAGTATTTTTCTTACCATTTTTTATATATGAGTATTTTACCTTGGAAATGAATTTTACAGTTGAGGCTATTTCATGGGTATTTTATTTAGGTATTGTTGTAACTATTGGTGGATATGGTTTATATAATTATGCTCTTACAAAAATTGATGCTTCAAAAGCTGCTATTTTTGTAAACTTAATACCTGTATCTACATTAATATTAGCATACTTGATTTTAAATGAACAATTAACTTCTGTTGAATTAATAGCTTCTGCAACTATTTTAGCGGGAGTGTTCTTATCTCAAATGCCTATGGAAAAACTAAAACGTAAGAAAAAATAGAAAAAATAAAAAAGTATTTTGATAAATATGGAAGTATTTGTATTCTGTTTTCTTGG
>DKNG01000031.1:0-7854 GCA_002470185.1 Arcobacter sp. UBA7394 | reverse complement strand
TTTATTATTTTAGTCTTTATTGCTAAATTCTTGAGGTATTTATTTTTGGCAGTTATTGTTAGTATGAATCTATCATAATTGTAAATTTAGCACCATTATATTTTTGATTATTATAGGTATATTCACTATTATAAACTTCTAAAGTCCCTTCCATATGTTTTTTAATAATCTCTTGACTCATATATAATCCAATACCTGTTCCTTGGCTTTGGTGTTTTGTTGTAAAGTATGGTTCAAAAATTCTTCCTAGTATATTTGCTGGAATTCCTCCTGCATTATCTTTAATACGAATATATAATTTTTCTGCTTCTTCTTTGATTTCTACAAAAATAAAGTTTTCTTTTAACTTTTTTTTATCAAACTCATCTCTTGCATTATTTAATATATTTAAAATTACTTGTATTAATTCATTCTCTAATAAGTGAATAGCTTTTTCTTCAATATCTGTAATAATTTTGATATTTTTTGTTATATATTGATCTTTAATTAGATTGTATGTTTTATTCCATACTTCAGAAGTAGTAGTTTTAGTATTCTCTTTATTTGGTTTAAAAAAGTTTCTAAAGTCATCAATGGTTTTAGATAAATGTTGTGTTGTTGTAGTAATAGTATCTGATGTTATAGAAATATCATCTTTTGTAATAATATTAAGTTCTTGTTTTAATTTCAAACTTGATGAAGAAGTTGAAATCAGTGATAATGGTTGTCTCCACTGATGGGCTATATTTCCTATCATTTCTCCCATTGCAGCCATTTTTGATTGCTGTGCTAATAAGGTATCTTTTTTTCTATTATTTTCTATTTCTTTATAAATTTTATTTCTATATCCAATAAATTTCTTTTGAACTAGATTTGAAAAATAGATCGATGCTATTAAAAGTATACTTGTTATTCCTAAAATAATTAAAAAAACGTTAAATAGATACTCTTTTTTATAGTTATCTAACTCTTCTTTTTTCTTATGTATTGCTAGTTCTAATTTATCTGTATAAAAACCACTACCTATAATCCATTGCCATTCATTAAAGTTTTTGATAAATGCAGTTTTTTCTATTTGATCTTTCTTTTTATCATGATATATAGTACTATATTTTATAAAACCATCACCTTTTTTTGCACTTTCTACAATTAATTTAGTAATTGATCTATTCTTATCAACTTGTGGAAGTGTTTTACCTCTTAAATCTTTATTTATATGAGCTAGGATTTTTTCTTTTCTATCTACAATATATACATAACCATCATTTGAATATTTTACTGTTGATATATAATTTAAAATTTCTCTTTTTAGTGATTCCTCATAATCTTTTATATACTCTCCCGTACCTATTGATATATTCAAAGGTTCAAAATATTTATAAAAAGCAATTTTTTTAAATATTCGAGAGCCTTCATTTGTGGGTTTACTCCAATAATAGGTATCAAAATTTTCTGTTTTATTTTTGATTGTTTCTTTGATTTTCCGTACAAAAAAATAACCATTTTTATCTTGTAAGTTAGAATAATCAATATTTTCAAGTTTGATATCCAAAGGATATAATATATTATATCCTTGAGGGTTATGCATAAAATAATAACCTCTACCATCATTAAATCTTATATTTCTTAAAGCATCTTGTATAAGTTTAAGTATTTCTTCTTTACTTTTTTCTTGATTTTCTTTATATATATTTGAAGCAATACTATGTGCTTCATAGATTCTATCTTTTAGTTCTTTTTTTAGGTTAGTTTCACTTTGTGTTTTGTGGTAAGAAATGTAATCATATATTCTTTGAACCTCAGTAGTTACCGTAGTTTTACTTGATTCAAAGTATTTTTCTTCTAGTGTTTTAATATCTCTTTTTAAATTATTATTGTTCTCTAAAATAAATGAGTATGTAATAAGAAAGGACAATAAGATGATGAATATAATAGGTGCGAACCTAATAAACTTTAAAATATTTTTTTCACTGTGATTTAACATGAATAAATTATATTATTTTAAAGTTTAAAAATAAATTATTATTTTACAGATTTGTAAAATATAATTTTTTATGAGTTTAATTCTTTGATTATTTCATTGTTTTTTGATTTTATTTTATATGTTATACCTTTGAATGTAAACTCTAAATAATTTGCATGTAGCCATAACCTAGAGCTTCCCGTCTCTTCAAATCTCCTATCTTTACTTAGGGTTTTGTTTAGATATTCTTCGGCAATATTATCTTCAATTCCATAAATTGGGTCTCCTACAATTCTATGTCCAATTGAATATAAATGAACTCTAATTTGATGTTGTCTTCCCGTAATTGGTAGAGCTTCTACTAAAGTTATATTTTTTTCTTCATTGTATATCATTGGTTTGATTGTAGTACAGGATTCTTTTCCAGTATCTCCTGCTTTCATTCTAACACCAATATTTTTCCCTTCTTTTTCAAGTTTGCTGTCAATTACAACTTCTTTTTCAAGTTTTCCATCAACTAGAGCTAAATATGATTTATAATATTTTTTTTCTTCAAACATATCTTTTAGGATTTTTTCACTTTTTTTATTTTTACCTACTATTACTAATCCTGATGTTTCTGCATCAATTCTATGAATTAAATTGGCATTTTCACCAAAATGAAAGCGAATTTCGTCTAATAATGAGTATTGAGTATTTTTTGAAATTGGGTGAACCATAAGGTGTGTTGGTTTGTCAAAAATAGCAAACTCTTCGAATTCTAGTATAGGTCTTAACCCCCTAGAAACTCCCTCAAAAACAGCCATGTATATATATTCATCAGGTATTAGATCACCTGGCTTGATTGCAGTCATGCTTTCATCGAAAATTCTGCCTCTAGATGCGTATCTTTGGGCGTTACGGTGGTTTATTTTTAAATCTTGTAGCAAAAATAAACTTAATTTTTTATCTTTTATAGCTTTAATTTTCTTTAAAGTAAACGGCAATATTTTTTCCTAAAGTTTTTTTACAAAATCGGTCAAATTTTATCTTGTTTTTTATCTTGTTTTGATAACATATCATACAAAAATAAACAAAAGATTTTGATAAAAGTTTTTTGTTTATTTTAAAATACTACAAATAGGGGTTTTATAGATGGTTGAAAGATATGCTAGAGAAGAAATGAGTTCAAAATGGACTCAACAAGCTAGATATGCAGCATGGCTAGAAGTTGAAAAAGCAGCTGTAAAAGCTTGGAATAAAATTGGGTTAATTCCAGACGAAGATGCAGAGAAGATTGTAAAAAATGCTACTTTTTCAGTAGAAAGAATTGAAGAGATTGAAGCTGTTACTAAACATGATTTAATTGCTTTTAATACAAGTGTTTCTGAATCTTTAGGTGAAGAATCAAGATGGTTCCACTATGGTATGACTTCTTCTGATGCAGTTGATACTGGTGTTGCAATCCAAATGAGAGATTCATTAAAGCTAATTATCAAAGACGTTAAAATGCTTATGAAATCTATCAAAAGAAGAGCAAAAGAGCACAAATATACTCTAATGGTAGGAAGATCTCATGGTATTCATGGAGAGCCTATTACTTTTGGTTTAACTCTTGCTGTTTGGTATGATGAAATGAAAAGACACTTAGAGAATTTAAAACAAACTCTTAAAGTTATCTCTGTTGGTCAAATCTCTGGTGCAATGGGTAACTTCGCACACGCTCCTTTAGAATTAGAAGAGTATGCAATGAAAGAATTAGGTTTAAAACCTGAACCTTGTTCTAATCAAGTTGTTCATAGAGATAGATATGCAAGACTTGCTACTGCTTTAGCTTCTATGGCTTCAACTATTGAAAAATTCGCTGTTCAAGTAAGACACTTACAAAGAACAGAAGTTTACGAATGTGAAGAGTATTTTGCAAAAGGTCAAAAAGGTTCTTCTGCAATGCCTCACAAAAGAAATCCAATCTTAACTGAGAATATTACAGGTCTTGCTAGATCTATTAGAGCTCACGCAGTTCCAGCAATGGAAAACGTTGCTTTATGGCACGAAAGAGATATTTCTCACTCTTCAAGTGAAAGATTCTGGTTACCAGATGCATTTATTACATCTGACTTCATGTTACACAGAATGAACAATGTTATTGCTAACTTAACTGTTATGCCAGAAAACATGATGAAAAACTTAAACTTAACTGGTGGATTAGTATTCTCTCAAAGAGTATTATTAGAGTTACCATTACAAGGTGTATCAAGAGAAGATGCATATAGAATTGTTCAAAGAAATGCTATGAAAGTTTGGGGAGAAATCCAACAAGGTAAAGCTACTACAAACAAAAAAGGTGAATCTTTATACTTAGGTCACTTATTAGCTGACGATGAATTAAGAAAATCATTATCAGAAGAACAAATTAGAGAATGTTTCAATTTTGACTATTACACTAAAAATGTAAGTGCAATTTTCAAAAGAGTTTTTAAATAATATTAGTAACTAAAAAATTTTAATAAATACAACAAAATATAAATAATAGAAGGTAATATAATATGGCAATTATGATCGAAAAAAGAAATGGTCGAAAAGAAGTTTTAGATATCACTAAAATTCAAAAGATGACTATTGACGCTACAGCAGAATTAGATGGAGTATCTCAAAGTGAATTAGAACTTGATTCACAAATTAAATTTATTGATGGAATGAAAAGTGCAGATGTTCAAGATGCACTGATTAAAACAGCAGTAGAAAAAATTGACATAGATGTTCCAAATTGGACTTTTACTGCAGCTAGATTATATTTATTTGACCTTTACCATAGAGTAGGAAAAGAGACTCATGGTATCAAAGGCGAGCCATATTGCCATTTAAAAGATTATTTAAAGTATGGAAAAGACGCGGGAAGATTAATTCCTAATCTTGGAGAAGGATACGATCTTGACGAGCTTAATGATCACATGGATCCTTCAAGAGATTATCTTTTCAATTACTTAGGAATCAAAACTTTATACGATAGATACCTAATTAAAAACAAAGCTGGTAACCCTATTGAGTTACCACAGCAAATGTTCATGGCAATTGCTATGTTCCTTGCACAGGACGAAGAAGATAAACAAACAAGAGCAAAAGAGTTCTATGATGTAGTTTCTAAATTCGAAGTAATGTTAGCAACGCCAACATTATCAAATGCTAGAACTAATAGACACCAATTATCATCTTGTTATATTGGATCTACTCCTGATAATATTGAAGGTATTTTCGATTCTTACCATGAGATGGCTTTATTATCTAAATATGGTGGAGGAATTGGTTGGGATTGGAACCAAGTTAGAGCTTTAGGTGGTGTTATTGATGACCATAAAAGTGCTGCTGGTGGAACAGTTCCATTCTTAAAAATCACAAATGATGTTGCTTTAGCAGTTGACCAACTAGGTACTAGAAAAGGTGCAATTGCAGTTTACGTTGAGCCATGGCACATGGATATCGTTGACTTTATCGACCTTAAGAAAAACTCTGGGGAAGAGCGAAGAAGAGCGCATGATTTATTCCCTTCATTATGGATTACAGACCTTTTCATGGAAAGAATCTTAAGCGATTCTCACTGGACTTTATTTGACCCTTATGAAGTAAAAGATTTATCTGAACTTCACGGTGATGCATTTAGAGCTAGATATGAAGAATACGAAAGAGATGACTCTGTTAGTAAAGACAGAATCAAAGCAAAAGACTTATGGAAAAAAATCTTAACATCATACTTTGAATCTGGAAGTCCATTCTTATGTTTCAAAGATAATGCAAATAGAGCTAATCCAAACTCACATGTTGGGCATATTAGATCTTCAAACCTTTGTACAGAGATTTTCCAAAATACAAACCCTAACCACTACAAAATTAAATTAGAATTTAATGATGGTTCATTTAAAACTTATGAAGAGAATGAATTAGTAGTAGTTGACGGTGGTATCACTAAAAAAGCAAACAAAGTAACTGCTTTAGATTCTATTGGTGGAAAGAAAGTATTCATCGTAGAAAAAGAGAAAATTGATGGAGATACGGCAGTTTGTAACTTAGCTTCTGTAAACTTATCTAGAATTAGCTCAAAAGAGGATATTGAAAGAGTTGTACCAATTGCAGTAAGAATGCTTGATAATGTAATTGACTTAAACTTCTACCCTCTTAGAAAAGTAAAAGCTACAAACTTAAAATCAAGATCAATTGGTCTTGGTGTTATGGGTGAAGCTCAAATGTTAGCTGAACAACAAATTCACTGGGGAAGCCAAGAGCACTTCAAGAAGATTGACCAAGTAATGGAAGCAATTTCATACAATGCTATTAACTCATCTTCTGATTTAGCTGTTGAAAAAGGTATTTACCCAACATTTGATGGTTCTAAATGGTCTGAGGGTATTATGCCTCACGATCACGCACCTCAAGCAGTAAATGCATTATTAAATAAAGACTTATTTGATGGTGGATATGACTGGGATGTATTAAGAGCTAAAGTAAAAGAAAATGGTATGAGAAATGGTTACTTAATGGCTGTTGCTCCTACTTCTTCTATCTCTATTCTTGTTGGTACTACTCAAGCAATTGAGCCAGTATATAAAAGAAAGTGGTTTGAAGAGAACTTATCAGGATTAATTCCTGTTGTTGTTCCTAACTTAAGCCCAGAGACTTGGTCTTATTATAAACCATCTTTTGAAGTTGATCAATTAGACTTAATTAAAGCGGCTTCAATTAGACAAAAATGGATCGACCAAGGTCAATCTACAAACATCTTCATGAGCTTAGATAAAGCAAGTGGTAAACACTTACATGAAATCTATACATTAGCATGGCAACTGGGATTAAAATCGACTTATTACCTAAGATCGCAATCTCCAGAAGCTAACAATGATGTAGAAGATAGAAGTATGGAATGTTCAGGTTGTCAATAAGACAGCTTGTATTCCAATACAAACAATTAAAAAATTCAAATAAATATATAAATAAATAGAGGAAATCCCATGGATAGAAAAGAAATATACAACCCCGACTCACAAGAATCATTAAACGATAGAAGAATCTTTGGTGGAGACAGTGATGGAATGATTAACTTCACTAAAATGAAGTACCAGTGGGCCTTAAATTTATGGGATACAATGGAAGCTAATACTTGGTTCCCAAAAGAAGTACAAATGACTGGTGATGCAAAAGATTACAAATTCTTAACTGCACCAGAGAAAAGAATGTATGACTTAGTTTTATCTCAATTAATTTTCATGGATTCATTACAAACAAACAACTTAATGGATAACATCAACCCATATATCACAGCTCCTGAAGTAAATGCTTGTCTTTCTAGACAATCTTATGAAGAAGCTAACCACTCTAAATCATACGCAGTTATGGTAGAGTCAATTTCTGATAATACAGACGAAATTTACGATATGTGGAAAAATGATGCTCAATTAAGAGAAAAAAACAACTATATTGCAGATGTATATAAAAACCTTGCAGGTGATATTACAGATGAAAAAATCGTACTTGCACTGTTTGCTAACCAAATCTTAGAGGGATTATACTTCTATGCTGGTTTTGCTGCTATGTATGCACTTGGAAAATCAGGGAAAATGCTTGGTTCTTCTCAAATGATTAGATTTATTCAAAGAGATGAAGTAACTCACTTACTTTTATTCCAAAACATGATTAACTCTACTAGAAAAGAGAGACCAGATTTATTTACTCCTGAGTTAGAAGCAACTGTAAGAGGTATGTTCAGAAAAGCTGTAGATATGGAAGCTTCATGGGGAGCATATATCACTCAAGGTCAAATTCTTGGATTTACAGATGGAATCATCAGACAATATATTGAATACCTAGCAGATAGAAGACTTGAAGCAGTAGGATATAAACCAGAATATAATGTAAAACACCCTATTCCATGGGTTGATGGTTAT
>DKNG01000029.1:15526-18281 GCA_002470185.1 Arcobacter sp. UBA7394 | reverse complement strand
TATTATTTCAAAGATGATTACGTCATACGGGCGTTTGCTTCAGGGCTTGCGCTATTGTTGTTTTTGAATATGAGTGTAAATATACTTATGGTTATTGGTTTTGCACCTGTTGTTGGATTGCCATTGCCATTGTTTTCCTATGGTGGGAGTTCTTTTATTAATTTTGCTGTAATATTCGCAATATTAGAAAATTTATTAGCATTTAGATACATGGATATGTACAATTATGAAAGGAAATTATAAACATGAAAGCACAAAGTAATACTTTTATAGGATTTGAAGAAAACTTTGAAGAGTCACAAGCTGTATTATTTGGAGTACCATTTGATGGAACTACTTCATTTAAACCAGGAGCTAGATTTGCTCCTAGTGCTATGAGAGAGGATTCTTGGGCTATTGAAAGCTACTCACCTTATTTAGATAAAGATTTAGAAGATTTATCTCTATTTGATTATGGAAATTTAGAGTTACCTTTTGGTGATAAAATGAGTGCCCTTAGAATGATTGAAGAAACAGTTGATGAAATTGTTCAAGCAGGGAAAAAACCTATTATGATAGGTGGTGAACATTTAGTTTCTTATGCACCTGTTAAATCATTGGTGAAGAAATATCCAGATTTGAATATCATTCATTTTGATGCTCACACAGATTTAAGAAGAGACTATTTAGGGGAAGAGTTTTCTCATGCTACGGTTCTTCGAAGAATTTATGACTTAGTTGGAGATGGTAAATTAAATCAATTCTGTATTAGATCAGGACTTAAAGAAGAGTTTGAATGGGCGAAAGAACATGCACACTTAGAAAAGTTTACTTTTAATACACTTGAGAGTAGGGTAGAAGCTTTAATAAATGAACCTGTATATATTACTATTGATTTAGATGTTTTTGATCCTTCAGTGTTTCCAGGAACTGGTACGCCGGAGCCTGGTGGAATTAATTTTCATCAGATGTTAGAAATTATTGGTACTTTATCAAAATTAGAGAATGTAGTAGGTCTTGATGTTGTTGAATTAAGTCCAAAACATGATGCGAGTGGAGTATCTACAGCGGTTGCTTGTAAGACTTTAAGAGAGTTGGTATTAGCAACAATAAAGTAAAAGATTTTCTTTTACTTTATTAAAAATATTATTCGTTATCTTTGATAATCTTTTTTACTTCATTTAATAAATCTACTGAAGCATCAATTTCTTCTTTTCTAATTGCAACACTCTCAACGTTACAACCAACTGGAATACCTCTTTTTTTACCAAAGATGTATAACTCTTCAAAGAACATTTTAGATAATCTTACTGATTCTTCTAGAATATTTCCAGAATCTTTTAAATCCTCTTCTAAATAGTTTGGAATATTAATTCCCAACCATTTCATAAAGTCTAATGTTTTAGCACTTCCACAAGGAGTTAATGTGAAAATGATTGGAACCATCTCTTTATTATTCTCTTTTGAATATTTAGCATAATCACTTAAGAAAATCTTTGCAGCTTCTAAGTCATAAACACATTGAGTAATGAAATATTCACAAGAACTATCAATCTTTGCAAATACTCTTTCATGTTCATTATGCTTTTTTGTATGTCTTTCTGGAATAGTAATTCCACCTAAACATAAATTATCATTTACTTCTCTTTTTAAACTATAAGCTTCTCTTAGAGTGATATTATTTTGTTGTTCATGAGATGCTGCTCCAACAAATACAGAGTGTACTTGACTTTGTTTTGTCTCTTCTAACCATGCAGTGAATCTTTCAGCTGTATAGTTTCCCACAGCTCTATATACAATTCTTGGAGTTTTTAGATCTTGTAAATACTTTTTTGAATATTCACAAGGGTTAATAGTTTTGATAAATGGAAAAGGTCTTTTCTCATCTGTTCTGTCTGATTCATCTTGAATATCATATAAAACTAAACCATCAATGTCTAATTTTGAAATTCTTTCAACATGTTTTTTAGCAATAACTTCAATCTCTTCAGATGTATGTTTTACTTTTGGAGGTGTGATACCATATAATAAAATACCACTTTGTTTTGTTCTTATTTTATCTGTTAACATTTATTTAGTAACCTTGAAATATATTATAAATTTTTGTATTTTACTAGATTTTGTTTAAGTCTATGTAAAAAGAGTTTTTGAATCAGTAAATATAGGAATATTTTCCTATATTTTACATCTGTCCTTGGGCTTTTAGAATTTGTTTTAAAATATCTAAATCATAAACATTTTTTCCACAAGAAGCCACATCTGTTTTTACATTTAGAAATTTACTACCTGTATTGTCAATGTATGTATAATTTAAAACATAATCTTTTTTTAATAGTTTCAAATAGTTTTCATCTTCACAAATAGATTCTTGCACTCGCTTTTTAAATCTGTTTAGTTTCGGCATTCTATTTTTTTGAATATTTAATTTAAGCAATTGATATGTATAAGCAATGTTTTTCTCAACTATTTCAATATTTTGTAGTTGAGTGAATGAATCTACCTTGATTGGAAGTTGCTCTTTTAATTTTTCAATTTCACCTTTTATAATATACTCTTCCATAAAATATATTCTTGCTAAATCATTTAAAGCAAATAAAGAAAACATAAGGTTTACTGTAACCATTACCTTAGCCATAAAACTCCAGATTTTTGAACCAAGATATTTATTAGCACTTCTAATTACGGCTATAAAAATAAAAATAGTATAGATAATTCTAAGAGAATAAAGAGAAAAATCTATGATCTTATCAGATTCAGTAATCTCAAAACTATCTTC
>DKNG01000029.1:13458-15434 GCA_002470185.1 Arcobacter sp. UBA7394 | reverse complement strand
AATTTCACCTTTTATAAGTTTTCTGAAATAACTTTCGTTTGTTGTCATGTTTTGTTTCCTTTAGTATATTTTATAGTGCACTTGAAATTTTAATTTCGTAGGTGTTTTAGGCCTAGGATAATCTTTATATGCAATTTCTATTAATTTTATTGAATAATCATCAAATACAGCATAACCAGATGAATTAGTAATTTTAAGATTTTTAATATTACCATTTGGATAATACATAAATTCTACTATATTTTTCCCAGATAATCTCAATTTTGCTGCTAACTTAGGATATCCAAGTCTTGTTAAAACTCTTTGTGTAATTACTTGAAAATTATTAAGATTTTTTTCCAAGTATGCTTTTTGTACCTTTGTGAAGGTTTGATATTCTCTTCCATATAATCTTTGTAGTTCATTTAAAATTTCATTATTTATAGGTTCTTTTTGTGATAGAAAATTTTCTAGTGTTTTTTCTTGTATTGTTTTTCTTTTTTGTATCTTTTTTGCGGTTACTGCTTTCTTTGTTCTTTTTTTCTGATAAGTTACAGTTTTTTTAGTTTTGATATATTTCTTTGGTAATGTTTTTGTAATTTCTCTTTGACTTTTCTTTTTTACGATAGTTTTTTTAATAGCAGGTTTTTTAATTTCAACTATTTTTTTAGGTTCAACTTTTTTAATCTCTTTTTTTATAGGCTTAGGTGCTATTTGTTTTAATTTTACAAATTGTACATTTGATTTTTTGTGGGCTACATCTTTATGTGTTTGCTCTTGTGAAGTTTTTTCAATTTTGTATTGTTTGAATAGTAATAGGTGTAGGGAAATTGACACAACGAAGGCAAATATAATTATTTTCATAAAATTATTATATTCAAAGTAAACTAATAGATTATTAACAGTAAGAGAAATGTGTGGAAAAATCTTTATTAATCTTCTTCAAAACTACTGTTTAACGGGCTTATTAATATATCATAAATATTTTTTTGGGTATCCTATCTAAAATTAAATTATTATTAGGATAATAGATGTTTGATAATTCAGTTAAAGCATACGAAGAAGCTTGTGAAGTTATTCCTGGTGGAGTTGATTCACCAGTTAGAGCATTTAAAAGTGTAGGTGGAACTCCTCCTTTTATTGATAGAGGTGAGGGCGCTTATCTTTTTGATGTTGACAATAACAAATACTTAGATTTTGTACAATCTTGGGGACCACTAATTTTTGGTCATTGTGATAAAGATATTGAAGAAGCAGTAATTGCAACTGCTAAAAAAGGTCTTTCTTTTGGAGCACCAACTACATTAGAAACTGAATTAGCAAATGAAATTGTTGATATGTATGATTACATTGATAAAGTTAGATTTGTAAGTTCAGGAACTGAGGCAGTTATGTCTGCTATTAGACTTGCTCGTGGTGTTACTGGTAAGAATGATATTTTAAAATTTGAGGGTTGTTACCACGGTCACTCTGATTCATTATTAGTTCAAGCTGGTTCTGGTATGGCTACATTTGGAGCACCAAGTTCTCCTGGAGTTCCTGCTGATTTAACTAAACACACTTTATTATGTGAATATAACAACATTGAAAACTTAAAAAAATGTTTTGAAGACTCAAATGATATCTCTTGTATTATTATTGAGCCAATTGCTGGAAATATGGGATTAGTTCCTGCTTCACCAGAGTTCTTAAAGGTTTGTAGAGAATTATGTGATGCAAATGGTGCATTATTAATTTTTGATGAAGTAATGACAGGATTTAGAGCTTCTTTAACAGGTGCTAGTGGAATCTTAGAAACTAAAGCTGATATTATTACATTTGGTAAAGTAATTGGTGCAGGTATGCCTGTAGGTGCTTTTGCTGCTAATAAAGAAATCATGGGTCACTTATCACCAGATGGTGCTGTTTACCAAGCAGGTACATTAAGTGGAAATCCAGTTGCTATGAGTGCTGGTTTAGTTTCATTAAGAAAACTAAAAGCAAACCCAGAAATTTAT
>DKNG01000029.1:12007-13356 GCA_002470185.1 Arcobacter sp. UBA7394 | reverse complement strand
CAAGTAGATACAAGAGGTTCAATGTTTGGATTCTTCTTTGCTGATAAAATGCCAACAAACTTCAAAGAAGTTACTGATTTTTGTGACTTTGAAAGATTTGGTAAATTCCACCATGAGATGATTAAAAAAGGTTTCTATTTTGCTTGTTCTCAATATGAAGCTGGATTCATTTGTACAGAGATTACTGATGAAATGATTGATGATTGTATTGCTGCTGCTGCAGAAGTAATGAAAGACTTATAAGAAAATAAAGGAATAATAGTAATGGGAACTTTAAAAAACGTAGAATTAACAAAAAAAGCGAATATCTATTTTGATGGAAATGTTACAAGTAGATCTTTTATCGATGAAAACGGTGAAAGTAAATCTCTTGGAATTATGATGGTTGGTGAGTATAACTTTGGTACTGCACAAGCAGAATTAATGGAAATCTTAGATGGTGAAGTTGAAGTTAAACTAGCAGGTTCTGATACATGGAATACTTACACTGCTGATACTTCATTTGATGTTCCTGCTAATTCAAGCTTTGACATCAAAGTAAAAACTATTACTGATTATTGTTGTTCATATATTAAATAGGAAGTTTTATGGAAGATAAACAAAATAACACACCAAAGCATAGAGATAAGCTAGAAGCACTAGACAACTTGTCTCTTGGTATATCAATGGTTGCTGCCATTGTAATAGGTTTTGGTATTGGTTATGGATTAAAAGAACTAACAGGATATTCATGGACATTATGGCTTGGAGTATTTTGGGGTGTTGCAGCAGCAGGTTTAAATATCTATAAGGCATATAAAAGAGCTCAAAAGTCATTTGAAGGATTAGAAAATGATCCTAGATATGCACATAGAGCGAAGCATGGAGATAAAGCTTCAGATGATGAAGATTAATCAACATATTTTAGACTTTGCAAAGGTTTTTATTGCTATTAACCTTTGCTTAGTTATTTACTCTTTGGCCTTTGAAAGCATGCATTGGTTACTTAATACTCAAGTAGCTTTTTTCTCTTCGTTATTTATCACTATTGCTTCTTTTCTTTCATACAAAAGAAATATACAAAGTAGAATTTCTAATCTTGATATGTCAAAAACTTCTAAAACAGAAGATAGAGATAAAATCGATGAAATTGATGATCCTTATGATTTATATACTGAATATGAAGAGATTCCAGAAGAAGAGTTAACACCAGAGAAAATAAAAGAAATTATTAATGATGAGAAGTCTAAAGTTAGAAAAGATTCATTTAAAAATACTCTTTTCTCAGCAGGTGGTTTTTTATCTATTTATAGAGTTTTAGGTTATGGTTCATTATTATTTGGATTCTTTGCTTTAAACAATAATGGTAT
>DKNG01000029.1:0-11922 GCA_002470185.1 Arcobacter sp. UBA7394 | reverse complement strand
TTAGCTTCAAAGCTTTTATTTAAAAAGCTTTAAAACTATCAAATCAGATAAGAAGTGGCAAGTCAATTGTCGCTTTATTATCTTCACATGATAAAATAAATGAGGTATCATCTCGATGTTGTACAGATGATAAATTACTTGTTTTATCTGATGTTATTTCTACAGTAATTAAAGAGTACTTCTTTCCCTCAATTCTAATATATTCACCAATCTTTAGCATAATAGAACAATTGATTGTACTAGCATCATTAAAGGCTTCAAATATCTGTCCTAATGTTTTTATAAATGAACTTGCATCTAATTTAAAATCAGGAATAGAAGGGTCATAGTTTTTAATATAATTAATATCATTTTTGATTTTGTTTGAAGAAATTGCTAAATCAAGTAGTGTAAAAATATTAGTATTATTTACATTTTGGATATTAAGTTTTGATTCTTTTTTAACCATTGCACTTTTATAAAGTTTCATATGAATTTCATCTTCATTTTCATATTTAACAGTGATAGCATAAAATGTGTAGTTTTTAATAGTTAGATCAATATATGAAGTTTCCGCCCCAAAAGATTTTGGAGCGTGTTTTAATGCTAACTCGAAAAGCTCTTTTTGCTTAATTCGACTTAACAAAAACTGAGCTTCACTATTTGAATAAGTTATCTTAGCATTAGAGCTAAAAGATATTACAGGGTTTAAATCAAGTTCAACCCATTCTTCAAAGAAGCTCATGTTATTAACTTTCTACGTAGTTTTTAAGGTTTTTACCAACTTTAGGATGCTTTAGTTTCTTAATAGCACTAGATTCGATTTGTCTAACTCTTTCTCTTGTTACAGAAAGCTCTTTACCAATCTCTTCAAGTGTTCTATCAGAAGCATCATTCATTAGTCCAAATCTCATTCTAACAACCGCTTGTTCTCTCTCATTTAACTGAGCAAGAATTTGGTCAATTTGTCCTTGTAAATCTTCTTTCATGATGTTATCAACTGGAGTTGGTGCCTTTTCATCAGGTACGAAATCTCCAAATTTACCATCATCATCAGATCCAATAGGTGCTTCAAGTGATACAGGCTCTTTAGTAATTTTAATTACTTGTTTTACCTTATCAACTGCAAGTCCTACTTCTTTTGCGATCTCATCTACATCTGGCTCTTTACCATTTTCTTGGATTCCCTTTCTAATGATTTTGTTGATTCTGTTAATCGTCTCAATCATGTGAATTGGAATTCTAATAGTTCTAGCTTGGTCTGCAATTGCTCTTGAAATAGCTTGTCTAATCCACCATGTTGCATAAGTAGAGAATTTATATCCCTTTTTATACTCAAATTTATCAACAGCTTTCATAAGACCAATATTACCTTCTTGAATTAAGTCTAGGAATGGTAAACCTCTATTTGTATATCTTTTTGCAATAGATACAACAAGTCTAAGGTTTGATTTAGCCATTCTAGTCTTAGCTTTATCAGTAATTTGCTTACCTCTTTTAATTTGTTCTAATACATCTTTTAACTCTTCAGGCTCTAAATCGAAACCATCTTTAGAAGCTTCTGCTGTTTGGAACAGTTTTTTGATTTCCATATAAGTAGAAACCATAGTTGCTTCAGGAACCATAGAAGTAATTTGAACTTTTGATAAATTTACAATATTATCAAGAATTTTTTGGTGATTTTGTAATAGAGTATCATTAAATAATGGTAATCTATATTCTAATCTTTTAAGCTCAGAATCAAAACCTGTATCAGATTTTAA
The DNA here is from genome assembly GCA_002470185.1 of Arcobacter sp. UBA7394. Classification (GTDB taxonomy): domain Bacteria; phylum Campylobacterota; class Campylobacteria; order Campylobacterales; family Arcobacteraceae; genus Poseidonibacter. The sequence continues at coordinate 10,180 of DKNG01000029.1, read as the reverse complement.
TGCAGTTTCCATAGCTTTTACAATTTCAGAAATTAATTTTGAAGTTGGTCCTAAATCTAATAGAGCCTCTTTTAAAATTTTCTTTTTGAATGCAATTGCTAAGTTGTGTTGCATTTGGTGTACTTCATCTTCAGATTTAGCTGCTTCTTTTGCTAAGAATTTAAGCCAATCTTTTTTTGCTTTTTCAAGAACTTTGAATGACTCAATAATTGTATGAGCTCTTTTATCAAGTTTCTTTTGTTTTTTTCCATTTACTTCATCGTCATCACCAGCAGCTTCTACTTCTGGCTCATCAGAATCATCAGAATCTTCATCGTCAAAGTTTCTGAAAAGTTCTTTTACTTTTCTTTCTCTATTTACTAACGGTTCTTTGTATTCTAAAATGAAGTCAATTAGATATGGTACATAACAAATGGCATCAAGAATTACATCTTCACCCATTTCAATTTTTTTAGAAATTTCAATCTCTTCTTCTTTTGTAAGTAGAGGGATTTGTCCCATCTCTCTTAAATACATTCTTACAGGAGAATCGGATCTAGACCACTCTAATAATTCCTTATTTTTCAGAAGATCAAATACATCATCTTCATTCTCAATTAACTTTTCTCTTAATTCTCTTTTCTTTTTTGCTTCTTCAGCATTCATTCTTTTAGCTTGTTCTTGCGAACTAATAACTGTTACATTATATAGTTGAATTAATGCTATGAATTTTTTTACGTTTGCAGCTGAAGGAGCTTTAGGAAAGATTTTAATAATTTTTTCAAAAGTTAATATAGAGTCTTTGTATTCTTTAACTGTTTGTTCAATTGCTTTATTTAAATCTTTTACGCTCATTGACGGGAAATCCTCTCTTTAAGATAGGTTGATATTATACCCAGATTACTTAAGGTAATGATTAAAAAAAGTATATTTAATCAAATATTACTAAATTTTTAGCTAAAATATCTCTTTTGAAAATATTTATATTTAGGGAACACTAAGATTTCACTAAATACAAGGATACAAAATATGAATAAAATTACTGGAAAAGTATGGAATTTTGGTGCAAACATTGATACTGATGTTATCATCGCTGCAAGATATTTAAATAGCTCAGACCCTGAGCATTTAGCTAAATATGTTATGGAAGATGCGGACCCTGAGTTCCCTAATAAGTTACAAAAAGGTGACATTATTGTTGCAGGAGAAAACTTTGGTTGTGGTTCTTCAAGAGAACATGCTCCTATTGCTTTAAAAGCAGCAGGTGTAGCAGCTGTTGTTGCTCCTTCATTTGCAAGAATCTTTTATAGAAATGCATTTAACATGGGTTTACCTATTTTTGAATTACCTGAATCTTTAGAAATTAAAGAGGGTGAAGAAATTTCTATTGATTTAGATAATGGTAAAGTTATTAATAATACTACTAATAAATCTTATGATTTTACTGCAATACCAGACTTTATGCAAGAATTAATTGCTGCTGGTGGATTAATAAATTATGCAAAAAAAGAAGCAGCTGAAAAGGAAAGTAAATAATGAAAAGATATAATATCTCTTTAATTAAAGGTGACGGAATTGGTCCTGAGATTGTTGATGAAGCTATTAAAGTTTTAGATGCAGTATCTGGTGCTTGTGATTTCACATTAGACTATAAAGAATATTTAATGGGTGGATGTGCCTATGAGGAAACTGGTGTTCCTTTACCTGATGAAACAGTAACAGGAGTTTTAAACTCTGATGCTTGTTTATTTGGAGCTATTGGTGGAGAAAAATGGGATACATTACCAAGAGAGTTAAGACCTGAATCTGGGCTTTTAAAATTAAGAGCTGAATTAGGTGTATACGCTAACTTAAGACCTGCGATTGTTTATGACGAGTTAGTAAATGCATCTACTTTAAAACCTGAAGTTATTCAAGGTTGTGACATTATGGTTGTTAGAGAATTAATTGGTGGTATCTATTTTGGTCAACCAAGAGCTAACGATGGTGATAGAGCATATAATACTATGGTATATACTAAAGACGAAATTATCAGAATTGGTAAACAAGCTTTTGAATTTGCAATGAAAAGAGATAAAAGAGTTTGTTCTGTTGATAAAGCAAACGTACTTGAAGTATCTCAATTATGGAGAGATACAATTGAAGAAGTTGCAAAAGACTATCCTCAAGTTGAATTATCTCACATGTATGTTGATAATGCTGCAATGCAATTAGTAAGAAACCCAAAACAATTTGATGTTATTGTAACTGGAAATATTTTTGGTGATATCTTATCTGATACTGCTTCTATGGTTGTTGGTTCTATTGGATTATTACCATCAGCTTCAACTGGAGATAAAACTGCTGTTTATGAACCAATTCATGGTTCTGCTCCTGATATTGCTGGACAAGGTATCGCTAACCCAATTGCAACAATTGAATCTGCTGCAATGATGTTAAGATATTCACTTGGTGAAGATAAAGCTGCGGATATGATTGAAGCGGCAATTAAAAACGTTCTTAAAGACGGTTATAGAACAAAAGATTTAGCAGCTTATGATGCTAAAGAAATTGTAACTACTGCTGAAATGGGTGACGTAATAGCTAACTACATTAACAAGTAATTAAATAACAAATAATAAGGAAGGATAATTCTTCCTTATTGTTATTCTCACACTTTATTTATAAAAATAACTTATTTAATAAAAACTAATAATTTTTTATGCTAGAATAGACCAAAATTATTCTTTGGGATATTAAAATGAGCAAAAAATATAGATTAGTTACTAGAAGTGATATGGATGGTTTAGTATGTGGTACACTACTAAAGTATTTAGGAATCATTGATGAAATTACATTTGTGCATCCAAAAGATATGCAAGATGGAAAAGTAGAAATTACTTCAAACGATATAACAACAAACTTACCTTATGTTGATGGTGTTTATTTAGCATTTGACCATCATTTTTCTGAAACAATTAGAAATGGTGAAAAAGATAATCATATTATTGATGCATCTGCACCTAGTGCTGCTGAAGTTGTATATCAATACTATGGAGCAGAAGAGAAATTTCCTGCAACTTTTAAAGGTATGATGTTTGCCGCAAATAAGGCAGATAGTGCAGCCTTTACAAAAGAAGATATATTAAACCCAGAGGGTTGGGAATTATTAAGTTTCTTAATGGATTCAAGAACTGGTCTTGGAAGATTTAGAGAATTTACTGTTTCAAACTATCAGTTAATGATGGATTTAATTGATTATTGTAAAGATCATGATATTGATGATATTTTAGCTTTACCTGATGTTAAAGAGAGAGTTGATTTATATTTTAAATATGAAGTAGAGTTTAAAGAACAGTTACAAAGATGTACAACTATTCATAATAACTTATTAATTATTGATTATAGAGAAGAAGAGATCATTTACCCTGGTAATAGATTCTTAGTGTATGCTATGCATCCAGATACAAATATTTCTATACATACAGTATGGGGTAGAGATAAACAAAATGTTGTTTATAGTACTGGAAAATCTATTATTAATAAATCATCAAATACAAATGTTGGTGAATTAATGCTTAAATATGGTGGCGGTGGTCATCAAGCAGCTGGTGGATGTCAACCTTCACATGAAGAAGCACCACAAGTATTAGAAGAGTTAATTGCACAAATTAACGCTGATGGATAAAAAGTAAGTTTTAAAACTTACTTTTTATTAGGTCATAAAAACCTTCAAAAGAGGGTAAATCTAAATTTGCTTCTCTTTGTTTCTTACCCCACATAGGTTCAGGGAAATATGAATCTTCTTTAAATCTAGCCATTACATGAAAATGAACATGTGGAACATAATTTCCAAACGAGGCAATATTTATTTTTTCAGGGTTAAAATAATCTAACATCTCTTTTTCAATAATATCAAGACATCTAAATATCTCTTCTTTTGTTTCATAATTACAAGAAGATAATTCTTTAATATTTTCATTAGTAAATATTTTTAACCAAGGTATTTCACTTTCTTCTATTTGAATATTGATTAAATCATTTTTATATATTTCTGACAATTGTTATCCTTTTTAATCGATTTGTTATTTTACTATAAAGAACTTTAAACTAATCATGCTACTTTAAACAATATTTAAGCTAATGTTGTCTATAATCCGGTTCCATTTTTTCAACCAAAGAAGAAGTTTTTATAAAATTTTTGTGTTTTATAAAGAGTTGGTGGGAGTAGCGATGAACGAATAGCTTCATTGCTCTATGATTTTTACTCCTGAGTATAAGAGAAAACCATGGAGAGATAAGATGAAGTGTTAAAACTTCGTGAACGTCTCTTGCCTGTTGGAAAGTGGTAAAAACACAAACAAAGAGGACAGACTTATGAAAGTAAGAGCTTCAGTAAAGAAAATGTGTGATAAATGTAAAGTTATCAAAAGAAGAGGTATCGTAAGAGTAATCTGCGAAAACAAAAAACACAAACAAAGACAAGGATAAAAAGACATGGCAAGAATCGCAGGTGTTGATTTACCAAATAAAAAGAGAATGGAATACGCTTTAACGTATATTTTCGGAATCGGATTACATAACTCTAGATTAATCTTAGATGCTGTTGGAATTGATTACAACAAAAGAGCACACGAACTAACAGAAGACGAAGCAGCGGCAATTAGACAAGAATTACAAAAAAACTATATGGTTGAAGGTGATCTTAGAAAGAAAGTTGCTATGGATATCAAAGCTTTAATGGACTTAGGTTCATACAGAGGTTTAAGACATAGAAAAGGTTTACCTTGTAGAGGGCAAAAGACTAAAACTAATGCTAGAACTCGAAAAGGTAAAAAGAAAACTGTTGGCGCAGCAGCGAAGTAAGGGATAGTAGATGGCAAAAAGAAAAGTAACTAGAAAAAAGATTGTTAGAAAAAATATTGCTGACGGTGTAGTTCACATTGCAGCAACTTTCAACAATACTATGGTAACAGTAACTGACAATGCAGGTAACGCTATCGCATGGTCATCAGCTGGTAACTTAGGTTTCAAAGGTAGTAAAAAATCTACTCCATTCGCAGCACAAGCAGCAGTAGAAGACGCTATGGCTAAAGCAATGGAACATGGTATCAAAAACGTTGGTATTAAAATTCAAGGACCAGGATCTGGTAGAGACACTGCAGTTAAATCTGTTGGTGCAATTGAAGGTATCAGAGTTACATGGTTTAAAGATGTTACACCATTACCACATAATGGTTGTAGACCACCTAAAAGAAGAAGAGTGTAAGGGGCAATTATGGCAAGATATAGAGGACCAGTAGAAAAAATCGAAAGAAGATTAGACGCAGACCTTGGATTAAAAGGTGAAAGAAGACTTAACGGAAAATCTGCTCTAGAAAAAAGACCATTTGCTCCAGGACAACACGGACAAAGAAGAACTAAAATTTCTGAGTATGGTTTACAATTAAGAGAAAAGCAAAAAGCTAAATTCATGTATGGTGTTTCTGAAAAACAATTCAGAAAATACTTCAAAAAAGCTGCTAATAATGAAGGTAATACAGGTTCAAACTTAATTACTTTAATTGAGCAAAGATTAGATAACGTTGTTTATAGAATGGGATTCGCTTCAACTAGAGCGAACGCTAGACAATTCACAACACACGGTCACGTTTTAGTTGACGGTAAAAAAGTTGATATTCCTTCTTACGTTGTAAGACCAGGTCAAACAATTGAAATTAAAGAAAAATCTAAATCTAATCCTCAAGTAGTAAGAGCTTTAGAATTAACTGCACAAACTGGTTTAGTTGAGTGGGTTAATGTAGATAAAGATAAAGTATGCGGTACTTTCACAAGAATCCCAGCTAGAGAAGAAGTTGTTATTCCTGTTGAAGAAAGATTAATCGTAGAGTTATATTCTAAATAATAATAGCAAAAGGTAGCCAATGAAAAAGTTTGCAGACACACCGTTTTTACCAACAGAAGTTGAAATCGAAGCTATTAGTGATAATGAAGCTAAGATTTCTGCATATCCATTTGAAAGTGGTTTTGCAATTACTTTGGCACACCCTTTAAGAAGACTTTTATTAAGCTCTTCAGTTGGTTACGCACCAATTGCAGTAAAAATTGAAGGTGCTTCTCATGAGTTTGACTCATTAAGAGGGATGCTAGAAGATATAGCTATTTTTGTTATTAATCTTAAGAATATTAAGTTTAAGATAAATGGCGATGAAGAGCAAGTAGTAGTAGAATATTCGTTTAACGGACCTAAAGAGATCAAAGGTGAGGACTTAATCAACTCTGATGTTGAAGTTGTTTCTCCAGATGTTCACTTAGCTACTATTAACTCTGATTGTAATTTAACATTCTCTGTAATTATCCAAAAAGGTATTGGTTATATGCCTTCTGAAGATATCAGAGACATCGTTGGACCAGATTACATTCCAGTAGATGCTTTCTTTACTCCAGTAAAAAAAGTTGTTTACGATGTAGAAAAAATGTTAGTTGAAGATAATCCTAACTTTGAAAAAGCTGTATTTAATGTACAAACAAACGGACAAATTTCTCCAATTACTGCTTTTAAAGAAGCAGTATCTGTTATGTATTCTCAAATGTCAGTATTTAACAAAGTATTCGATTTATCTGAAGTAACAGTTAGTGATGCAGGTGAAGAACCAGTTGAACTAAAAGATTTAATCATTAAAATTGATGATTTAAATTTAAGTGCTAGATCATTCAACTCTTTAGATAGAGCTGGATTAAAATTCTTAGGTGAATTAGTACTTATGAGCGAAGTTGAAGTAAAAAACATTAAAAACTTAGGGAAAAAATCTTACGATGAGATCGCTGAGAAATTAGAATCTTTAGGATTCCCAGTTGAAAATACACTTCCAGAAAACGTTGCTTCTGCATTAAGAAGAAAATTAGAGCAACTTAAAGCATAATTAAGGGTTTACAGTATGAGACATAAGCATGGATATAGAAAGTTAAGTAGAACTTCTTCTCATAGAAAAGCATTGTTAAAAAACATGGCAATTGCAATCATCGAAAGAGAAAAGATTGAAACAACTGTACCAAAAGCAAAAGAATTAAGAAGATTTATTGAAAGATTAGTAACTACTGCAAGAAATGCAGATTTAAATACTCATAGACAAGTATTTGCTGTATTACAAGACAAAGAAGCTACTAAAAAATTAATTAATGAAATTGCACCTAAGTACGAAACTAGAAATGGTGGATATACATCTATCATTAAAACTAGAATCAGAAGAGGTGATGCTACTCAAATGGCATTCATTTCATTCGTATAATCTTTTAGATATACACTTTTTCTAACAAAAAGGTAGGAGTCATTGACTTCTACCTTTTTTTATATTTAAAAACTTCCAATAATAAAAAAAACTTTAATATTTCTACTTAAAAATTACTTTTTAATTTCATTTAAATTCGCTTTACCAAATTTTAATCATTTTTTAGATAAAATCGGGTGTAATACTATAATTGTAAAACACAGGAGAACCGTTTGATAACTCTAAAAGAGGCACTATCGTTAGGTAGTGAAGAGATTAAAAAATTAAGAGAAGATTTAGCTTCAAAAATCAAAGAAAACAACATAGGTGCGTATGTTGAACAATTAACTTCACAAGATATTAACGAATCTGGTTCAGGTATTCCAATTGCTATTAAAGATAATATAAATGTTAAAGATTGGGAAATCACTTGTTCTAGTAATATTTTAAAAGGTTATAAATCACCATACAATGCTACTGTTATTAATAATTTAGAAAAAGCAGGATTATCTGCATTTGGTAGAGCTAACATGGATGAGTTTGCTATGGGAAGTTCAACAGAATCTTCTTGTTATGGTAAAACATTAAATCCAGTTGACAATACTAAAGTTCCTGGTGGTAGTTCAGGTGGTAGTGCCGCAGCTGTTGCTGGTGGTATTGCTATTGCTGCATTAGGTACAGATACAGGTGGGTCTATTAGACAACCTGCTGCTTATTGTGGATGTGTTGGTATGAAGCCAACATACGGAAGAGTATCAAGATACGGAATTACAGCTTATTCATCATCATTAGATCAGTGTGGACCTATCACACAAAATGTTGAAGATGCAGCTATTTTATATGATATCATTTCTGGTAATGATCCTTTGGATTCTACTTCAGCAAATGTTGAATATGAAGCAGTAACTCCTAAGTTAGATTCAAACAAAAAACTTACAATTGCAGTAATTGATAACTTTGTTGAGCAAGCAAGCCCAGCAATTAAAGCCGCTTTCAAAAAAAGTGTAAAAGCTTTAGAAGAAGCGGGACATACAATAGTTCATAAAAATATGTTAGACACAGATAAGATTCTTTCTTCTTATTATATCGTTGCAACTGCAGAAGCATCTGCAAATCTTTCTAGATTTGATGGTGTTAGATATGGTAATAGAAAAGGGGATGCTGGTCTAAAAGATATGTACGTTCAAACTAAATCTCAAGGATTTGGGGATGAAGTACAAAAAAGAATCATGTTAGGTTCATTCGTATTAAGTTCTGGTTATTATGATGCTTATTATATTAAAGCACAAAAAGTTAGACACTTAATTAAAGATGAATACGAAGCGATTTTTAATGAAGCAGATTTAATTCTTTCTCCTGTTGCTCCTACAACTGCACCTGAGTTTGGAAGCTTCAAAACTTCATTAGAAATGTATTTAAGTGATATCTACACAATTTCAGTAAACCTTGCTGGTTTACCGGCTATATCTTTACCTGTTGACAAAGACGAGGAAGGTATGCCTGTTGGATTACAATTAATAGGAAAAGCTTATGATGAGCAAACTTTATTTGACGGTGCTTTATCTTTAGAAAAAGCAGTAAATTAATAAATTATATATAGAATTAGGATTATAGATTATGAGAATTAGAAAAAGAGCATTAACGTTTGAAGACGTGTTATTAGTACCAGCAAAGTCAGAAATTTTACCTAAAGCAGTATGCTTAGAGACAAAATTAACAAGAAATATTACATTAAAAATTCCATTTGTTTCTGCTGCAATGGATACTGTTACTGAATATGAAGCTGCTATTGCAATGGCAAGACTTGGTGGTATCGGAATTATTCATAAAAACATGGATATTGAAACTCAAGCATTACAAGTAAAAAAAGTAAAAAAATCTGAATCTGGAATGATTATTGATCCAATTACTATTAAAATGGATCAAACTCTTCAAGATGCAGAAGATATTATGGCTGAATACAAAATTTCTGGTGTTCCTGTTGTTGATGAAAACAATATTCTATTAGGTATCGTTACAAACAGAGATATGAGATTTACTAAAGACTTCTCTCAAAAAGTAAGTGAAAAAATGACTATGATGCCATTAATCACTGCTAAAGAAGGTACTACTTTAGAAGATGCTGCTGACGTTATGCATTCTAACAAAATTGAAAAACTACCAATTGTTGATTCTAATAATAAGTTAATTGGTTTAATTACAATTAAAGATATTAACAAAAAAAGAGAATATCCAAATGCTTCTAAAGATTCATTAGGAAGATTAATTGTTGGTGCTGCTATTGGTGTTGGACAATTAGATAGAGCTACTGCATTAGTTGAAGCTGGTGTTGATGTTCTTGTAATGGATTCAGCTCATGGTCATTCTAAAGGTATTTTAGATTCTGTAAAAGATATTAAATCTAAATTAGACGTTGAAATCATTGCTGGTAACGTTGCAACTAGCGAGGGTACTGCTGCATTAATTGAAGCAGGTGCTGATGGTGTTAAAGTTGGAATTGGTCCTGGTTCTATTTGTACTACTAGAATCGTTGCGGGTGTTGGTGTTCCACAAATTTCTGCAATTGATGAGTGTGCCGAAGAGGGTGCTAAACATGGTGTTCCAGTTATCGCTGATGGTGGTATCCGTTTCTCTGGTGACATCGCTAAATCACTTGTTGCTGGCGCAGCATGTGTAATGGTTGGTTCTATGTTCGCNNAGTTATCGCTGATGGTGGTATTAAATACTCTGGTGATGTTGCAAAAGCATTAGCAGTTGGTGCATCTTCAGTTATGATGGGATCAGCATTAGCTGGTACTGATGAATCTCCAGGTGAATTAATTTTATTCCAAGGAAGAAAATTCAAATCATACAGAGGAATGGGTTCTATTGGAGCTATGACTAAAGGAAGTACTGATAGATATTTCCAAGAGGGAACTGCTGCTGATAAACTTGTACCAGAAGGTATTGAAGGT
>DKNG01000143.1:3810-33490 GCA_002470185.1 Arcobacter sp. UBA7394 | reverse complement strand
ATCAAAAGAGCAAACAAAGAAGGTTTTGCTGTGATACTTGATGTACAACTAGGAACTAAAACAGCTTTTGAAGCAGTACAACCAATACTAAAATATCTTAAATATGATAATGTTCATTTAGCAATTGATCCTGAATTCAAAATCCCAACACATAGAAGATACCCACCGGGTAAATATGTAGGTCATATTTTTGCAGATGATTTAAATAAAGCACAAGAATCTATTAGTAATTATCTTCTAGAGCACAATGTAGAAGAAAAAAGAAATCTAATCGTACATATGTTCCATAAAAGAATGTTAAGAAAAAAAGAAGAAGTTAAAAACTTTGATAATCTAAATCTTATTTATAATATCGATGGACATGGAAATGCAGGTGTAAAAATCAAAATATACAATGGTTTATATGCAAGTGAGCAAACTCATAAAGCTATTGGAGGATTCAAGATTTTTTATAACTCAGATACAAAACCTATTATGACTCCTAAAGAGATATTAGGATTACAAAATGTAGGTAGTCAAAAGATTATGGTTCAGCCTTATTATATAAATTATCACTAAGCTTTTAGCCCTAAACTAAAAGCATACTTTTGATACAATTCGCCTATGAATTTAGAAGAGAAATTAAAACAACTCCCAAATGAAGCGGGAGTCTATCAGTACTTTGACAAAGATGGTCATTTACTTTATATTGGAAAAGCAAAAGTTCTTAAAAATAGAGTAAAATCATACTTTAAATTTACTCCAAAACTATTACCAGCAGATAAACTAGGTCCTAGAATCTACAAGATGATTAGCGAAGCTGTATCACTTGAATGGATTGTTGTTCCTAATGAACATGATGCTTTGATTTTGGAAAATTCTCTTATCAAACAACTAAAACCAAAATACAATATTTTACTACGAGATGATAAAACATATCCATACATCATGGTAGATTATGCAGAACTATTCCCAAGACTTGAAATCACTAGAAAAGTACATAAAAGAAAAAGTATCAAATACTTTGGACCATACTCAACAGGTGCAAAAGATATGTTGGATTCTATTTATGAAATAGTTCCTCTAGTTCAAAAAAAATCATGTATCAAAGGAAAAGAGGCTTGTCTTTTCCACCAAATCAAAAAATGTCATGCTCCATGTGAAGGTAAAATTACTACAGAAGATTACTCAAAACTTGTAGATACTGCATTAGATTTTATTTATAATAAAACAAAACTAATAGCAAAACTACAAGAAAAAATGGAAGAGTATGCAGAAGACTTTAGATTTGAAGAAGCAATGAAATTAAGAGATAGAATAAAAACTATTGAGAAATCTCAAATCAAATCAGGTATGGATTTAGCAACAAATGAAGACTTGGACCTTTTTGCAATTAAAGCAGGTAGAAAAAAAGCTGTAATTGTAAGAATGTTCATTAGAGATGGAAAACTAGCCTCTTCTTCACATGACTTTATTAAAATAGATACAATCATTGATAATGAACCTACAATAGATTTAAATGAAGCATATCAAAGAGCTATTATAAACTACTATGATAATGAAATCCCCCTACTTCCAAAAGAGATATTAGTAGCTAATGAAGTAGAAGAAAAAGAAGATTTAGAAGTATTTATAAAAGAGAGATTTGATAGAAATATCAAAATTATAAATCCAAAAAGAGATAAGAAAAAGACTCTTGTGGATATTGCACTTAATAACTGTGATGAATTACTTAGAATTGAATCTTCTAAAAATCAAACAACTATATATGAAGAACTTCAAAATCTATTTGGATTAAATACACTTCCTTATAGGGTTGAGTCTTATGATAACTCACATATGATGGGACAAGCAACTGTTGGAGCTATGGTTGTATGGAATGAAGAATTAAATGCCTTTGATAGAAAAGACTTTAGACATTATAATCTTGAATCAAAAGACGAATACTCTCAAATGAGAGAAATGTTAATGAGAAGAGTTGACTCTTTTGAAAAGAACCCTGCTCCAGACCTTTGGGTAATTGACGGGGGAGAGACTTTACTAAAACTAGCATATGATATTGTTCAATCTGTTGGAGTAAATCTAGATATAATAGCAATAGCAAAAGAAAAAGTAGATGCCAAAGCTCATAGAGCAAAAGGTGCTGCAAAAGATATTGTTCATTATAAAGATAAAGATGGAAGTATTAGAGCTTTGAAACTTAAAACATCTGATCAAAGATTACAGTTTGTACAAAGACAAAGAGATGAAGCTCATAGATTTGTAATCAACTTCCATAAAAAACAAAAACGAGCAGAAGATAAACAAATATCTCTACTTCAAATCAAAGGTATTGGAGAAGCAAAAGTAAAAAAACTTCTTTTATATTTTGGAGAGTTTGAAAAAATTAAAACAGCATCAAAAGAAGAACTAAAAGAAGTTCTAAACCAAAAAGATGCAGAGTTAATAACTAGTTATTTTAAAGAAAATGAGGATTAATTTTGGCAAAAATTTTATTAAATAAAAACAACTTATTTCATAACCTAGATATCATCTCAAAACACACAGGTTCAAAAGAAAAGGTAGCCGTTGTACTAAAGGATAATGCCTATGGTCATGGGCTAGTTGAGATAGCCACATTATGTGCTGAATATGGTATTGAAAAAGCAGTAGTTAGAACACTAAAAGAAGCTCTACATATAAAAGAATTATTTAGTGAAATATTAATCTTAGCTGAAAGTAATTTTCCTACTTATTCACACTCTTTTCACATAGCTTTAAATTCCCTAGAAAATATTAGTGATTTGCCGAATAACAGTAATGTTCATATCAAAGTTGATACAGGTATGCATAGAAATGGGATTTGCTTAGATGAACTAGAAGAGGCTTATACTGGGCTTTTAGAGAAAAACATCAAAATAACTGGAGTTTTCACACACCATAGAAATGCAGATACTTTATCTACAGATTTCTTTTGGCAAAATGAGAATTTTAAGGAAGTTAAAAGAAGAGTTGTGAACATATGTGAAAAACTTTCACTTGATATTCCTAGCTTCCATTCTTGTAACTCATCTGCCCTATTTAGGCATAGTAATTTCGATGAGGATTTTGCAAGAGTTGGGATAGCCACATACGGGTATTTAGAAACAGATAAAACATATAATAATCCAGAGTTAAAACCAGTACTTTCTATGTGGGCAAAGAAGATGTCAACAAGGCAATTAAAACAAGGACAATCTCTTGGATATGGAGCAACTTTTACAGCTTCTCAAGATATGATTGTTTCAACTTATGATATTGGTTATGGAGATGGTTTTTTAAGAATAAATGAAAAACAATCTTATACAACACCTAAGGGTCATAAAATACTAGGAAGAGTATCTATGGATAACCTCTCTTTAGATACAGATGAAAAAGAGGTTTGCATTTTTGATAATGTTCAAGAATTAGCAAAAATTCAAGATACAATTACTTATGAGATTACAACAACTCTAAGTTCAGAAATAAAAAGAGAAATAAAATGAAACAACTTGTAGTATTTCTAATATTTATTAATATCTTAAATGCTACAAGTTTCCAAGAAGCAAATAATGTACATAAAAATCAAGGTGCATTAAAAGCAATTCCTTTATACAAAAAACTAGCAAAACAAAATAATACAAAAGCTTTAAATACTCTAGCTATCATTTTTATTCAGGGTGATGGAGTCAAAAAAGATATAAAAAGAGCCTATAAACTTCTAAAAAAATCAGAAAAACTACATAGTAGCCAAGCAAAGTACCTATTAGGCAAAATCTATCAATCTAAGAAAAGTCCTTATTATAATAAAATAAAGGCTTACAATAGCTTTGTAGACTCAGCAAATGAGGGTTACTCAAAAGCACAAACAATGATTGGAAAATATTTATTATTTGGGAAACTTGTAGATAAAGATTATGAGAAAGCTTTATACTATTTCAAAAAAGCATCAAAACAAAAAGAGTATTCATCAAATTGTTATATAGCATATATGTATGCTAGTGGCTCTGGAGTATTTCCAAACTTTGGAAGGGCTCATCAGTTTGCAAAAGATCAATACAAATTAGGAAATAAACTTTGTAAAAAAGTTTGGAAAGATTATAATTTAGGGAAATACAAAAAAGATGATGGCTGGCAAATTGGGGATTATAATAAACCTATTAAGTAATACTAAAAATTAATATCTTTTAATACATACTCAACTTCATTCTTTTCAAGATAATCAATAAATATCTGGAAGTTTATTTCAACCTCTTCTTTGTTAAATCCAGCCAAAGATAAAACTACTTTTCTTTTATCCTCTAATATTTTAGGTAAAGAGGCTAAATCCAAATGTTTAGGTATTTCTTTCATACAATTTATTAAATCATTCTCCCCACAAGAAGCAGTTAATACACGTCTATATTTCTTATCATTTTTTGCATATAATTTATCTAAAGCTTCAATAACCATAGCTTGACTCATAGAAGGGAATCCAGGAGTAAAAAAGAATCTATCTTCTAGATAAAATCCAGCAACATCGTTTACTACATTTTTTAGAAGTTTCGCATTTATAGGAAAGTAAGACATATTTATTCTATGAGGATAAGCTTCTTCTTTAAATTGTTTGATAATTCTTTGTTTTGCTTCTTCATTAAATTCCATAGCACCATTTGTAAAAGCTTTTGCAGCTACTTGCCTTGTATAATCATCAGGAGTAGCTCCAATTCCACCAAAACAAAACATAACAGAATTAGGATCAGATTTAATAAGATTGAAGACTTCATACATTAGTTTTGTATCATCTTCAATTACAAAAGAGCCTTTTTGTTCCCAACCTCTTTTTAGAAGTTGTTCATTCAAAAATGAAAAATGGGCATCTTTTCGACGCCCATTTAAAAGTTCAGTTCCAATAATAACTGAATAGAAGTTTTTTTGTTTATTCATAGATTTAAACTGTATCGTTTTTTCCAATAAACTCTTTTTCATCTGCATTTTCAACAATCTTACTAGATAGAGTTGATGTGTTTGTAGCAATATCATAAGTCTGGCTAGCAGCTCTTGCTATCTCTTGAGTTTGATGATCTTGTAAATTAATTGCATCATTAATTTGTTCAATTCCAGTTCTTTGCTCTTGAGATGATGTTTCAACTGTTCTAATTAGTTCAATAGTTTTAACAATATTTTCATTTAAACTTTCATATCCATGAATCATAGAATCAGCAATTTGTTTACCTTCAATTGCTTTTTCATTTGCATTTTCTACTAGGTCTTTAATCTCTTTAGCAGCCTCGGCTGATCTTGAAGCTAGGTTTCGCACCTCTTGAGCAACAACGGCAAATCCTTTACCAGCTTCACCAGCAGTTGCTGCTTCAACAGCTGCATTTAATGAAAGAATATTAGTTTGGAATGCAATCTGGTCAATAATAGAAATTGATTCATTAATTAGACTTACTTGCTCATTGATTTCATCCATTGACTTCATTGTTTTATTTGCTAACTCTTCTCCTTGAGAAGTAGAAGTATTTAATTTTGATGCATAATCAGACATTTGATTAATAGATTGAGAACTACTAGTAATATTACCAGTAACTTCTTCTAAAGCTGCTGCTGTTTCTTCTAAAGAAGCTGCTGCACTTGTTGAAGATTCATTTACAATATTTACATTCTCTAATAATAACACAGAAGATTGATTTAATTCTAAACCTACTTGTTTACTATCAACTAACATTTGAGATATTGCATCACCTAAATTATTCACCCCAGAAGATAATTTTTTTAGATGTGCTTTTAATTCACTATCATTGATTCTGCTTGTATAGTCATAAGAAGAGTAATCTTCTAAAACAGTTAAAACATTATCAATATTTAGTTCTAAATTTGTTGCCATTTGATCAAGTAAAGTTGTTAATTCATTTAAAGCTTTATTTGAAGTTGAAATATTAATTCTTTGAGATAAATCACCTTGTTCAAAATCTCTTAATACTTCAATAGTTTTGTCAATAACACTTCTTTCTTCTTCAATACCAATTTTAACTTTATCAATATTTTCATTAACAGCTTTTGCCATTAACCCAATTTCACCCCTATTAGAATCATCTAAATGAGTAATTTCATTACTCTCTTTATTCACATAGTTGAAGAAAGATAATAAACCTTCTTTAAACTCTTTTAATGATTGAACAATAGTTTTCATAATTACGATTGATAAAATTCCAACTATTACTAAAGTAGCTATTAATAAAGCAATTACAAGATTAAATTGAGTTTTTGATTCAGAGTATTCAGTATTAATATTTTCTATTAATTCACTTGCTAAATAATCATCAATTTTTTTAAGTAAATTAATTTTTCCTGTAATTTTTTTGAACCAATATTCAGATTCATCAGCAAACAGGCTATTTCCTAGTTTTGTTAAGGCCTTAATAGCTGGGCCATCACTTACTTTTACAACCTTATCTAAATTTTTTACTAACATTCCCTCATTTACTGCTTTAACAACATGAGGAATACCATTGTAATATTTAGTAAAAACCTTTTCAATGTCATTTAATAAAGCCAATTCTTCAGATGAAATATTTCCAATATTTTTATATTCTTTAATGTCTTCTAATAATTGAGAATATTGTTTTTTAACATTTGTTTCGTATTTTGATGTACCTCTAATAACATAGTTTTTAAAGTTATGAATTAGTCCACCATAACCTACAGCATTTTTCATATCTGCTGTAATATCATGTTTTTTATCAGAACTTAATAAAATTTTTCTAATTCTATTTACTTCATTTACATCATTTCCAACTAAAGTTTTTTTATAAAAATTTCTTGCATCAAGAGATGCATACTGTAAAAAATTTGTCATATATGAATTTTGTGCAGCAATTAAATCATTAAATTTAATTCTCATACCAGGACCAAAAGCATCTTTAGCTAAAGTATTAGCACCAACAGCTCTCTCAACTCCAGCTCTTTCTTTACTTAATAAAAAATTTGAGTAAGCAACTAATTGATTAGTAATTCTAGGTGAACTTGATATTTTAGATACTTCTGCAGCAATAGATAAAAATAATCCATTCATTTTTGTATAGTATCCAATAGCCTCTTTTCCACTAATACTAAAAGAACTTACTTTTTGTCTGATGTTAGAAATATTACTTAATTGTTTTAATGATTTATCTAATACAACCACTAAATCTTTAGAAATAATTGAAGTATCATTATTTGATAAGAAATTCTTTAACTCTTTCATTTTAGCATTTGTAAGTTTTCTTTGCTTAGATAAAGTTTCTTTAAATTTTTTACCTTTACTACCAATAAATCCCGCTGTAGCACCTCTTTCTTTTTGTGTTTCATGAACTAATGATGAAACTTTAGTAGTAAGAATAACTCCCATTTCAAGGTGATTGTATTGTTCAATTTTATTAGAATCGGAAATAATAACTTTTCCAGATAACAGTAGTATTGAAATTAGAGGAATAATCATTAGCAAAATAATTTTGTTTTTTATAGATATTTTCTTAAACATAATGCTTCCTTATTGTAATTTATTTTTATATAGATATTTTATACTAACTAAACTTACATAATAATAATTATTTCTTATATAAAATTCTACTCATAGATAGAGATTAAAGCCTAAAATAGGCTTTTTATAGTTTTAATGACAATAGTTATTATCATTAAATAAATTATATTTTAGATTGAATAAAGCTATCCATTTCATTTACAATTTCTTCAATACTTCTTTCACCAGAAATAACTTTTAATAAATTCTTTTTTGTATAAAAAGATTGAATCTCTTCTAAAGGGTCAATATAAAGTTTCATTCTATTTAAAAAAACTTCTTCATTATCATCAGCTCTTACAACTTGCGCATCAGCAGCTCGACCTAATACTCTTTGAAAAGCAGTCTCTTTTGATACTTCAACTTCTATAACGTTTACTAATTTCACTTCATCTTCTTGTTCTAAATATTTATCAAGTTCAGTCATTTGCTCGCCAGACCTTGGATATCCGTCAATAATTACAACATCTGTAGAAGTTCTTTTAATTGCTCCTAAAATAGTCTCAATAGCAATATCAATAGGTACAATTTTACCTTTAGAAATGAAAGAGTCAATTAATTCACCTCTTTTGCTACCACTTGCCACTTCAGCTCTAAACATATCACCTGTTGAGTAATGTGTAATAGTTTCATATTTTGCTGCAATTAGTTCTGCATCTGTTGTTTTTCCAGAACCTGGAGCTCCAATAATTAAAAATAGTTTTTTCATTAGTATTTTTCCTTGAATAAATTTTGCATTATTATAATTGCGGTATTTTATCGAAATAGTCCTTTTATACCTGTTTTTATTATAAAACAAATATAAAAGGTTTGAGGGAGAGGATTAGCCTTGCATTCCTGATGAAGCTTTCATTTTTTTAGCTCTTGCATTAAAATGATCTCTTTTTGGAACAACAATCTCTTTTTGTTTTTCTTTTCTTCTTTGATCTTTTTCTACAAAAATCTTTTTCTTTGTAAATGGATCCATTTCTGTATAGTACATAACAGCAGAGTAAGTTCCAGGAGTTGGTGTAAATACTTGCGCTTGTTCTGGGTTCATTTTCAATTCATGTGTTGTAAATTGTTTTAAATCTTTCATATGTTTTTCTTCACAACCAGGATGTGCTGCAATTAGATAATATGTTAAGAATTGTTTTTTCCCAGATTCTTTGTTTAATCTATCATACATCTTTTTAAAATCAATTAGTGTTTGTTTTCCTGGTTTTCCCATATGATGAAGAACTTCATCACTTGTATGTTCAGGTGCAACTTTCATTTGTCCTGAGATATGGTGATTTACCATCTCTTTTAAATACTCATAACCATGCTTTTTATCAGCAGTAATTAAATCATATCTCACCCCTGAAGCAACAAATGCTTTTTTGATTCCAGGAATAGCTCTAATATCTTTTAATAACTTAATATTTCTTCCATGGTCAACTTTCATAGTTCTACAAAGTCTATTTGCATCAACACATCGTTTATTCTCGATACATGTTCCTAGTTTCATCTTTTTAGTACATTCGTAACCGTACATATTAGCTGTTGGACCACCAACATCAGAGATGATTCCCTTGAAGTCTTTATATTTTGTAAAGTCTTTTGCTTCTTGAAGAATATTCTTTTCACTTCTTGTTCTAATTGTTCTACCTTGGTGAGCAGCAATAGCACAGAAGTTACACTCTCCCCAACAACCATGATGAGTCATAATAGAGAATTTAATTGTTTCTAAACATTTAACTTTTCCATCTTTTGTATTATATGGGTGTGCGTCTCTTTGATATGGGAAAGATGCAATCTTATCCATCTCATCTTGATCCATATGATCACTAGGTGGATTTTGAATTAAATATCTTGTATCAACTGGTTGGCACAGACCTTTTGAGTACATAGGGTCATTATTATCATAAAAAGTTTTAAATAAATCAATATATTTTTCTTTTTCATCTAAACATTCTTTATGAGAAGGAATTTGTAAATAATCTTCAACTGGTTCTTTTGAAATATAACATAAACCCCTAATATGCTTAGGATCTCCACCCTCTCTTAGAGTATTACCTAAATCAATAATAGCTTGTTCACCCATTCCATAAATCATGTAATCAGCTTTTGTATCAAATAAAATAGGTTTTCTTAATTTATTTGACCAGTAATCATAGTGAGTTAATCTACGTAAAGATGCTTCAATCCCACCTAATACAATAGGAACAGTACCTTTAAAATATCTTCTAATTAGGTTTGTATAGACCATTGTAGCTCTATCAGGTCTTTTCTCATTCTTACCACCTGGAGTATAATCATCCGAGTTTCTGAATTTTTTAGTTGCTGTGTAGTTTGATACCATAGAATCAATACTTCCACCACTAACTCCCCAAAATAGTTTTGGCTCGCCTAGTCTTTTAACATCAACATCAGAATTAACATCAGGTTGTCCAATAATTCCAACTCTAAGTCCGATATCTTCTAATATTCTTCCTACAACTGCAATTCCCATAAAAGGTGAATCAATGTAAGCATCTCCCGTGATTAGAACAACATCAAGTTCCTCCCATCCACGCTCTTCCATCTCTTTTCTAGTAGTAGGTAAAAATTTATTTGGTTTATTTATATTACTCATTATAGTTTCTTTAATTTTATATAGTATAGTTTTTTCGTATTGTGCCACAATTCTTTTAAATATTATACAATAAAGTTCAAATTAACCTATTTTTTGCGTTAAATTATCATCAATTTTTTTTATATCCAATATCATAGCAACTTTTGACTCATTATCTTGATTGATGTCAACTAAACTCTCCACTAAAGTACCTGTTCCTAAAAAGTGATTTTGAATATGTTGTATTGAACTTTTTTTAACAAGTGATATATTTTCTAAACTTGAAACTAGAATACCAATACAATGTTCAATATTTTCTTTGTCATATTCTAATAAGATAATATTTGTTAATTCCTCATCACTTATTTCTTCATTTACAAAATCCCTGATATCTAAAACTGAAATCAATTTTTCTTTGTATAAAACCATTCCTTTAAAATGATTCTTCTTATCCATCTCAATTGATTCTTCTAAAGTCTCAATACCAATTGATTCTAATACATTTTTAGAATCAACAGCTAAAAATCTATTTCCAATATTAAAAGTTGCAAGCTCCATACTATTTTCAATATGTGCTTCATTTATAATTTGATTAGTAAATTTATTATCATTTTTAAAAAGTATATTATTTGAAATACTAATATCGCCAATCTCAATAAATACAAAACATAAAATATCATTTACATAATCATCTACTCTACTTTTATACTCTCTATATCCCATTGAACATCGAACACCCACAGCATAATATTTATTATTAAACTCAATAATTTCACTATATTTATGTGCATTTTCAATTTCAAAAAACTTATCTTCAATATCTAAAAAATCATCAATAATAAATTCCTCATTTGTTGAGGATATGATTTTTTTAGCTCTATTTGTAAATAAAGCAAAAGTTCCTTTTATTTGTTCATGATTTTCATCTTTAGGAAGAGTTTCATCTAACATTGCATAAAATTCTGGAGTAGAATCAAAAACAACTGCTATTCCACCATTTATTTGTTTTTCATTTTTTACTGATCTTATTGCACTACAATAAATATATGTTGATTCATTTGAATATAAATTAGTTTTTTCAAATTTTGATACACAATATTTTGAGGTATCTTTTAAAGATAAACTATTAGCAACCCACTCTTGACTTAATACTTTTCCAACTAAATATTCATCTTTTTCATTTGAAACAGCAATAACTTTTCCATTCTTATCATAAATTAAAATATTAGTATAAACAGTGTATAAATCATTGATATATTTTAAAATTGAAGATATTTCTTCTTGTTTATCAAATATAGAATTCATATCATCTAAAGCTTCTCTAAAATACGAAGTTAAAGCCCACCACCTACAATCATTTGCTCTTTCATATAGATTTCTATCCATAATATCAATAGCTAAAGATGATAAGAATTCGCTATCCTTTAAAATTGAAGTTATAATGGTTTGATTTAAATTTGAAAGGGAAGAATTTGCTTTTGTTCCTGTTAATCCAATTTCATTTAACAAAGATTTTGAAAAGCCTCTATTACTTGAATTTAGCTTACTTTGAGAAATATTACCATTCCATATTACACGACTTAAATTATCTTGAATTGTTTTACTTTTTAAAAATACATCTTTTAAATCAGATGAAAAATGTTGTTCATTATTCATCATAGATTCAATAATATTTTGTTCAATATTTAAGGAGTTTAATTCATCACTTAAAAAAGCGTGTTCTATGGGAATCATAATATGCCCATACCACTTCAGTCCATTAAAACCTTGATAACCATTGGTTTTACATGTTTTTGCAATATAATCACGCCCACAGTAAGAAACAGTTTTATAATCTTCATCTAAAACAATAGTAAGTTTAGTACCTAATGGAATATGAGCTTTATCACTTGAAGCTATGACTTTTCCATCTTCATCTAAAATCATTAAAGCTTCTTTATTTTTCGTATCAATAAGATTTTTAAAGATACCTTTCATTTCATCGGTAAATCTAAAACAAAGACATAAGACACCTAAATCACCAGAATTTGGGTTATTTGTTTTTGTAACTTTGTATGAATAAACTAAAGTCTTTTTATATTGAGGAATAAAATCATGATATTTGTAAGTTTCCACATATTCATCATTAGTATTTAAAACACCTTGAATAAAAGTGTTTTCTATTTTTTCTGAGTTAATATCATCATTAAGTCTTGCTAGAATTTTTCCATTAGTATTCGCTAAAACAATATCAAAATAAACCGAATATTTAGCAACATACTCTTTGAACCTTTTTTGAACTTCTTTTTTATTCTCAAGACTTTCATTATCATAATCAGAAATATAAGTTTTGATAAATTCTCTAATATCATTATCTGTTGATAAAAACCCAATATCAGCAGTTCTTTCAAATAAATTTCTTATTAAAATGTCTATTGCAACTTGAGATTTAAATTTCATTTCAGCAGTTACTTTTTTAATAGTTTGCTCACTTAAATGATTTAATAATGTTGAAGTAAGATTTAGAAAGTTCTCTTTTGTTTTTCCTATATCAATATTTATATCCCCTAATTGACCAAGTAAGGCAAAAATATCCCAGGAAGAGCTAAGTCGTCCTAATTCTTCTCTATATTTATCCACATCTTCAATATGTTTAATAATTGGATATAGTTCTTTTTTTACACTAATACCTTTGTAATCAATAAGTTTTGTTGACATAAAACACTCCTAAATAATATATAAATTATATACAATAAAGTAAGTTTATAGGGATATATAGATGTATAGTTTTTATTCAATAAATAAAAATAATTTTTTTATTTCTCTAGTTCTTTTGTGAGGTTTATAAAGTTGTTAAATAAAAAATCATCAAAAATATCATTACTTTTAATCACAATATCAGCATTTCCAGAAATAGATTTTGCATAAGAAAAAGTATTATCATTAGCAACTAATACAGCTCTAATTTCATTTTTATCAACAAATTTTAATAAGGGAGTAACTTCATCTGCTTTAATAATTTGTTTGTTTTTTCTATATAAATTAATTCCAAATCGTTTTGCGTAATAAGTCCAATATTCGTCAAAAACAAAAATATTATAGATTTCGCTTTTATCTAATTTTACTTTTGTATTTAAATATATTTTATCTAGTTCATCTAATAAAGCATTGTAATTATTTAGATAAAAACCTTTATTTACACTATCCAAAGATACTATTGCATCAAATATATTCTTAGCAACATTTCGCAATAAAATTGGATCCATCCAAACATAATGATTAATTTTTCCATTATATGAAATTTTATTAATACCATTTGATAAATCAAATATTTTTAATTCGGGATTCGCTTCTAATAATAAAGATATATACTCTTTTTCAATGTCTAAACCAAAGTGAAAATATGCTTTAGTATTAGCAAGTCTTGATATTTCAGAGTGCGATAAATCTAGTTTTTTATTTGAATAAGTAGGAACAATAACTTTTGATCTTACATAGCTTTGAGCAATTTTTTTGATTAAGTAGCCTTCTAGAGGCATATATGTAGTAATTTGGTATTTTGAAAATACCAAAAGAGGTAGTATTAATAAAAATAGAATTTTAAACATACTTACCTCTTTTAATTATTAAGACTTACGCTTCAGTTTTTCTGATTCTTAAGCTTAATTCTTTTAATTGCTCAGCATCAACAGCTGATGGTGCTTGTGTTAATAAACACTGAGCTTTTTGAGTTTTAGGGAATGCAATTACATCTCTGATTGAATCAGTACCAGCTAATAACATAATCATTCTATCTAGACCCATTGCGAACCCACCATGTGATGGAGCTCCATATTGAAGTGCATTTAATAAGAAACCAAATTTCTCTTGTGCTTCTTCATTAGAAATTCCCATAAGTTCAAATACTTTAGATTGAATTTCTTCTTTATGAATTCTGATAGATCCTCCACCTAATTCCATACCGTTTAATACAATATCATAAGCAATAGATTCAATAGATTCTAAATCTGAAGTATCTTCTAAAGATTTAGGCATTGTAAATGGATGGTGAAGAGCTTTTGTTTTTCCATCTTCTACTTCGAACATTGGGAAGTCAACAACCCAGATAAATTCGTAAGCATCTTCAGGAATCATACCTTCAATTAATTCAGCTAAATAAAGTCTAAATCTACCCATGTAATCCCATACAGTTTTCTTATCTCCAGCACCAAAGAATACAACATCACCAACTTCTAAATCAGTTGCTTCAACGATTGCTTCTAAATCAGCTTCAGAGAAGAATTTAGTTAAAGGACCTTTAAGACCATCTTCCTTCATTTGGAAGTAACCAAGACCTTTAGCTCCGAATTTTCTAACGTAATCTTCGAAACCTTTCATTTGTCTCTTAGAGAATAAGTTATCTCCATTTGGACATTTTAAAGCTTTGATTCTATTATTTTTAGTATCTTTTGCAATATCAGCAAAAATCTCATTAGTTGAGTTAGCAAAAATATCAATTACATCAACCATTGCCATATCAAATCTCATATCTGGTTTATCAGAACCATATTTTTCCATTGCATCAAAATATCTGATTCTAGGGAAAGTTTCAGGTACTGGTTTACCACATTTAGTAAATACATCAGAAATTAATTTCTCAGCAACTTTAATTACATCTTCTTGATCACAAAAAGACATTTCAACATCTATTTGAGTAAATTCAGGTTGTCTATCAGCTCTTAAATCTTCATCTCTAAAACATTTAGCAATTTGGAAATATTTATCAAATCCAGATACCATTAATAATTGTTTGAATAATTGAGGTGATTGAGGTAATGCATAAAACTCTCCACCATGAACTCTTGATGGTACAAGATAATCTCTAGCACCTTCTGGAGTAGATTTAGTTAAGATTGGAGTTTCAACATCTAAGAAACCTAATTCATCTAGAGTATTTCTAACTTGAATTGCAGCTTTTGATCTTAATTGGAAAATCTCAAAAGATTTTTTAGATCTTAATTCTAAAAATCTATTTCTTAATTTAATTTCATCATTTACTTTTTCGTCATTTAAGTCAAATGGCATTGGCTTAGATCTATTTTCAATAACTAGATCTTCTAAAACGATTTCAATTTTTCCAGTTACTAAGTTAGGATTTTCTAATCCTTCACCTCTTTCTCTAACTGTTCCAGTTGCAACTAAAACAAATTCATCTCTAACAGTTTCTGCAATTGGTAAAACAGCTGGATCAGCAACTAATTGAACTAGTCCACCCTTATCTCTTAAATCAATAAAAATAATACCACCGTGATCTCTTCTACTGTTTACCCAACCAGCAACAGTTACTTTTTCACCGATGTTATTTTCAGTTACATCTGTACAATAATGCGTTCTCAATTCTAACTCCGTTTATATAAATATACGCGATTCTATCTAAATATTACTTAATTTCTAAAAAACCAAAAGCAGTACTTTTAAATAATTTTGGTACATAAACTACCTCATTATCATTAACTACTGTAGAAATAAGAAGTGTCTCATTTGAATCATAAAGATAATTAATCCCAACTAATGTAGAATAATCTACCCAATTATAAACAACATCAGAACCATAAGAAGTTAAAGTATCTAATAATGCAGAATCCACGTGATCAATAGAATTAGCAACAATAAAGTTTAACCTATCTTTTTCTTGTGTTAAGGCAATAAGTTTAGAGTTGTAATTAAGCTGTGTTGATAAAACAACTCTAGGCTCAATTTCATAGGCTCTTAACTGTGATAAAAGAATTGATGTTTTTACTATTCCTGTATTTAAGAAAATTGTATTTTCATTTAACCTTTCATCATCAACTAAATTTTTAAAATTATTTCTTTTCTTTTTAACTTCTTTAACAATTTTAATATCATCAACCATGTTTTCATATTTAAATTTTAGTTTTTTTCCTAAAAATGAGTCTTGATAAAACATACTATTTTTTACATTTGAATAAGCAAGTAATCTTGATATTTGTTCATCATAAGAAATACCACCATAAATAAAATTATCATTTATACTAAAAACATCATTTTTATTAGTTAAAGGTAAATAAACATCTAAATCATAAGTATCAGCTAAATGAACAGTATCAACAGCTTTTGGTGAAAACAGAGCAATAACTTTAGTAAATCCAGAATCTCTAATTTCAGAGAATGCATTATTAACATTTATAGGATCTTCATTTAATGAATCAAAAACTTTTATATCGTAATTGATTTTCTTATATTCAAAATAACCAAGCATTGTATTCATTGCAGTTTTAGCATATTTACCTACAACTTTAGAAGGATAAATAAAAGCAACTTTAAAAACTTCTTTATTTTCTAATATAGCAGTTTCGTCTTCTTCTATAGCAGATTCATCTAAAGCTTCAATTTTCTCACCTAATACTGGCAAATCGTCTATATTATCAATGGCTTTACCAATACTAATATTTTCACCACTAGGAATACTTATTTCAACAGTTTTTTTTGGAGCACATCCAATAAAAATAAAAGTAACTAAAAAAATACTCAATAAATGTTTCAATTTAAACTCTCCAATAAATTCTTTATTTTTAACATGTCAATATATGCCTCTTTTTTAGAAGAAGGATTCCTTAATAAAAAAGAAGGATGGAAAGTAGGTACTAAAATCATATTTCTATAATTTATCGTTTGACCTCTAACCATTGAAAGGTTTTGTTCTTCATCAGTTAAATAAGTATAAGCTTCTTGACCTAAAGTAACTATAATATCAGGTTTTATTAATTCAATCTCTTTAAAAAGATAACTCTTACATAAGTTAGCTTCAGATTTAAAATTACTTTTATTATTAGAAGGTTTACATTTTATAACATTTGATATATAAACAGAATCTCTTCTTATCTTTAATACATTCTCTATCATTTTTGTAAGAAGTTCACCAGAACGTCCAACAAATATTTTTCCTGTTTCATCTTCAATAGAAGTAGGAGCTTCACCTATGAACATAATTTTTGCATTAGGATTACCCTCACCAAAAACTGCTTTTTTTCTTGTTTTAGAAAATTCACACAAATAACAGTTGTCAACTGTTGATTTTAAGTTATGTAAATCATTTGGTAAGCTAGCACTATTAATATCATTTGAAATAAAATCAAATGATTTATGATACTTATATCCAATTGAATCAAGGAAGTTCAAATAACGTAATATTTTATATTTAACTAATTTTGTCATGAGAGTATTGTACAAAATTGTTTCTTTTAGCATTATTTGTTCCATTTATTTGTACATAATAATAAATTATACTTGACTTTTGTTCCAATATTTTATAAAATGTATTAAATTTTTATTAGGAATCCATAAAATGACAGCGCCTAGTTTGAGAAAATTAGAAGCAGATTTAGATGTTAATAAAACAACCTTGCATAATTGGAAGAAAAATAGACCTAAACTTTATGAGTTTATAATTGAATCTTACAAAGACAGAGAAGTTTTAAGACAGCATTTAGAATTAATGCTTAAACAAAAAGAAATGATAGAAAAAGAAATAAATTTAACAAAAAATAGAATAGAAGATTAATATATAAAGTTATGAAGCAATAGCATTTGGTATAACTTTTAAGTTGCGCGAAGTATTAAAAGTTAGGGCTTCATAAGTTTGTATATTAGAAAGTTTTTGGGAATTTTTTAATATGAAAGTTTAAATAAGGAAAAAAATTCCTTATTTAAGTTTGATATAATTACTTATATCTGTGTGTGATTCTACCCTTATCTAATGAATAAGGAGTAATTTCTACTTTAACCTTATCATTTGGTAAAATCTTAATATAGTGCATTCTCATTTTTCCTGAGATATGACATAATACTACATGTCCGTTATCTAACTCAACTCTAAACATTGCATTAGGTAAAGCTTCAATTACTTTCCCATCAATTACAATTACATCATCTTTTGCCACTTGTTCTCCTAATTAAAATTACTCTTCTACTTTAGATAAAATTACTGCTTTTCCATCTACTACAGCGACTGTATGCTCATAATGACTTCCTCTTAATTTATCAGAAGAAACAACATCCCAATCATTATCTAAAATAACTGGTTCTCTTTCCTTTTGACAAATCATAGGTTCTAAACAAAATACCATTCCGTTTTTAATCTTCGGTCCAGATTTTGCATTAGAAGATTCCAAATAATTTGGAATTTCTGGTTCACCATGAGGTTTTTTACCAATACCATGACCACAAAATCTAATTAGTGGTTGGTAACCCCTATCAACAATAAATTTTTCAATTGCTTGTGATAATTCTTTAAATCTCATACCTTCATGAATAATATCAATAGCATGATATAAAGAGTCTTTTGCACAAGCAATTAACTCTTCATCTTCTTTTGATATTTTTCCAATAGGCATTGTAATTGCAGC
The DNA here is from genome assembly GCA_002470185.1 of Arcobacter sp. UBA7394. Taxonomy (GTDB): domain Bacteria; phylum Campylobacterota; class Campylobacteria; order Campylobacterales; family Arcobacteraceae; genus Poseidonibacter. Next base: position 15,012 of record DKNG01000143.1, on the reverse strand, counting down.
ATCACCATACCATCCATCAATTTCAGATCCAATATCTAAACCTAAAATATCACCTTCTTTAAGAACAGTGTCAGATGGTATACCGTGAATAATTACTTCATTTAAAGAAGTACATACTGCGGCAGGAAAGCCGTATAAGCCTTTAAAAGATGGTCTAGCTCCTAAATTTCTTAGGAACTTCTCACCCATAGTATCAACTTCTTTCAAAGTCATACCAGCTTTAACATTTTCTTCTAAGTATTTCAAAGTCTTCGCAACAGCAAGACCTGCTGTACGAAGCTTCGCAATTTCGTTCGGTTTTCTTAATGGAATAGCCATAAGTTTTATAGACCTACCGCACTAAGAGTTTCGTATTTACTTTGATACTGTTGTGCTTCAATTTTTCTCATAGTATCGATTGCTACTTGAACAACGATAAGTACAGCAACTCCACCAAAATAGAATGGAACTCCCATAGCTTTTACTACAAGCCAAGGTACAGTTGAAATAGCACCTAAATATAAAGCACCCCAGAATGTTAATCTACTTGCAGTTTCATTTAAGAATTCAGCTGTACTTGCCCCTGGTCTAACACCTGGGATAAATCCACCTTGTTTCTTTAAATTTTCTGAGATATCTTTTGCGTTGAATGTGATCGACGCATAGAAGAAAGCAAAGAAAACTACAAATAAGAACATAAACACATTAAATGTATACGAACTAGGACTTAAGTAATCTGCGATTGCTACAAGGATCGGATTTTGAGAACCTTGTAATACAGTTGCAGGAAACATTAAAATTGCTGACGCGAAAATCGCTGGAATAACACCTGCTAAGTTTAACTTAATAGGAATATAGTTCATAACTCTTTTCTTTTGATTTTGCATCATTACTTTTCTTGAATATGAAACAGGAACTCTTCTTTCTGCTAACTCAACATAAATAATAGCACCAACTGTTGCTAAAATAATAACTACAATTGCAATTACTGTTAAGAAGTTCATTTGACCATTATTAACTAAATCAATAGTTCCACCAATAGCACTAGGAATTGCAGATACAATACCAGCGAAGATGATTAATGAAATACCGTTTCCAATACCTTTTTGTGTGATTTGTTCACCAATCCACATAAGAAGCATCGTACCAGTTAACATAGAGATTGAAGATACAGCAACGAAAGTATCCATATCAATAGATATAGCGCTTTGACCACTTTGACCAGTTAATGAATTAAGACCCATTGACACACCAATTGATTGAATTAATGTAATAACAATAGTAGTATATCTGATGATTTGCATGTATTTCTGCATACCATCTCTCTCTTTTTTCATTTTACCAAGTGCAGGGAAAGTAGCAGCTAATAATTCCATAATAATAGAAGCTGTAATGTAAGGCATAATTCCAAGTGATATAATAGACAGTCTTTCAACTGCATTACCACTGAACATATTAACAAGACCTAATGCATTGTTTGCATTTGAATCAAAGAATTCTTTTACTACGTCTATATTAACCCCAGGAACTGGCACGTATGCCAGTAACCTGTAAAGAAATATAAAACCTAATGTAATAAGTATCTTATTTATTAGATCTTTACTCATGGCTATTTACCAGTTGTAGTAACGTTTTCGTCTTTAATCTTTGATGCTAAATCCTTAGCAGAAGAACCTACTAATTTAACTTTTACAATAGATTTAGATAATTTATATACAGACTTGATTGACTCAAGTGTAATTTCTTCAAGTGCAGCAACTTGTTTTACTTTATCAACATTGATAGAGTAAGGCTTAACAACTCTTGAGAAGAAACCGATTTTAGGAAGTCTTTTTTGCATTGGCATTTGACCACCTTCGAATCCTCTCTTGATTTTGTATCCAGATCTAGATTTTTGACCTTTTTGACCTCTTGTAGAAGTCTTACCCATTCCTGAACCTTGACCTCTACCAACTCTTTTTCTGTTTTTTGTACTACCAGGTGCTGGTTGTAAATTTTCTAATACCATTTACTATCCTTTAATTCTAGCTAAAGCTTCAACAGTAGCTTGTACTAAGTTATTTGGATTGTTTGAACCTAAAGATTTTGCAATAATATCTTTAACACCAGAAAGCTCAAGAACAGGTCTTGCAGCTCCACCAGCGATAAGCCCTGTACCCTCAGATGCAGGCTTAAGTAAGATTTTACTTGCGTTATATTTATGTTCAATATCATGTGCAATAGTTGTACCATGAATATTAACTTTAACTAAAGATTTAAATGCGTCATCTAATGCTTTTTTAATAGCATCAGGAACTTCTTTAGCTTTACCAGTACCAAAACCAACAGTACCTTGTTTATCACCAACAACTACTAGAGCAGTAAATCTAAATCTTCTACCACCCTTTACAACTTTTGTTACTCTACCGATTTTAACGATTGCTTCTTGAAAGTCTTCTCTATTTACTGCCATCATTAACCCTTATAATTTGATACCGTTATCTCTAAGTGCGTCAGCGAAAGCTGCAACAACACCATGATAAAGGTAACCATTTCTATCAAATACTACTGTTTCAATACCAGCTGCTTTTAAAGTTTCAGCGAATTGTGCTGCTACTTTAACTGCATTTTCTTTGTTCACGTTTAAGTTCATTGCTTGAGAACTAACTGATGCTAAAGTAACACCTTCAACATCATTAATTGCTTGCGCACTTAAAAATTTGTTAGATTTGAAAACAGTAACTCTTGGTAACTCAGAAGTTCCGAAGATATTTCCTCTAACTCTTTTTTTTCTCTTAATTCTTAATGAATTCTTTTTTGCTAAATCTTTTGCTCTACTCATTCTTCACACCTTACTTAGCAGTTTTTCCGGCTTTTCTAACGATAGTCTCGTCAGTATATTTAACACCTTTACCTTTGTACGGTTCTGGTTTTCTAAAGCCTCTAATGATTGCAGCAGCTTGACCAACTTGTTGTTTGTCAGCACCTTTAACGTGAACGATGTTTTTCTCAACAGAAATTTCTAAACCTTCTTCGATTTCGAAATTAATTGGGTGAGAATAACCTAGTTGTAATTCTAAAACTTTACCTTTAACAGCAGCTCTATAACCAACACCGTTGATCTCTAAAGATTTTTGGAAACCTTTGTTTAATCCTTCGATAGCGTTGTTTAATAATGCTCTGTATGTTCCCCAGAAAGCAGATGATTCTTTAGAATCTCCAACTCTTTCTAAAATAACATTGTTTTCAGCAATTTCAATTCCAACTCTTCCGTGTGTTTCAACAGAAGAAGTTTTGTTACCTTTTTTTACATCAATAACTGTACCATTAACTGATACTTCAATCCCTGCAGGGATAGCGATAGGTTTTTTTCCAATTCTAGACATTACACTCTCCTACCAAACAGTACAAAGTACTTCTCCACCAACGTTAGCAGCGAAAGCTTCATCATTAGCAATCACACCTTTGTTAGTAGAAACAATAATAGTACCGTAACCGTTTTTAAAGTTTTTAATTTCAGAAGCGTTCTTGTAAACTCTTCTTCCTGGTTTAGAAACTCTAGTAATTTCGTTAATTACTGAATTTTCATTGTCATCATATTTTAATTCAACTTGAATCGACTTTTTATTATTTTGCCCATCAATAACTTTGAATCCAGTAATATACTCTTTTTGTTGAAGTACGTTTAAAATACCTACAACTGATCCAGAGTGTAATAAAGTAGTAACATCTAATTTTCTTAGTGCTGCATTTCTAATTCTTGTTAAAGCATCTGCGATTATATCATTCATCATAGCTTAATATCTCCTACCAACTAGCTTTTCTAACACCAGGTAATAAACCTTCGTTAGCCATTTTTCTTAAACAAACTCTACATAAACCGAAATCTCTATAAACAGAGTGTGGTCTTCCACAAACATTACATCTTGTGTATGCTCTTGAAGAGAACTTAGGAGTTCTCTTTTGTTTTGCAATCATAGACTTCTTTGCCATTACGCTTTTCCTTTTGTAAATGGAATCCCAACTAATTCTAATAATCTAAATGCTTCAGCATCGTTATTAGCAGTTGTAGAAACCGAGATGTTCATACCGTGTGTTTTAATAATATCATCATATACAACTTCTGGGAACATTAATTGCTCATCTAAACCGAAGTTGAAGTTTCCTCTACCATCAAAACCATTTTTGTTAAGACCTCTAAAATCCTTAACTCTTGGTAATGCGATTGAACAAAGTTTATCTAAGAAGTTATACATTTGCTCACCTCTAAGTGTAACTTTAACACCTACAGGATAACCTTCTCTTACTTTAAAACCAGCAACTGATTTCTTAGCAATTACTTTAACAGCTTTTTGACCAGCGATTAAAGAAATAGTATCTTGCATGTTTTGCATTAACTTAGAATCTTTCATTGCTTCACCAGCACCAACAGAGATAACTACTTTTTCTAACTTAGCAGTTAACATTTTGTTTTTTGCAAATTCAGCTTCTAAAGCTGGTTTAATCTCAGCTTTATATTTTTCTAATAGTCTTGATGCCATATTACTCACCTTCTACTTTTGCTACATTAGAAATGTCAATAGGCATTTCTTTGTTCACGAATCCACCTTCTGGGTGTTTTTCTTGATCAGGCTTAACAGTTTTTTTAGCAACTTTACAATCTTTAACGATTACTTTACCTTTTGAAGGTAAAACAGCTAAAACTTCACCAGTTTTACCTTTGTCATCACCAGCGATAATTTTTACAGTATCACCTTTTTTGATTTTTAACTTGATTGCCATATTATAATACCTCCGGTGCAAGTGAAACGATTTTCATGAAACCTGAATATCTAACTTCTCTAGCAACTGGTCCAAAGATTCTAGTTCCGATTGGATCTTTCTTAGCATCTAAAATAACTGCTGCATTGTCGTCGAATCTAATTAATGAACCGTTTTCTCTTTGAACTTCTTTATGAGTTCTAACAACTACTGCTTTAACTACTTGACCTTTCTTAACTTTTCCAGTTGGTAAGGCTTTTTTAACTGAAGCAACAATAACGTCACCTACAGATGCATATCTTCTCTTAGAACCACCAAGAACTTTGATACACATAATTTGTTTAGCACCAGTGTTGTCAGCTACGTTTAATCTAGTAAAACTTTGAATCATTATTTAACTCCTGTAGCTACAATAGTCTTTAATCTGAAAGATTTAGTTTTTGATAAAGGTCTACACTCAATAGCAATTACAGTGTCACCTTCGTTTAATTCATTTCTTTCGTCATGAATTAAATATTTCTTAAATCTTTTTACAGTCTTGTGATATCTTGGGTGTAAAACTGATCTAGTAACTAATACAGAAGCAGTTTTATCTCCAGAAACTTTTACCACTACACCTTGAATCTCTCTTTTGTGTGTCATTCTTTGGATCCTTAGTTAGCTTTAGCAGCAGTCATAGCTGTTTGAATTTTTGCGATGTCTTTCTTCGCTACTCTTAATTCAGACGTATTAGTTAACTGCATAGTTTTTAGCTTAGCTTTTAATTCAAAAAGAAGCACCTTTTTCTCTTTTAATAATTCTGTAAGCTCTTGTAAGCTTTTATCTTTTAAATCAGTATAGTTCATTTTCGCTATCTTTTGTTACAATTTTAGTTTTGAATGGTAATTTATGCATTGCTAAAGTTAAAGCTTCTCTAGCTAATTCTTCAGATACACCAGCCATTTCAAAACAAATTCTACCTGGCTTAATGTTCATTACCCACTTATCTACAGCACCTTTACCTTTACCCATTCTTGTTTCTAATGGTTTAGCAGTAAGAGGCTTATCAGGGAATACCATAATCCATACTTTAGCTTGTCTTTTAACTTTTCTAGTCATTGCAACTCTTGAAGCTTCAATTTGTCTAGAATCAATTCTTCCGTGCTCAACAGCTTTAAGACCGATCTCACCGTAAGCTAAAGAGTTACCTCTAAAAGCTTTACCTCTGTTTCGACCTTTCATTTGCTTTCTGTATTTAGTTCTTTTAGGCATTAACATAATTATTTACCTCTTCTCTTTTGTGGTCTTCTTTTTGGTTTAGACTCTTCTGTAGTTTTTTCAGCAGGAATACCTTTTGCAAGTACCTCACCTTTGAAGATCCAAACTTTAATACCGATACAACCATAAGTTGTATGAGCTTCAGCAAAACCGTAATCGATTCTAGCTCTTAAAGTATGTAAAGGAACTCTACCTTCTAAGTACCACTCAGTTCTAGCCATTTCAGCTCCACCAAGTCTACCAGAAACAGAAACCTTAATACCTTTAGCACCAGATTTAAGAGCATTTTGCATAACTCTTTTCATAGCTCTTCTGAACGCAACTCTTCTTTCTAATTGTTGAGCAACGTTTTCAGCAGATAATTGACCAGATAATTGTGGTTTTCTTTCTTCTTTAATGTTAACAGCAATTTCTTTACCTACTAATTTAGATAAGTTTACTTTTAACTTTTCTACGTCTGCACCTTTTTTACCAATAATGATACCAGGTCTTGCAGCAACGATAGTAACTCTAATTTTCTTAGCAGTTCTTTCTACAATTGTTTGAGCTACACCAGCGTAGTATAATTCTTTTTTAACAAATTTTCTGATTTTATCGTCTTCAGAAACATTAGCAGGCATGTTTGAGAATTTTGGAAACCATCTTGATTCCCAGTTTCTATTGATACCAAGTCTTAAACCTATTGGATTAACTTTTTGACCCATTACTTGTCTCCTTTTTCAGCAGCAGCTACTTCAATCATGATATGTGCAGTTGGTTTATGCTTAGGTGAAGCAGAACCTCTAGCTCTTGGAGTAAATCTCTTAAGAACTGGACCTTTATCAACTCTAGCAGATGTAATAATTGCTTCTTCAGGTTCTAAACCAGCATTTGCTACAGCAGATGCGATAACTTTAGAAATGATTCCAGCAGCTTTGTTAGGTGTAAATGCTAATGATGCGATTGCATATTCAGCGTTCATCCCTTGAACTTCTCTAGCAATTAATCTTGCTTTTGTTGGAGAAAGTCTAATAAATTTTAATATTGCTCTTGCCATCAATTACGCCTTTCTTTGAACAGAACCTTTATGGCCCTTGAATGTTCTAGTTGGTGCAAATTCACCTAATTTGTATCCTACGTGGTTTTCTGTAACATTTACAGGCACGAAGTTTCTACCATTGTGCACAGTGAAAGTTAATCCGATCATGTCTGGTAAGATCATAGATCTTCTTGACCAAGTTTTGATTGGTTTTTTATCATTAGCTTCGTTAGCTTTGATTACTTTCTTTAATAGGTGTGCGTCTACGAATGGACCTTTTTTTATTGATCTTGCCATCTTAAACCCTTACTTCTTTTTTCTTGAAATGATTAGTTTATCACTAGCTTTTTTCTTTCTAGTTTTATAACCTTTAGTTGGCATACCCCATGGAGTAACAGGATGTCTACCCGAGTTAGTCTTACCTTCACCACCACCGTGTGGGTGATCAATAGGGTTCATTGCAGAACCTCTAGTTTGAGGTCTTTTACCTAAGTGTCTACTTCTACCAGCTTTACCAATTACCATGTTAGAGAAATCTTCATTTCCAACAATACCAATTGTAGCGATACAAACACCAAGGATTTTTCTCATTTCACCAGAAGGTAATCTTAAGATAACATATTTATCTTCTCTACCCATGATTTGAGCGTATCCACCAGCAGATCTAGCGATTTGTCCACCTTTTCCTGGCTTCATTTCAATGTTATGAACCATTGTACCAACTGGGATGTTGATTAATTTCATAGCATTACCTGGTAAAATATCTAATCCAGATTCAGCAGCAGCAACTTTGTCACCAACTTTTAATCCAGAAGGTTGTAAGATATATCTCTTATCACCATCTAAGTAAGTTACTAAACAAATTCTACAGTTTCTGTATGGGTCGTACTCAATAGTTGATACTGTACCTTCTACACCAAACTTGTTTCTTTTGAAATCAATAATTCTATATAATTTTTTAGCACCTGCTTCTTTGTGTCTAGAAGTGATTCTACCGTTATTATTTCTACCTGCACTAGCTTTTACTCTTACAAGTAAAGATCTAACTGTTGGTTTAGAAGTAATATCAGAAGTATCCATTACTGACATAAATCTTCTTGCAGGAGTTATTGGTCTAAATTTTTTAATTGCCATCTATAATCTCCTTAAGCTGAAAGGTTCGCTATTTCAGCGCCCTCTGGTAATGTAACGTAGAATTTTTTGAAATCTGGTCTTTTACCAGCTTTTCCTCTGAATTTCTTAACTTTACCATTTTGTCTTAAAGAATTAATTTTTGATGGAGTAACACCAAAATACTCTTTAAATACTTCTTTTAAACCGTTTTTAGTCATTCTTGGACTAGTTTGTACAACGATTACACCGTTTTCTTGAAGCTCAATAGTTTTTTCTGTATATAATATTGCTTTAATATCTGTAATATCTGCCATCTCTATGCCTCTTTTGTTAATGCATCAAATACTGATTTTTCAATTAGTACTGAGTGGTATGCAGAAATTAAATAAGCGTTAACTTCTTGCTTTTCAACCATATAACAGTTTTTAAGGTTTCTAAACGCTAAGTAAGTCTTCTCATCAATTGAATCAACAACGATAAGAGTATCTCTTTGGTTTAATTTATTTAAAACTGCAACTGCTTCTTTAGTTTTTCCAGATTCAATTGATACTGATTCAGTAACAAATAATGATCCGTTTTTAGCTTGTGCGTTAATTGCAAAAGATAATGCTAAAGCTTTTTGTTTTTTGTTAATTTTTTGTACGTAGTTTCTTTTAGTAGGACCAAAAACTTGACCACCACCAACGAATAAAGGAGATCTTTTAGAACCCCATCTAGCACCACCAGAACCTTTTTGAGCTTTAGGTTTTTTACCACCACCGCTTACTTCAGATCTGTTTTTAACTCTAGCTGTATTTGCTCTTAATGAAGATAAGTATGATTTAGCATATAAGTATAAGTTGTGAGAGTTGATCTCATCATACTTTGCTGGTAATGCTAATTCACCATTATTTTCAAATTTTTCGTTTAATACTACTGCATTACTCATTTAGCAACCTTTACTTTTCCTAATGCACCATTTGGTCCTGATACTGAACCTTTTACAACTAAGATTCCAGTTTCAGCGTCAAATGAAACTACATCATTTTTAACACTTACATTTGTATTTCCGTATTGACCTGGCATTTTCTTACCTGGTTGAACTCTACCTGGCCATTCAGCATTACCGATTGATCCAGTTCTTCTACCCATTCTGTGACCGTGAGATGCTCTACCACCGGCAAAATTCCATCTCTTAACCGCACCTTGAAAACCTCTACCTTTTGTTTTAAAAGTTGTTTTTAAAACAGAAGCTTCAGCTAAAGGATTAACATCTAAATCACCAGCTTCAGCGTTTGCTACATTTGCAGTTGCAAATCTATTAAACTCTTTAGATAGGTTATATTTTTTTTGTTGACCTTCAATAGTCTTATTCATCTTCTTACCAGATGCATAAGAAACAATTGCTACACCGTCAGTAACTTCACATACCTTAGTATCAAGAACTCTTAAAAGTGTAACAGGAACAGCAGGAACAGAAACTGTTCTACTCATACCAATTTTTTCTACGATAAATTCCATTTATTACCCTTTCTTATTCTTGACCCATAGATCTAACTTCAACATCAACTTCAGGAGCTAAGTCAAGTTTCATTAATGAATCTACAGTATCTGGAGTAGCAGCAATGATATCAATCATTCTTGAGTGAACTCTGATTTCAAATTGCTCTCTAGAATCCTTATTTACGTGAGGACCTTTAAGAACTGTATATCTTCTGATTTTAGTAGGAAGAGGTATTGGACCTCTTAACTCTGCACCAGTTCTTTTTACGGCTTCAACAATTGAAGCAACACTTCTGTCTAAAACTCTATGATCGTAAGCTTTAAGCTTTAATCTGATTTTTTCCATTTTTTTCCTTTAAAGAACTCGTTAGATGTGCCGAAAAAGCACTCTAACCACATTTAGTGGACGCGGATTATAACTTAAAAGGATTTAAATGTCAAGTATTATGGGCTTTAGCTGTAAAAAACCTACATTTTATATCCTTTTAAAAAGGATAAGTATATAGGTTTTAGCCATCTATTAAGTATTATTAAAGCTTGAAGCTTAAATGAATGATTTATTTCAATTTGGAAACAATATGTCTTAACATACGTTTATATGGGCTTTTCTTGCTAATAAAATTAAGTTATTACTAAAGTGAAACTTTCTACAACTAATTGTAAAATAGCTTTTAAATAGGTTTTTGGATGTTAATTATTTGCTTATGAAATGTTTGTATATATAATAAATGTATACAACAAGTACAATTTGCCTACATTTATAAGCAAAACTATATCTTTATTAATACACCCTTTTACTATACCTATTAATTCATATTCTGCTTGTTTAATTTAGGTATATACTATTACTCTTTATATATGTGTCACTTACATCTAAGAATACTAAACTATCGTTGGTGGTATTCATTTCATTGTTATCACCCATATTCTTATTATCTCAGGATTGTTATAGTTTGCAGTTAGTGCTCAGGACGAAGTATAAATATTTTTTGATACTTTAATATTATTTGATATAGGTTCTTTTAGTGAGGAGAGTAAGTGATTAAAGATCAAACCAACAAGAAACTCATTATCTCTGGATATTCTATTGTACCTCTGGCATTTTGTTTTATAAAGTTATCATCTTTAATTACAAGTGCTTTTACTATATCTTTATTAAATAGTTTTTTTATTTCCTAGCTCTTCAGAATTATCCCTTTTATTCATATTAAAACCTGAAGTATAATCAATCTCTTTAATTATATTAAAGTCGTGACCTTTATATTTTCTCAGAGCAAGAACTACAATACTTTAAAGACTTAATCGTTTTATTGTTACAAGAAGTACAATCCACTCTTAATTGATTTTGACAGTTAGGACAATAGTTCATAGTTTCATAATTTACTTTATTTCCACAATCATTACAAATACTTCTATTATATGATTCTAGTTTGGAGATAGAATTGTTTTTTAGTTCTTCACCCTCTTTTTTATATCTCTTTTGAACTTGGATGATCATATATGTAAAAATTAAAATTAATACAGCAATTGCAAAATAGTAAACAACAAAAGGTATCTCTAAATCCATAAAGAATTTTAGAAGTTTCTCAAAAAAGACTTTTGGTAATAAAGTA
>DKNG01000143.1:2400-3736 GCA_002470185.1 Arcobacter sp. UBA7394 | reverse complement strand
ATATTCTTAGAGATAATATATAAGATATAGTTCTCTTTTAATAGATAGTTTCTCATTAAATAAAATGCAAGTAAGAATAAAGGAGATAAGAAGGCTAGTGTAATTAGCTCTTTTTTTATTTCATATGATTTTCTTAATGATTTGTAATTGTCATTTATTAACTTCTTATTACTCTTTATATATGTAGTTAATTCTTTTACACTATTTGAATTGGCAAAAGAGTTTGTGAGCTTTTCTTTTTCTTTTTTTAAGTTCTCTAATTTTTTTGTATATATAATGTATTTTTGTTTTATATCATTATTGATTGTATTTTGTTTTTTATCAATACTTTCAAATAAAGAAGTGTTATAGTTAGCTCGAATAAAATCTAATTCTTTTGAAACTTGGGATAAGTCTTTTAATAGTTTCTTCTGTTCTTTTCTTAAAGTCAAAATATTATGTTCTTTTTTAACAACACTAAGTTTATCAAATAGAGTTTTACAAGATTGGTCTAATTGTTCATCTTTTATATTTTTGTATTTATGATTTGAGCTATTCTTAGAATAGAAGTACTTATTAATATTATGTAAATCTTTTGAATTAACTATTGTTCTACATTGATTTGGATAAGAAGAGTTTGGACTATTTAGAATTTGTACTTGAAAGTCTATTCCTAAACCTAAAATTGCAAATACAAATAAATCAAGTGTTATTATAAAAAGAATGGTTAATTTGGAGAGTTTCTCTTTTCCTTTGAAAACAAAGTTGTTTTTATAAAAACTTTTTAAACTCTCTTTCATTACTTATCCTTTAGTTTCTAAAGATGAATTTGGGATAGAAGACTCTTATTAAAAGAACTGCTATTACTATATAAATTAGTATAGACAAACTAGCATTTAAATTAAATAAATATATCACAGCAAAAAAAAGAGGAATTGAAAGAAAAAGCCAAAAACTGATCAAAAAAACAAATATGAAAAATACTCTTATTAATGTTCCATTATAATTATTCATTACTTTCCTTTTGTACTCTTATTATCTCTTCTATTTGTCTTCTATGTATAAAGGTATGCATAAACATAAAACATGTCCAATCATGGTTGTTGAAATTTATAAACCAAGGATGAGCTTTTGTTTGTTTTGATTGATTCTTTTTATGTGATTTTATGTACGCTTCGTATTTATTCATAAACAATAAGAAATTTTCATAAGCTTTAGAATCTTCCCCTTTTGGTTTAACTGCTTCTATTTTAATATCTCTTTTAAACTCTTCTTCTTTTGATAAAGTATCAATCACAGACATAACTGCACCACCTGCTATATATAAATGTTCACATACCATATTTACTGAATAATC
>DKNG01000143.1:0-2252 GCA_002470185.1 Arcobacter sp. UBA7394 | reverse complement strand
TTCTTTCTCTTTTTAAAAGGAATAAAGCCAGATTCCAAGTCATAAGTAATCTAATTACGGGAATCAATATATATCTAATAACTCTTCGCTCTAACGATGGTAAACCATCCCCTGCTTTAGCATTCATAATGTAATCCTTTTTGTTATTTTGTATATTGTAATAAACAATGTTTTATAAGCAACTTAATTTTAGAGTAATTACTCTAATTTATAAAGTAAAAGCTCTAAAATGTTAAAATAAACCATGAAAAAGAAAATAGATGCAAAAACAAAAATCAAAAAATCAGCCATTAAACTTTTTAATGAAAACGATTCATTAAGTATTACTACTAATCATATAGCAAAAGAAGCGGGAATTTCTCCAGGGAACTTGTATTATCACTATAAAAATAAAGAAGAGATAATTTTAGATATATATATGGAACTTAGTTCAAACTTTGTAGGACTTAATAGTTTTGAGAAAATGCTATTAACTGAAAACTTCTTTGAAGCCATGGATGATATGTTTAATCAATATGCAAAACTATTTTATGAATATAGATTCTTACTTAGAGATGCAGCAGTGTTAATTGCCTTTGATCCAAAACTAAAAGAAATTTTTGCTAAGAATCAAGAAATAAGAATTAAACAAATAGAAGGCTTATTAAACTATCTAATTAGTGAAGGAATATTAAAAAATCTGAGTAGAACGTCATTAAATAAAAGAGCAAAACTTCACTGGTTTATTACAGCTTATTGGCAGACATTTACATCAACTACTCAAGAGGTAAGTTTAGAATCAATTCATGAAGCAAAAGAGGTATTCTTTGAATTTATGATTTATCCAAACCTTACAGAAAAAGGAAAAGTGTTATTAAGAGAGCTTGGCTAATACTCTCTTAATGATTTATGAAAAGTAAGCAATAATAAAAACAACATCAAGGCATTCAATATATGCCAAACAAAATGTGTACCAATACTCAGACTTTCACATAGATACATATCAATTGTTCTAAAACAAAGCGAAATAAAGAATACTAATAATGCATAAGCTGCGTATTTGAATATCTTCTGTTTTTTTATATATAACATTACAGTATAGACTATCATAAAAAATAAAGCTGGACTATATTGTAAACTTCCATTTAGAACTTGTCCATTATTATCATTTTCGCTTTTGCTTAAATATAATCCTAAGTATGAAAGAGCAAATACAATAATCATTATGAAAATAGTTTTAACCCACGAGTTATTAAATACTATTTTTATAACAAAAAAAACATATAAAACAACAAAACTCCATATTGGAATAGTATCAGATAAACCACTCCACGTATTAGCAAAGGTATGGAACAAAAAAGAACCTACTCCAATTAATGCGACAAGCAAAGATAAAAATATAAATACTTTATTGTTTAATCCATCTTTTTTATGTATGTATATTGCAAGAAAAGAAGCAAAGATAAATCCTATATTTGTCATTGCGTTAATAGGCTCAGCCCAAAACGTAGTATCTAACCTTTCACAATAAATATCAACAGGTGTATTCCACATTTATTTTCCTAATTTTATAATATTTAAGTATAGTTTATATTAGTTACAAGTGAGTTATTAATTTATTACATGATAAAAATAATCAAAGAAAGAGTTTTATTAAGTAAACTAAAATAAAAAGTAACATATAATAGTTATAGCCAAACCTATTGTGAGATAGGGACGGAAAGTCACGGGTCTTAGATTTAAGATAGCCGGATTGCACACTTATAATTTACTTACACACTGCAATTGGGCATTTTAATCTAATCTAATCAATATTTATATAAAGAATTTTTCTATACGCAATAGTTCTTTATGTTTTAGAGGAGATTAAAAATGAGAACATTTAAACAAGGAATAAAAAAAAGTCTTTTATTAACTGCTTTTTCAATTATGCTAATTGTTTCAATGAATATATATGCAGGAATTCTTGTTTGATTTTACCGCGAACTAAAATCATATGAGAAAGTCCGTATCCATGTAAATTTAATTTATATGGATACATATAATTTATAGAAAAATAGTTCTTCCGAAAGGAACTTCTATTTCGTCACTTAGAACCCAAACTGTTTCAAAAAAAGCTTCATCTTCTGGAAACTTTCCAAAACCATCTGTAAAATAAAGTAGTAAATTCACCTCATCAATATTTTCATTTATATATTCAAATGTATTTTCAAAGTTTGTACCACCCCCACCTTTTAGAGTGTAAGATAGTTCATCCCCTGGATATAAAATAT
>DKNG01000133.1 GCA_002470185.1 Arcobacter sp. UBA7394 | reverse complement strand
TTCACAAACAATGAGTATGTATAAAAGTGGTTCTACGGACTTCTTAGAAAAAAGAGTATTTAATGGACAGTTAGGACTTATTATTAAACTAGATTTTGAAGAAGAAAAATGTATTGTTTTATACCCAAATGATGATATGGTGGTATTTTATGCTTTTGAAAACATCTCATCTTTATTATCACTTGCTTATTGTCTAACTATTCATAAAACACAAGGTATGGAGTATGAAAATGCTTTAATTCCTATGAGTTTTTCTCACTATATTATGCATAATACAAAACTACTTTATACTGCAATTACTAGAGCTAAAAAGATGTGTTTTATTGTTGGAGAAGAAGAAGCTTTCAAAAGTGCATGTAAAAAACTAGAAATAACTATTCGAGAATCTGTCATAAATGATATGCTAAGTAAAGCAAAGGTACCACAAAGAGAACTATTAGAGGAATTATAATTTCTTCTTACGATAAATAATATTTAACTAATTTAAAAGAAATTTTGTTGTAATATATTTAAAAATTTTAAGAGGATTATGTTTTATGATTACGTGGATGCAAAAGCACAAAAAGTGGCTAGTAGTTACTATCTGGATAAGTACAATAGCTTTTGTTGGAGCTGGCTTTGTTGGTTGGGGCTCATATGAATATGGCAAGCAAGGTGGAGTTGTAGCAGTTGTAGGTGATAGAGAAGTATCAGTTGAAGAGTACCAACAAGAGTATTCTAACCTTTACGATCAATATTCAAGAATTTTTGGTGACTCTTTCAATAAAGAGATGGCTGATCAATTAAATCTAAAAGATGTTGCATATAAACAAGTTTTACAAAAAAATCTTATTTTATCTTATGCTGATTCATTAGGTCTTGATGTAACAAATGAAGATGTTGCTAAAGAATTAGTAAAATATCAAGCTTTTTTAAAAAATGGAAAATTTGATAAACCTACTTATGTAAAAGTGCTTGCTCAAAACAGAACTAAACCAGTAATTTTTGAAGAGTCTTTAAAAAGAGGAATCTTATTACAAAAAATTCAAAATTTATTTGTAGTTAACCCAAGTTCAGTTGAAGTTGAAAACTTAAACAAACTATTATTTGTTGAAGATGATATTAATATTAAAGTATTAAAAGCATCTGATATTGTTGTTAATCCTAGTGAAGATGAAGTAAAAGCTTATTGGGAAAATAATAAGTTAGCTTATATGTCTGAAATTCAATATGAAGTTAAAACTACAAAAGTTCCAGTTGTTGCATCTAATGCTAGTGATGAAGATATTAAAAGTCACTATACTAAATTCAAAACTGATTACAAAAAAGAAGATGGTAAAATCAAATCTTTAGAAGAAGCTAAAGCTGATATCATTAAAGATTTAGATAAGAAGTACTCTAAAAAAGAGGCTTTAAAGAAATATATTCAAGTTAAAAAGGGTAAAGCTAATTTAGAAGATAATGCATCTTATGCTCAAAATTCTTTACCATTTGATTCAGAAAATAATATGAAAATTGTTTCTGCAAAAGTAGGAACTTTAATCAAACCATTTTTACATGACAATGCTTATGTAATTACTCAATTAGTTAAAAAAATTGATTCAAAACCATTATCATTTGAAGCAGCAAAACCAAGAGTTTCTGTAGTATATGATGAAGTTGCAAAAAACAAAAAACTTAATGAGTTAGCAAAAAAAGAAGTTAGTACTTTCAAAGGAACTAACATCAAAAAAGTTACAAGAGAGTCTGTAGATAAAATTACAGCTTTAAATCCACAAGAAGCAGCAAAATTCTTAAATGAACTATTCTCTGCAACTAATAAAGAAGGTTTAGTTAACTTAGATAATAAAATTGTATTATTTAGAGTAAACGCTTCTAAATTAGGTGAATATTCAGAATCTAGAAATGAAACAGTTAAGTCAACATTAACTCAATTACAAGATCAAGAGTTAATGGCTAATTTAATTAAGAGATTAGAAAATACTTACGAAATTCAATCTTCTATAGATACAAAGGAATAATAATTGAATAATACTCTTTTAGCAATTGATATTGGATCTTCAACTATCACAGCAGTGATTGCTAAACATGATCTAGAATATAATATAAATATTCTAGGGACTGGCATTCAGAATAGTGAAGGTATAAATAAAGGGTTAATTATTAATATTGAAGAGGCTTCTAAGGCAATAAAAAATGCTGTAACTTTAGCCAAAAGAAATACAACAGAAACTATTGATGAATCTGTTGTCTCAATATCTGGTAATTACACAAAAAGTATCAGAAGTTCAGGTTCAGTTAATGTACCTAATGGATTAATTACTGAAACTGAAATTAACCAAGTAATGCAAATGGCACTTTATAATGCCACTATTGTACCAGAATATGAAGTTGTTCATGTTGTACCTATTTTCTTTAAAGTAGATGATTCTGTTGATGTTAATAATCCTCTTAACATGAATGGGTCTAGATTAGAAGTTGCGGTATATATTGTAACAGCAAAAAGAACAGCATTAACAAATATTAAATCAGCACTTAAAGTTTCTGGAATTGAAGAATCAAGATTTATATTAGATGGTTATGCCTCTGCTATTTCTGTACTTGATAATCAACAAAGAAAGTTTGGTACAACTGTTATTAATATGGGATCAACAACAACTGAGTTTGTTTGTTATAAAGGTAATTCTTTAATTCATAATGGATTTATACCTGTTGGATCAAATCATATTACTAATGACTTATCAGTTATGTTACATACTCCACCATTAGCTGCTGAGAGAATAAAAACTGAATATGGATCTTTAACTAAAGATTATACGCCTAATAATGAATTAGGGGTAACTAAAGTAAAAATTCCTAGAATTGGTGATGAAGATACTCATTCTGAAGTTGCTTTAGATTATATTCAAACAATTATTCATGCAAGAGTTGAAGAAGTACTTGTATTAGTTCGAAACCAACTTAAAAAAAGTGGTATTTTAGATAATGTAACTTCTGGAATTGTTATCACTGGTGGTATGGCAAACTTAGAAGGTATTAGAGAATTAGCTGATAAAATTTTTGATGGAACTCCTATTTCTTTATCAAATCCAAAAAATATCAAAAATGGGTATTTAAACTTTGATGAACCAGGTATGTCAACTATTGTTGGTTTATTAGAATACAAATTAGGATTAAATAGAAATTATGAGTTAGATTCTTCTAAGCATTTAGTTAAACCGATTAGAAAAGAGGCAAGAATTGAAAATAAAACAATTCAAAACCCTCAAATGAATAACAATAATGAGTTTAATGAACAGATTAATTATAATCAGAATACTCAAGCAAGAGAAGAAGTACATAATAAGTCTCAAGAAGTAAGAAAAGACGATCCAACGGTTTTAACACCTCTTTCAAAAGAAAAGAAAAAAGGTGTTTCAAAATTCTGGAGCAAAATATCGGAGTGGTTTTAATGGATAATTTATTTAAAGTAGATGATATAAAAGAACAAATGCCAAATAAGGTACTATCTGATAACGTAGCTAAAATTTCTGTTATTGGAATCGGTGGTGGTGGTTGTAATATGATTAACCACATGATCAAAGAAGGTTCTCAAAAAGTTGATTTAATTGCTGCAAATACTGATTTACAAGTATTACATATTTCTCAGGCTCCAAAGAAAATTCAATTAGGAATTAAGCTTACTAAGGGGCTTGGTGCAGGAATGAAACCAGAAATTGGTAGAGATTCTGCAGTTGAGAGTTATGAAGAGATTAAAAATGCTCTTAAAGGTGCTGATATTGTATTTATTGCTGCTGGACTTGGTGGAGGTACTGGAACTGGTGCTGCTGCTATTGTTGCAAAAGCTGCAAAAGAAATTGGTGCCTTAACTGTATCTGTTATTACTAAACCATTTACTTGGGAAGGTAAAAAAAGAGCAGGTCTTGCAAATTTAGGACTTGAAGAACTTAAAAAAGTAAGTGATTCAATTATTGTAGTACCTAATGATAGATTATTAGAAATTATCGATGAAAATGTAGGGATGAAAGATGCCTTTAAAATTATTGATAATATTCTTTATCAAGCTGTAAATGGAATGTCTGAGGTTATTCTAAACCCAGGTAATTCTGATATTAATACTGACTTTGCTGATGTTAAAACTATTATGCAACATAGAGGTATGGCCTTAATGGGTATTGGTAAAGCAAAAGGTGAAAATGCTGCACAAAGAGCTTTAGAAGATGCTATTGAGTCTCCATTATTAGATAAAATGTCTTTAAATGGTGCTAAAGGTATTTTAATTCACTTTAATATTCACCCTCAAGTATCATTATTTGCGATTAATGATGTAATGGGTTCTATTAATGATAGAATGGATCACAATGCTGAAATTATTTTTGGTACTACTTCTGATAGAACATTAGAAACTGATGAAGTAAAAATTACTATTGTTGCAACTGGATTTGAATCTAAGAATGATACAGATTTAGAAAATAATGATAATAATGAGGAAGAGAATAAATCTAATTTATCTGTAGATGATGATAACTATTTAGATATTCCACCTCTTATGAGAGATTATATCGTTCAACATCAAATTTAATTAAAAGAGGATTATTCCTCTTTTGATTCTACTATAACAATATCAAAAGAAGTTTTTTGAACTACTAAAGCTTTTGTATCAGGTACTACTGCTAAATTATTAATATTTTTTATTCTTGTTTTATAAGTGTGAATTTCACTCTCTAAGTTTTCTATTTTTTTATTTAATTGTAAAATAATATCAACTCCCGCTAAATTAACCCCTAATTCTCGTGTAAGTGTTAAAACGTATTTGATATGATCAATATCTTTTTGTGAATATAATCTGATTTTACCATTAGTTCTAGAGGGTTTGATTAAACCTTCTCTTTCATATTGCCTCAATGTTTGAGGATGGATATTTAAAATCTCAGCAACTGCTGAGATTAAAAATACAGGTTCTATGTAACTATTCTTTTCCATAGCTATTTACCTTTTTATACTGGAAGCTTCTCTTGTAGCATATTGATTAAATCTTCATCTAAATCATCAACTTTAGGTAAGATGATATTTGCTTTTAGATGTAAATTACCTTTTTCTCCTGCTTTTCTGTCTAGAACTCCAAGTCCTTTAACTCTAAACTTTTGGTTTTGTTTAGTGTTTTGTGGTACTTTTAGTGTAATGTCCTTATGTATTGTTTTGATTTCAATTTTACCACCAAATAGGGCAGTTTTAAGAGGTAAATCAAATGTTTTAATAAGTGTATCTTCATCTCTTTCATATTCAGGAGAAGCAGCTACATTTATTTTAAGGATTAAATCACCTTGTTGTCCATGGTAAGATTTACCTTTACCTTTTGCTCTAATTTTTTGACCATCTTTAATTCCTTCTGGAATTTTAATATCAAAAGAATCATTGTTTAATGAGATATGTTGTTTCCCACCAAGAATAGAAATATCAAATGGAATAGTAATTTGTGCAGATGTATCTAAATCTGGTTCATCAAAACCACCAAATCCTCCACCGAATCCACCTTGTCCAAATCCGCCTTGACCAAAACCAGCGCCGCCACCTTGACCAAACATTTGTCTTAAGATATCATCTAAATTACTGTTTGAACCTTGACCTCTTGCGAAGTCATGGAAGTTTTGTCCACCAAACATTGAATCACCATATTGATCATATTGTAATTTTTTGTCTTGGTCACTTAGTACTTCATAAGCTGCGTTAATTTCTTTGAATTTCTCTTCTGCTTCTGGATCTTTATTCACATCTGGGTGATATTTTCTTGCTAATTTTCTATAAGCTTTTTTAATTTCATCAGCTGAAGCATTTTCATTTACTTCAAGTGTTTCATATAAACTTTTTGCCATTTTATTTCCTAGAATAATATAAGTATTTACATTTAATTATACATTATAACACAAACTTGAGTCATAGTCAATCAAGGTTTGTTTGACAATTAGCACTATTAACAAAGATTATGCTATTATTTTGAGCTTATTTACAATAGGCTATTAAAAAATATCATGGAATAATTTATGTTTTACACTGATGAGTGGACTCAACAAGAGCTATATAAAAATACAAAACAACTAGAAGAAGAGGGAATAAAAGTAGTATTAATTGATACTATTTTAAAACCACTAAGAAATATTGAAACAATCACATATAATCCTTATGAAATGGAAACAATGCCAGAGGGTACAGTTTTTGTTTTTTATTGTGATTCTGGAAAAACTACAAAAGAGCGGCTCAACTACTATAAAAAGAAGTTTCCTAAATATAGATGCGTGAGTTTAAGAGGTGGTAGAGGATACTGGCGACCAAATTATCAACTACTTGAAGAGATAGAAAAGAATGCCTAAATTTTTAGAATATGACTATGTTGTTGTTGGTGCTGGTATTGCTGGTAGTGCTGCATCTTATTTTTTATCAGAGCATTCTGATTCTGTTTTACTAATAGATAAAAATGAAAAAGTAGCATTTGGTGCTAGTGGTGCAGCTGGAGCTTTTCTTTCACCTTTATTAGGTAAAGATAATGCTTTTAAATCTTTAATAACTAAGTCCTTGAAATTTTCTACACAATTTTATAAAAGTTTAGGTAATGAGCTTTTGACAAATTGTGGAGTTTGTAGAATTCCTAAAAATCAAGAAGATAGAGATAAATTTGAATCATATAGGACTTCTATGGATTTTGAATATGAACAGATGGATGATGGATACTTTTTCCCTATTGGTTCACAAGTAAACCCTTCTGAGATTTGTGAATATTTAACAAAAGATATTAAAACAAAATTAAACTATGAAATAAATTATTTAGAACAATTAGATGATAAGTCTTGGCTTATTAATAATGAAATTAAAGCTAAGCATGTAATTTTAACAACGGGCGCAGATACTAGATTAATTAAAGAGAAATACTTTAATATAAGAGCTGTGTGGGGACAAAAGATTGATGTATCAACTACATCAAAACCTATAATAAACTATCATAAAGAGTGTTCAATCTCAAAAGCAATACCTTATAAAGATGATTTATATAAAGTTTCATTAGGTGCAACTCATCATCGTTTTGATTGTGATAAAGATATATGTAATTACTGTGTGGAAGTTGCAAATATAAATAGTTGTTCTAGATGTTATAAATCTGATATGGTTGATGAAGATTCTTTAAAGTTAATATCTTTAGCTAATGACATTATTAACATAGATAATGTTAGTGTTTTAGATATAAAAATAGGTGCAAGAGCTTCAAGTTTAGACTATTTTCCAATGGTAGGAGAACTAGTAGATTCTG
>DKNG01000228.1:189-13712 GCA_002470185.1 Arcobacter sp. UBA7394 | reverse complement strand
GGTAAACTAAAGTACTCAGCCATAATTTTTGGTAAGAACATAAATGGAACAATTGTTAAGAAGATAAATCTCTCAATAATATTTGTTCTAGTTACAAAGTATCCTTGCGTGAAACAAGAGAATGCAACCATACCAATAAATGCTGTAACAAAAATCATTACAATTTCAACAGGATTTGTAATCCAAATCCATCCTTTAGGATCCGCAGGATTCATAGCATCAACACCTGAGATTAATAATAACTCTGGGTTAAAGAAGAACATAAACGGTAAAATCGCTGTTCTAATATCGTATTTAAATCCTTGGATACCAGTTTTAATTGGATCTGCTTTAGCAATTCCGGCAGCTGCATAGGCGGCCAGACCAACAGGTGGGGTGTCATCTGCTAGAATACCAAAGTAGAATACAAATAAGTGTGCAGCAATTGCAGGAATTAAGAATCCATTATCTTGTGCAAGAATTAAAATTACTGGTGCTGTTAACGATGCCATTACAATATAGTTAGCAGTCGTTGGTAAACCCATTCCTAATACTAATGAAACAAAAGCAGCTAAGAATAAGATAATAAAGATATTACCACCAGATAATGACTCAATAACTTCTAATAATACTTGACCTAAACCAGTTAATGTAATAGATCCAACAACAATACCAGCTAATGCTGTAGCAATTGCAATAGGAACCATATTTTTAGCACCTGCAATCATACCAGCTAAAATATCAACAAAACCACTTAACATAATCTCTTTAGTAATTTTCTCTTTTGCTAAAATAGCTCTGAATGGATGCTGAACAACCATTAACATCATAAGTAACATAATTGCATTAAATGCAGCACTTGCCGCTGATTCTCTTAATACCATTAGTGTATACATCAAGAAGAAGATAGGGACTAAATAGTGAATACCTCTAACAAATGTTTTCCATTTTGGAGGTAAATCCTCATCATCCATTCCTTTAAGACCTAACTTAAGTGCTTCTAAGTGAACAATATAAAATAGTGCAAAATAAGAAACAAAGGCAGGAATAAATGCTGCAACAATTACATCTGTATATGCCATTCCCAAGAACTCAGCAATAATAAACGCAGCAGCACCCATAACCGGTGGCATTAATTGTCCATTGGTAGAAGATGCAACTTCAACTGCACCTGCTTGTTCCGGCCTAAATCCAGCTTTTTTCATTAATGGAATAGTAAATGTACCAGTAGTTACTGTATTAGCAATTGAAGAACCAGAAATAATTCCAGTAAATCCAGATGCAACAACAGAAGCTTTTGCAGGACCACCTCTATATTTACCAAGCATTGCAAATGCTAAGTTAATAAAGTACTCACCAGCACCAGCTTTATCTAATAATGAACCAAAAAGTACAAACAAGAATACAAATCCAGCAGATACCCCTAATGGAACACCAAAGATACCTTCAGTAGTTAAGAACATATGTCCTGCTAATTTATTTAATGATGCACCTTTATGGATAATCATTTCAGGCATATAAGGACCTAAAACATCATAAGCTAAGAATATAATAGCAATTACACTAAGTGCAAATCCTAATACTCTTCTTCCTGCTTCTAATAAAATAACAATACCAAGTAATGCCATAAAAATATCAAGACCAATGTAATCACCAGGTCTTTGTGCTAAATCTTCATAGAATACAGCAATATATGAAGCTGTTGCTACTCCAACACCAGCTAATGTAAATCCAAACCATCTAATTTTTTGTAAAAAATATGGTTTTCTGAACATTGGGTAAATTAGGAATGCTAATAAAATACCAAATGATAAGTGAATTGATCTTGTAATAGTTGAATTAATAGGTTCAATTACAATATATAATTGAAATAGTGACCAGCTTAAGGCAATAACCGAAATTAACCAAAACTCATAGTGTTGTGCACCGAAAACTCTTTGTCCTTCAAGTTCATTAACAACAGCTTCCGTTTCGTGGGCTTGCTCTTCTTCTAATTCACTAAGTTTATGAGGTTTCTCTTCATAAAGAGGCATAGTAAATCCTTTAAATATTTAAGTTATTTGTCATACGCCATTCAAAGTAGTTTTTAAATTGCGTATAAAAATTAGGTTTCAAGGGCAAAAGCCCTTGAGTACTAGGAATTATTTTAAAATTCCAGCTTCTTTGAAGTACTTTTTAGCACCTTCATGCATTGGAGCAGAAAGACCGTCTAATAAAGATTCTTTTGTAATGTTCGCGTAAGCAGGGTGTAATTTTTTGAAAGCATCGAAGTTTTCTAAGATAGCTTTAACAACAGTATAAACTGCTTTATCACTTACATCAGTACTAGAAACTAATACAGCTTTAACACCAAATGTAGGAGTAGCTTCTGGGTTACCTTTGTACATTCCAGCAGGAACATCTGCTTGTGCAAAGTATGGGTTAGCTTTAACTAATGCATCAACTTTATCACCAACTAATGGAGTGATTTTTACGTCAACAGAGTTAGAAGCATCTTTAATATTTGCAGTAGGGTGACCTACCATGTAGAAGTAACCGTCAATTTTGTTATCTCTTAATGCATCTGGCATTTCAGCAGCTTTTAAAGCCCCTGCAAATTTTAAATCATCTTTAGTCATACCAACAGCTTTGAATAATGCTAAAGCAGTAGCTTCATTACCAGAACCTGGATTTCCTAAGTTAATTCTTTTGTTTTTAAGATCAGCAACACCATTGATGTTTGCATCTTTTCTTGTAACTAATGTGAATAATTCAGGATAAATAGCCATTACAGATCTTAATTTTTTTACTGGTTTATCAGCAAATTTCTTAATACCTTTAGAAGCTTGGTATACAACATCAGATTGTGCAATACCGAAATCTAATTCACCATTTTTAATAGTATTAATATTGTATACAGAACCACCAGTTGATTCAACAGAACATCTGATTTTAGTCTCTTTCTTGTATTTGTTTACAAGTCTACAAACTGCACCACCTGTTGGGTAGTAAGTTCCTGTAACTCCACCTGTACCAATTGTTACAAATTCAGCAGCGAAAGCTGGAAGTGTTAATGCTCCTAAAAGAGCAGCTGTAGCGATTTTTTTCATTCTTTTCTCCTTAAAATTAATATGTAAGTTAGTTTTGTGAAACAACACTATGATAATTATATCAGATACAATAAAATAATCAAGATGTATATTAGCATGTAAATTACATATAAATTGTTTATAAATTACAATTTAGTGACAATTTATCATACTTAAAATTTATATAAACTTAAAAAAAGGGATTTAGAATAATACTATGAATTATTTGTGTACATTTGGTGTATATAATTTATCCATACCATAACTTATAATATAACATCTGGAAAATTAGAAATAAAAAAATAAAAAAATTAGATTCATTTTATAAGAAATTTTTTCATTTATAAATAAAACTACTTGACAAAGATACACTCAATAGGTTATAATTCTTTAGCAGTTTAAGACAACGAGTGCTAAAAAATAAAATTGGTTGTAAAATGATTAATAAAAAAGAGTTTTTATTACAGTCTATTATTAAAGCTTATATAGAGCATTGTGAACCTATTGGGTCTACACAATTAAAATCTATGTATGATATTACTTATTCTCCTGCAACAATTAGAGGTTACTTTAAGAAGTTGGGTGAAGAAGGGTTTTTAGCTCAAGAACATATAAGTAGTGGAAGAACCCCAACTACTGAAGCTTTAAAACAATACTGGCTTACAAAACTTAATTTTAAAATCGAAGATATAAATTTACCAGCCTTACAATATTTTGCATCACAAGTTGAAGTTTCTGTATTTATTAAAAAAGAAAAATCAGATGTATTAAATGACATTATTAATGTAGACAATAAATATATGATATTAGAGTTTACTTCTTTTGCAATTACTGTGAAATTCTCTGATGCTCTTTATAGATTTTTACAAGATATGGTTGGAATTTCAACTAAAGATATTTTAAAAATCTCAAAAGATGTTGGAGCATATGAAGTACACGATGCAATAATGCAAACAATACAAAATTCGGATTTTGAAATTTTTAATTATAAAGAATTTTTAAATTTAGCATTGAATTACAATTTTGATGAACTAACAATTAATAGCTTTTTAAAGGGTGAAATTTTAGACAGAGTAGACGAAGGTCTATATTTTGAAGAACTTTTACCTGATGATTATATTGGTATCTGTCACTATTGTAAGGTTAATAATGAAGATGTGAAAATGTTAGTAATTGGCGAATTACCAAAAAATTATGAATACTTTTATAAAAAAATTACAACTTTTTAGGAGATAAAATTGAGCGAAGAAAAAAAAGAAGAAGTAACAACTGAAGAAGTTGTTGAAGAAACTTGTGAAACTGCAACTGAAGAAGTTACAGAAGTAAAAGAAGAAACAGCTGAAGATAAAATTGCACAACTTGAAGCAAAATTAAAAGAATCAGAAGATAAGTACTTAAGAGTACATGCTGATTTTGAAAACATCAAGAAAAGACTTGAAAGAGAAAAATATGCAGCAATTGATTATGCATCTGAAAAGTTTGCAAAAGATTTATTAGCTCCTATTGATACTTTAGAGATGGCACTAGCAGCTGAAGAAGCAGCAACAGATTTACCAGCTGATGAATTATTAGGTAAATTAAAAGAAGGTGTTGAATTAACAATTAAAAACTTCTACACTGCTTTTGAAAAACATGATATTACTACAGTTGATACAGATGGTGAATTTGATCCAAACTTCCACGACGCTGTAATGCAAATTGATAGCCCTGACCATGAAGATGGAATGATTGTTCAAAGACTTCAAAAAGGTTATAAATTAAAAGAAAGATTGTTAAGACCAGCAATGGTTTCAATCTGTAAGAAATAGACATATTTTGACTATTTCTACGTTCGACTACGAAATATAAAAGAGTCACTTACAAAAGTAAGCTTCTCCTTTCTATTTCTTGTCTGCCTTGAACTAGCCTAAAATATGCTATTTCGGCAACTTGGTTGAACTGACCGTAATGTCAAAAAACTAATAGATTTAAAAAATATTTGAAATTAAAATTAAAAAACAAAACTTGATAAGGAATTAAAATGAGTAAAGTAATTGGAATTGACTTAGGTACAACTAACTCTTGTATGGCAGTTTACGAAGGTGGAGAAGCGAAAGTTATCCCTAATAAAGAAGGTAAGAACACAACTCCTTCAATCGTAGCATTTACAGACAAAAACGAAGTATTAGTTGGTGATCCAGCAAAAAGACAAGCTATTACAAACCCAGAAAAAACTATCTATTCTGTAAAAAGAATTATGGGTCTTATGATGGACGAAGAGAATGCTAAAGAAGCACAATCTAAAGTTGGTTATAAAATCGTTGATAGAAACGGAGCAGCAGCTGTTGAAGTTGGTGACAAAGTATATACTCCTCAAGAAGTATCTGCAAAGATTTTAGGAAAATTAAAAGCTGACGCTGAAGAATATTTAGGAGCTCCTGTAACTGACGCTGTTATTACTGTTCCTGCATACTTCAATGATGCACAAAGAAAAGCAACTCAAGAAGCTGGTACTATTGCTGGTTTAAACGTATTAAGAATTATCAATGAGCCAACAGCTGCTTCATTAGCATATGGTTTAGATAAAAAAGGTGAAGAAAAAGTATTAGTATATGATTTAGGTGGTGGTACTTTTGATGTTACTGCACTTGAAATTGGTGATGGTACTTTTGAAGTATTATCAACTGATGGTAATGCATTCTTAGGTGGAGATGACTTCGATAACGCTATTATTGATTGGTTAGCAGCAGAATTCCAAACTGAAAATGGTTTTGATGTTAAAAATGACAAAATGGCATTACAAAGATTAAAAGATGCTGCTGAGAACGCTAAGAAAGAATTATCTTCTGCTGAATCAACAGAAATCAACTTACCATTCATCTCTATGGGTTCAGCTGGTCCTGTTCACTTAGTTAAATCATTAACTAGAGCAAAATTTGAAGCTATGACTGAAGATTTAATTACTGAAACTTTAGATCACATCAAAGTTGCTTTAAAAGACGCTGGTTTAGATAAAGACGAAATTGAAGAAATCATTATGGTTGGTGGATCTACTAGATTACCAAAAGCAAATGAAGTAGTAAGAGAATTCTTCGGTAAAGACTTAAACAAAGGTGTTAACCCTGATGAAGTTGTAGCTGCAGGTGCTGCTGTTCAAGCTGGTGTATTAAAAGGTGATGTTAAAGACGTATTATTATTAGACGTTACTCCATTATCATTAGGAATTGAAACTCTAGGTGGAGTTTTAACTAAATTAATTGAAAAAGGTACAACTATCCCAGTTAAGAAATCTCAAGTATTCTCAACTGCTGAAGATAACCAACCAGCTGTATCAATTCACGTAGGTCAAGGTGAAAGAGAATTTGCTAAAGATAATAAATCTTTAGGTATGTTCGAATTATCTGACATTCCAGCAGCTCCAAGAGGTGTTCCTCAAATTGAAGTAACATTTGATATTGATGCAAATGGTGTTTTAAATGTATCTGCTAAAGATAAAGGTACAGGTAAAGAAAATAAAATTACTATTTCTGGTTCATCTGGATTATCTGATGAAGAAATCGAAAAAATGGTAAATGAAGCAGAAGCTAACAAAGAAGCAGATGCTAAGAAAAAAGAAGTAATTGAAGTAAGAAACCAAGCTGACGCTTTATTACATTCAACTAAGAAAACATTAGAAGAAAACCCAGATGCAGTTTCTGAAGAAGAAACTAAAGCTATCGTTGATTCTGCTGCTGAATTAGAAGAATTATTAAAAGACGAAAATGCAACTAAAGAGCAAATTGAAGAAAAAGTGAAAGCTTTAACTGAAAAATCTCACAAGTTAGCAGAAGCTATGTACAAAAAAGAAGGTGGTGACCAAGCTGGTGCACAACCAAACCAAAAAGCAAAAAAAGACGATGACGATGTTATCGACGCTGAAGTAGAGTAAAACTCTGCTTCATGCAAACTATAATCTTCTTGCTATTAGTTTTTTTAATAGTAATATTCTCTGTTTTATTATACTTCAAAAGTAAACACTCTCGTGTTGACAAGCTAAATAAAGGTGAGTGTCCATCTTGTGGTGCCACAACAAAAACTTTCTATGATGAAAATACAAAAACAATGTTCAAATCAGAAGCCATAAGTGCAAGAGTTCTTAAAAATGGTGGTTGTTCAGGTGTTAATGATATTGAATATAAATGTAAAGAATGTGGACTAAAAGAGGTTTATTCTCAAGGTTAGGAGTGTAACCAACTATTAACTTTAAAATGTTAAAATCATTGAACTTTAAAAAGGAAGTTCTTTATGAAATATATTTTAACTTTTATACTTTCTTTATTGTTTTTTTCTGGATGCACATCTGTATCCGTAAATGAACCTGCTGTAAAAAAAATAAATAACCCAAATGACCCTTATGATTATCTAAATGGTTTTTATGATGATAATTTAGATGAAGCATTAAAAGTTTTTAAACTTGCTTGTGAAAAATCAGCTAGAAAAAAACTATTTCAAAATGTATGTATTAATGCTTACTCTTATAATGATGGCAAAGAGTTTTTCACACAAAACTTTACACCTAGAGTTTTAGTATCAAATACAGGTGACTTAGGTTTAATCACTGGTTATTTTGAACCTCTACTTTTTGGAAGTGCAATAAAAACTGATAAATATAAATATCCAATATATAAAATACCAAATGATTTAGTGATTATAAAAGATAAGAAAAACTACCCAGAGTTTGAAAGATATAGATATAGAGCAAAGATTGTAGATGGGAAATATATTCCTTATGATACAAGAGAGCAAATAGAAAATAGAGATGATTTAGAAGCTATTGTTTACGTAGATAATAAAGTAGATTTATTTTTCCTCCATGTACAAGGTTCTGGTCGTGTGCAGTTAGAAAGTGGCGAAGTTATGAATATTGGATATGCTTCACAAAATGGAAGAAAATATTTTGCAATAGGTCGTCATTTAGTTGAAAATGGGCATGTTGATAAAAAAGATATTTCTTTGCAGACTATAAAAAAGTATCTAAAAGAAAATCCTGAAAAAACAGATGAAGTTTTAAATTTAAATCCTAGTTATATCTTTTTTGAGAAAAGAGAACAAACTGCAACAGGAAGTTTATCTGTTCCTTTAGTTGCTAATAGAAATGTAGCAGTAGATACAAAACATATTCCTTTGGGAATGCCAGTATTTATTGAAACATTTAATCCAAAAACAAAAGTACCTATGAATAGACTTGTAATTGCAGCTGATACAGGTGGAGCAATAAAGGGTGAAATTAGATTAGATTTCTTTTTTGGTTATGGAAATAGTGCAGGACAGTTAGCTGGTTTGATGAAAGAAAAAGGAAGGGTGTTTTTATTTATTCCTAATATATAATGGATGTTGTTTAAGAACAACACCCATTACCACAGCAGTTATCTCTAGCTTCTGTGTAGAAAGTAATTACGAAATTATTGTACATCTCTTGTACTTCGAACTCATGCTTTTTACAGAATTCATTATTCATAGTATCTTTCATTTCAATTGCTTTAATAAGAGCGTCATCTTTCGATGGAAAAGTTAAATTATTTTGTAATTCACTCCTTTTAAAACAGCCACATTGGTTTGCTACAACGATTTTATACATAAATATTGTCCTTATAATGATTAAAATTAATATGCTACCTTATCAAAATTTTGACTTTTTTTCCCTTAGAAGTGAATATTTTTTTAAGGATAAACTTTATTCTTTAGATTATGTTAATAATGCACGCATTTATTAAAGCAGATTAAGAAGTAAATCTAGATAGAATTCGCTTATTAATTAAAAAAAGGAAGATAATGCACATTACAAATATAATTTCTCAATGTTTTGGTAAATTTGCGAAGACTCAATTCCCACCATTTATCCAAAGGGTAATTAACGCAGGTTATGTAAAGTTTTTAGGTTTAAATATGAGTGAGTTTAAACACCCAAGATATTACAAGTCTTTAAATGACTTATTTACAAGAAAACTTGAAATTAATAGAGAAATTGTTAGTGCAGAAAATGAATTTATCTCTCCAACAGATAGTTTTATTACAGAGTGTGGACAAATCAAAGAAGATACTGCTTTACAAATTAAAGGTATGGAATACTCAGTAGAAGAGTTATTAACATTCTATTGTACAGATAACTTCTCAAAAGTTAAAGAGGGAAGTTTTATGAACTTCTACTTATCTCCAAAAGATTATCATAGATATCACTCACCTTGTGATTTTGAACTTAAAAAACTTATCCATGTTCCAGGAAAACTATACCCTGTTAATTTAAAATACTTAAATAAAGAGTTAGATTTATTTGTACAAAATGAAAGAGTTATTTTAGAATGTATCGATACAAATGGTAAACTTTTCTATATGGTATTTGTTGGTGCTTTAAATGTAGGTCAAATGGTATTTGAATTTGAACCAAAAGTAGAAACTAATATTGATACAGCAGAAATCAAAGTATATGAATATGAAGATATAAAAATTGATAAAGCTGATTGTTTAGGTTACTTTAAAATGGGATCAACTGTTGTAATGTTATGGGAAGAAGATGCTGTTGAAATTGAAAGTTTATTAAACGAAGATGTTAGATTTGGACAAAAAATAGCAACTTTCAAATAAAAATTATTTTTAATAAATAACAAAAGGAATTGTGTTATTATTAAGTAAGTCAAAATTGGAGACTTCTTATGACACAAGAAAAAATTTATAAGTTGGCTAGTATTTTAGTCGCTTCGATCTTTTCATTAATTCTTTTTGTTGTTTTATATAGCTCATTTAGTAGCAACACACAAAGTATATTCTTTTTAGAGAGTTTAGATAATAGAATCTTTCTATTAAATGTAGTGTATTTCTTAATTACACTTGCTCTTATTTTCATAATATTTAATATCCAAAGAAAAAATCAAAGTAAGCAAATACAATTAAAAAGAAAATTATATCTTGATAAATTAACTAATCTAAAAAACTCCAATGCCTTATCAAAAGATATCAAAAATGAAGAGTTTATCTCTTTAATACTAGTAGATATCGACTCTTTCAACGATATTAATGAATTATATGGATTTAGCTCTGGGAACTTAGTTTTAAAAGAAACAGCAAGAATTTTAAAAGAGTTTGCTTCAAAAAATGATTCTTCATTGTATAGAATACACGGAAATGAATTTGCAATAGTTGAATTTAAAATGATTAATTTTCCTCAGTTTGTTTCAAGAACAGAAGAATTAAGTCGATTATTTAAAAATAGAACAATATATATAGAAAAATTAGATATGGAAATATTCATTGATATTACATTAGGTATTTCTATGCTTCAAGACGAGCCATTAAGAACTGCAGGAATTGCTCTAAAAAAAGCTAAAAAAAGTAACTTGAGATTTTTTGCATACACAAATAATTTAGATGCAAAAGGTATTATTAAAAAATCAATTTTTTGGAGAGATAGAATCAAAAAAACAATTGATGAAGATAATGTTATTCCTTTTTATCAACCCATTTTTAATAGAAATAAAGAGATTATAAAATACGAAACATTAATGAGACTAAAAAATGAATCTAATGATGGAAAAGTTGAGTATATTCTTCCTTATGAATTTTTAGATGTGGCTATTAAAACAAAACAATATTTACTTTTATCAAGTCAAGTAATAACAAAAGCTTTAAACGACTTAGATAAAACAGATAAAGATATATCTATTAATCTTAGTTTTAAAGATGTTTTAGATTCACATTTCATTGAACAACTAGATGATATTTTAGAAAATATTACTAAAGAGAATAAATCAAGAATTATTTTTGAATTATTAGAAAGTGACTTAATTACAGATTATACTGTACTTGAAAACTTTATTTTAAAATATAGAGATCTAGGTATAAAAATTGCAATTGATGATTTTGGTACAGGATACTCAAACTTTGCACATATTTTGGAAACAAGACCAGATTTTATAAAAATTGATGGATCACTTATAAAAGATATAAACAATGACAAGAACTCATATGAAATTGTAAAATCAATTATAGATTTTTCAAAAGCATTAAATATTAAAACTATTGCAGAATTTGTACATTCAGAAGAAGTTTATAATATTGTGAGTGAGTTGGGTATAGATGAGTTTCAAGGTTTTTATTTGGGAAAACCAACCCCAAATATTGAATGATTTTAATAAAACAAAAGTTTATTTTTGTAAAATAAATAATAATTAAATTTTAACACTAAGGATTTAAAATGTCTACAATAACAGAACTAGGGTCGCTGCCATTAGCAGGTACAAAAAAAGGTAAAATCTCTGTATCAAATGTAACTGAACCATATGGTAAAGATACTGCAGATATTATAAGTATTGGTATTTTATTAAATGGTCAAGATGTGCAATGGAAATCACATATTCCATATGAAAATTTAGATGAAGTAATTGCTATTTTACAAAAAGCAAGTGAAGATAGAAAAGCGTCTCAAGCATAATTAAACAAATATATTTTAATGTGATAACTATTAAGCAATATGCTTAATAGTTTCTCTTAACTCTTGTTGCCATAAGGCCATACCACCAAATAAGTGTGCAGTATTTTTATAACCTTGGTCAATTAAAAAATTGCCAATAGTTCTTGTTCTATTTGCATGTGCACAAATTAAAACGATTGTTTGATCTTTTTGTGTAACTATCTTTTCAAACTCTTTCATCCAAGATTTTACATCATGATTACCATACTCATCAAAGAAGGTCATTTTATAGGCATTTTTGATTGTACCTGTTCTTTCCCACTCATCTTTTCTTCTTACATCTATCATTACAACTTTATCATTTATCATTTTTTCTACAGTTTTTGGTTGTAAATCTACTAAATTATCCATATATATTCCTTAAAAATGGGAATTTTATCATAAATAAGATAAAATTAAATATAATAAAAACTTATATAAGTATATCTCATAAATATAATAAAATTCAATTAACAAACTCTTTATATTTATTAAATATAATAGCATAACTAAAAATAGAGTATAAATTATAAAAAGGCTTTAGAATGAAAAAAATAGTATTCATACTATTACTTAGTGTGGCATCCGTGTTCGCTTTTGAAGAACTAAATATGGACAATTTTGAATCAAAGATAAAAGGTAAAAATGTTATCATTGATTTCTATGCGGTCTGGTGTCCACCTTGTAAGGTATTAAATAATAAATTAGAAGAATATGATATTGTTAAACCTGATAACGTTACTATATACAAAATTAATATTGACGATCAACCGTTAATAACTAAGAAGTATGGAATTACTAGACTTCCTTCTCTTGTATATTTTCAAGATGGCAAAGCTGTTAAAACAAAAATTGGTATTCAATCAGTTAATGAACTTGAATCAAATGCCAATTCAATATTTAATTAATATCAAGGACTAGAATCTTATGAAAAAAATTATATTAGTTTTGTTTGTTCTGTTTCAATCTCTTTTTGCAATTGAACAAACATTCCTAGAACCAGACGAAGCTTTTAAGCCTAAATTTACTCAAGAAAAAGACAAATTAGTATTTGACCTGAAATTAGGGAAAGATATATATTTATATGATGAAAAAATTAAAGTATTCATTCTAAAACCTATCAAAGAAGAAATTACAAAAGAGATAATTCTACCAACTCCTGTTCCTTATGAAGAGTGGATTGTTCAGTTTAATGATATAAATATTGAAATACCATTTTCATTACTTCAATCAAAAATTGATTCTCCTACATATGAAATCCAAGTGCAATATCAAGGATGTTCAAAAAAAGGTCTTTGTTATGCTCCTATGAAACAAAACTTTAATCTTGATACAACAGGTAGTGCAACACTTAAATCAAATGCTGTATTAAATGCAATATCAGAGGATAAAACTCCAAAGACAAGTGTACAAGAAGAACCAGCTAATGAAACAGACTCAATTGCTGCATTACTTAAAAATGGAAGTTTCTTTTTTGTATTAGGATTCTTTTTTGTTGCAGGACTAGCACTTTCTTTAACTCCTTGTATTTTCCCAATGATTCCAATTTTATCTTCTATAATTGTAAAAGCTGGAAATAAAGAAGAAATAACTCCTGCGAAAGGATTCTTTTTATCTTTAGTTTATGTTGTAGCTATGGCCTTAGCTTACACAATTGCTGGAGTAATTGCTGGTTTATTTGGTGCTAACTTACAAGTTGCACTTCAAAATCCTTATGTCTTAACTGTATTTGCAGGTATTTTTGTAGCCTTAGCTTTCTCAATGTTTGGATACTACAAATTAGAATTACCTCAAAGTATTCAAAATAAGATTACAAGAACAACAGATGGAAAAGAGAAACAAGGTGTTATGGGTGTGGCTATCATGGGATTCTTATCAGCATTAATTGTTGGTCCTTGTGTAGCTGCTCCTCTTGCAGGTGCACTTGTTTATATTGGACAAACAGGTGATGCACTTCTTGGAGGATTAGCACTATTTGTAATGTCTGTTGGGATGGGAGTTCCATTATTATTAAT
>DKNG01000228.1:0-144 GCA_002470185.1 Arcobacter sp. UBA7394 | reverse complement strand
GGACTTGGAGCTGGAAAATATATGCCAAAACCTGGTGGTTGGATGGATTCTGTATCAAAAATCTTTGGTATTGTAATGTTAGCCGTTGCTGTGTGGATGTTAGATAGAGTATTAGATCCTATTTATGTTATGTGGTTATGGGCA
>DKNG01000254.1:18608-21652 GCA_002470185.1 Arcobacter sp. UBA7394 | reverse complement strand
ACTGAAATTTCTACTAACATGTCTTCACTACACATTGCAGCTTGAACACAAGCACGTGCAGGTTGTAAACCATCTACAATCCACTCATTCCATACAGCGTTTAAACCATCAAAATCATCCATAGTTTTTAAGTAAATAGTTGCAGATAATACATTTGTTTTATCTAAACCAATCTCAGCTAATAAATCATCAACTTTTTTTAACATAACTTGAGTTTGTTCTGTAATATCAGCTCCTACTGCTGTTTGACCACAAAGGTATGCTACATTTCCGTGAATTACTGCTTTACTCATTTTTCCTGCTGGTACGTGTCTTTTAATTTCCATTTTTGTTTTTCCTTTTTTTATTAAATTTGAATCTAATTATTATTTATATATTTCTAATTGCAGTTAGGGTAATTTCAATTTGAATATTACCTTCCAATGCAACACCTAAACAAGCTCTTTGGGGCCAATCTTTTTGATTTTCCCCAACCCACTGACACCAAAGCTCATCCATCTTCTTTTTGTTGTTCATATCGCTGATATAAACCTGTGCAGATAAAATCTGCTCTTTTGAAGAGTTCAGCTCATTTAGATTTAACTCTAAAGTCTCTAGTGTTTGTTTTGTTTGCTTTTCAAAATCTAATGTATCATCACTTGCTGTTGCAACTGTAAAAACTAAATCTTTATATGCAACAGCTTTGTTTCTTCCTTCAAATTTTCCTTGAATTCTTTCAATCATAAAAAACCTTTTTAAACTTTTGAGCCATCTAAAAATGTAATTTCACCTGCTAAAATATCTATACTAGTAGGTTTTAATGGAGCTCTTGTTTTAATATGATTTGTATCATTATGTCCATGACTTTGTAAAATTGCACGAACTAATTCTGCACAAGTTTTTCCTTGACAATTACCCATTCCGGCTCTTGTTTTTTTCTTAATAGAATTGATACTTGTTAATCCAAAGTTTATAGCTTCAGTAATATCTTTTAGTTTAATATTCTCACATCTACAAATTGTTGTATTTTCATCAAGATTTTTTATCTCTTCTAGATTAAACTTCTGCATTGAACTTAGTGTTTTACCAAAAGAGATAGCTTTTGTTCTGTTTATTATTAAATCTTTAGTTAGCTCATGATAAACATGTGCATCGATTAATTTCTGATTTAATAAAACAGAATAAGCACAAATTTCACCTTCAAGTTCTGCTTTATCTGCTCCACCAATTCCACTAGGAGCACCAGCTGCAAAAATATCTTTTTGACTAGTTTCTAATAAGTGATTTGTTTTTAAAACTAAACCACCAAGTTTTTCATCATATATAGTTTCACATCCAGCAG
This sequence comes from Arcobacter sp. UBA7394, assembly GCA_002470185.1. Classification (GTDB taxonomy): domain Bacteria; phylum Campylobacterota; class Campylobacteria; order Campylobacterales; family Arcobacteraceae; genus Poseidonibacter. Next base: position 20,331 of record DKNG01000254.1, on the reverse strand, counting down.
CAGTTGCCACATCTAAGTTTGCTACTAAACCATTTCCAATTGCAAGAAGTGAAGTTTCTTGTTCAAATTCACTTCCTTTAATTACATTTCCATTTCCATCAACTTTTGCTAAAACAATAGATTCAAGTTTTTTATCACCTTTGGCTTCAATTACTTTAATATTGTTTTTTGCATTCATCTGAATTTTTAACATATCAGGTAACATAGCAAAAAAATCAGCTCTTTTTTCACTTGAACCTAAAGCTGATGTAAGCATTTTAAACTTGTTTGGGAAAGAGTTTACATCATAAAATGATTTTATTTTTCCACCCTTTTCAAGCCATGTTGCACCTGCTGCATAGTGTAAGATTCCACTACCTGCTATTACTATCTCATCACAAAATGTTTTACCACTTGTTTTTAATAAGATTTGCATTGCACCAGTTGTAATAACTCCTGGTAAATCCCAACCTTTAAAGGGTTGAACAATTTCCCTAGCACCTGTTGCAAAAATAATAGTTTTTGGTACAATCATTTTTAAGCTATCATCAGGAAGTTTTACTAAAATCTCTTTTTTTTCATTTATAAAGATTAACTCAGATTGCTTTAAATAAGTAATTGAACTTTCGTTAAATTCTTTTACTAGAGCTAAACCTTTATTATATGTTGGAATTTTAGAACTATTTTCACCATCTTTTTTATATCTGATAAATTGACCTCCAGGAAGAAGTCCCTCATCAACTACACAGACACTAAGATCATATTTTTCTAGTGTTAATGCTGCTTTAATACCGGCAAAACCAGCACCTATAATTACAACATCATAATCTTTATTCATCATCTCTAATCTCCATATCTTTATCCACTAGAGTTTGACAAGCTAAAGCTGTTTCACCGTTTTCAAGTTCGATTAAACACTCTTGACAAACACCCATTCCACAGAATCCACCTCTGCTTCTTCCGTGAGCTTTTCCTTGTGCGTAAATATCATTTTTCATTAGAGAGAATAGTAATAATTCATCTTTTTTTGCTGGAAATTCTATTGTTCCAAATTTAATTGTGTGATAATTTTGAGCCATTACTTATCTCCTTGATTATCAAATCTTGCTGGGTTAAAGTTCTGCATATCAAATTCTGGTTCTATACCATCTATCATTTCACTTACAATTCTTCCCGTAATTGCACAAAGAGTAATTCCATCACCTTCATGTCCACAAGCAAAGAAGAAACCTTTTACTTTTTTATGTTCACCAATAAAAGGTAAACCATCTGGAGTATAAGGTCTAAAGCCAGCAAAATCTCTAATAATTTTTAACTTTCCAAGTCCTGGTAAAGTTTTTTCAATTCCTTTAGAAATACTTTGGATACTTTTGATTGTACTACTTGAATCAAAATCAACAAATTCTCTTGTTGAACCTATTAAAATATTTCCATTTTCAACTTGTTCAACTGCAAAACCAGTTCCTGCTTTTGCAATTTCAGGGTCGTACTTAGCTGCTATATAAGTTGCAGACATAAGAGGATAGTTAAGCACCTTTTTTTGAGGAGCTGTAACCATAATCTCACCCTTTCTAGGTTTTAATGGTATTTCAATCCCTACCATTGAAGCTATTTTTGCTCCATAAGGACCTGCTGCATTTATCACTAAATCAGCTTCAATTTCGCCATTATTTGTAATTACTTTTTTTACAGCACCATCTTCAAGAATTATGTCTTTAACAATAGTGTTTTGTTTTATCGTAGC
>DKNG01000254.1:14025-18398 GCA_002470185.1 Arcobacter sp. UBA7394 | reverse complement strand
ACGTAGTCTGTTAATATTTCCATTTCTCTTTGAGAATGAATAATAATTAAACCACCTCTTTTATCAAGTTCTAAATCAACACCTAATTCTTTTTCTAGATCATCATATAACTTGATACTTGCCATTGCCATATTTAAATGGATTCCTGGCTTTTTTGATTGTAAAAACATTAGACCTTCACAAGCTGATGAGCTTGCCGTTTCTAATAAATTTTCTTTTTCAACTATTGTTGGGGTATATCCACTTTTACATAAATGCCATGCAATTGATGCACCAATAATACCGCCACCAATAATTACTATCTTTTTGTTTTTTGGCATGTTACTTCCTTTAGTATTGGCCAATATCCCAATAAATTGGGATATAGATATTATAAATCGGCTGCTGTTTTATTTAAAGCGAATTTTGTATTAACCACATAAAGAATTAGCATTGCTAATAAACTTCCTGAAATTCTTACCTCTAAAGGTAAAGCAACATTTAATGCTAAGAATAATCCAAGTGGTGCTAATATAATTCGAACTGGTAATCTCATTGTATTTACAAAGTATCCTGTAATTGCTACAGAGAACAGTGTAAGTCCTAATAAAATTGCTGCTGTGTTTAACACGATACCAATAAATGTACCTTGCATTAATAATTCTGGTACAAAAAGGTACGAGAACCCAACAACATAACCTGCAATTGCAAGTCTTGTAGCTTGGAAAGCCGTAACTATCGGATCCGCTTTGGATATGGCGGCGGCGGAGTAGGCGGCTATGGACACAGGCGGTGTAGCATCTGCTAAAATTGCAAAATAGAATACAAAGAAGTGGGCTGCTAACATTGGAACATCAAAGTTACCTACTAGTGTTGGAACACCAACAGCTGCAACAACAATATATGCAGGAGTAGTAGGAATACCCATACCAAGAACTAATGTCATAAGTGCTAATAATAATCCACCTAAGAATAAGTTATCTCCAACAATAGAAGTAACAACTGCACCAATAGATACAATAAGACCTGTTTTTGTTAAAATAAGAACTAACATATTAGCCCCAACACAAGCAATTGCAATTAATACAGTATTTCTACCTGCATTTATTAGAATCTCTAATGCTTTTTTGAAACCAATTCTTGTATGTTTTCTTAACCATGAAGTAAAGAAAGTTGCTGCAATTGAGATTAACGCTGCATAAGTTGGCGAGAATCTTAATAATAACAGTGTAATCAACAAGAATATAGGAATTAATAGATGTATATCTTTTAAAACATCAGACCATGTTGGTAACTCTTTTGGATCAATACCTTTAAGACCCATTTTTCTAGCTTCAAAGTGAACTGTTACGAATATCATTACGAAATAACATAATGAACCAATAACTGCTGCAACAATAATATCTGTATATGGAACACCAGTAATTTCTGCCATTACAAATGCACCTGCACCCATAATAGGAGGTGCACTTTGTCCACCAACAGAAGCTGCTGTTTCAACACCACCAGCAAAAGAAGCTTTATATCCTCTTTTTTTCATCATTGGAATTGTAAAAGATCCAGTTGTAAATACATTTGATGAAGATGACCCAGACATTGAACCAAATAATGCAGATGTTAATACTGCGATTTTTGCTGGTCCTCCTGTATATCTTCCTGCAACTTTTTTACCAAGATTAATAAATAATCGTCCAGTTCCACTTCCTTCAATCATTGAACCAAAGATTAAGAAAATAGCAATTAATGTTGCTGAAATACCTGTAATAGTTCCAAAGATACCATTACCATTTGATAAATACATTGCTTCAATAATTTCACTTAAAGGTAAATCTCTAAAGTGGAAAATTCCTGGCATATATTCTGTTGTAAATAAATAGATAAATCCAATTAATACAAGTCCGAACATAACTACAGAAACACCTCTTCTAATAGCTTCTAGAATTAATACAATCATAATTCCACCAAGCCATAATTCAGTATCTAAAACCTCTGTAACATCTTCTAATCTCATATTGATTCTAAAGGCTTCAAAATAAGAGTATAAAGCAGGAACTGCTATTAATATAGCTAGTGCATAATCAACTATTCCTGGTTTTGCACTCTCTCTTCTTGCTGAATTTACTAAGAATCCAGGTTTCATTAAAAATATTAATGGTAATAATAAAAACAAGTGAAGCGAACGTTGTTCTCTAGGTTCAAAAAAACCTATACTTCCTGTATATAAATGAAAGATACTGGCTAATAGTGCAAATACTGCAATAAATACGCCAACATGTATTTTCTTCATATTCTCAATCATAATTTCTCCTAATGAAAACATATAAAAAAAGTTAGAAAAATATTTTTATATGTTTTATTCTTTTGTAAGGTTTTAGACTTTTGAAATCAAAAGTCTAAAACAAATTTGTAGTAAATAGTTATTATTTAATATAACCCATTTCTTTGTAGTATTTAGCTGCACCTGGATGAACTGGAATAGAAGCATCTACAGTTGCTGTTTTACAAGAGAAGAATTTCATACTTGAGTGAATACTTTCTAATTTATCTTCATTTTCACAAATAGCTTTAGTAATTTTATATACAGTGTTAACAGAAAGATCTGTACTTGCAATTAATGCTGTTGACATATTTCCTGTTACTGCGTCTGAAGTTTGACCTTTATATGTATCTTTTTTAATAGTACCTGAGTTATAACCCCAGTTTTTCTTTAAACTAGACATTAAATCAGCTGGTAATGTAGTAACTTCACCATCTCTACTTAAAAGCATATCAATAACAGCAGCACCTGGAACACCAAGTTTTACAACTGCATATTCAACTAAACCATCTTTAAATTGACTAGCAACTTCTGAGTAAGAACCATGAACAACTTTGAATCCTCTTTTCTTTAAGTCAGCATAAGAAGTATTATAATATTCCATAATCCATCTAAATACTAATTCATCAGACGAACCAACTTTATTAATTGCAATTCTCTTATCTTCACCTTTAGTTAATAAATCTGCAATATTTGTATATTTTGCATCTTTTGATCTAACTACATGTAAGATTTGATCAGATAATCCTTGTCCGATTAAAGAAACTTTGTCATGTTTTTTACCGTACATACCTTTTGCATTTACTGCTAGGTAAGATACTGTATCAAGTCCCATTGCAATTTGACTTCTGTTTTTTTGAATTTTAGATGGGTTTGCTGTACCTCCACCTGGAACTACTTTGATCTTAATATCTGGGTTTTCACTAGTAATGATTTTAGCAATACCTGCTGACATTGTGTACCAACCACCACCTAATGAACCTGCTGACCACTCAATAGTTTCTGCTGACGCTAAAGAAGCACTTAAACAAATACCTGCTACTATACAATTAAACTTTTTCATAACTTTTTTCCTTAATAATTTAAATTTATTATCGAATAACAAATTTGTGAAAATTATTATCTCTATGTTGCCGCATAGGGATAATGCCTAGTATAAACTCACTTTAAACTCTTAATCTACTAAAAATCTTTTATATCAAATCTTCTTGGTCTTACTGATTGTTGGAACCACGTAACACCTGTATAAATATTGTAAACTGGTAATCCAGTTGCTTTATAAATATCTTCTGCATATGGAGGCATATTCGTACACTCACATAAAATTGCACCAACATTTGGGTTTTCTCTTTGTAATTTTAATGCAGCTTCAATCATCTCTTCTCTACAAAGATCAAAATCCATTTCATCTAAATCTTCTAAGATTCCTGTATAGAACTCTTTTGCTCCAATGTTTTCCATTCCTACAACTGGTGTATCAAGTGGAATATTTGCAGCTTCTAAGTACTCAGAAGTTAAACTCTCTTTAGAGAAAGTTAAAATTCCAGGAACTTTACTTTTTGGTAATGTTTGCTGAATTAAATTGTGTTGAATTAATGCTGATGAAAATACTGGAACACCAAGTGCTTCAGTTAATTCTTCTTGAAAAATAATTAAGAAACCACAGTTAGTTGCAATTGCATCTACACCTTTTGCGATTAATCTTTTACCCATCTTGATGAATTCATCTAATGTACCTTCAGCTTTAAATCTAACAACTTTATTAACACTAGAACCTGTAACTGGTTCAAAATGCATGTGAAATGGCCATGTGTTTGCATTTCCAATATCACCAGGGATTCTTGGAAATTTTGTTTCAAGCATAAGCATTCCTACACTTGCACCATAAATATTCTTTCCACCTTTAGTTTTCATTTCAATCCTTTTTCTTTTCCTAATATAATTAATACAACATGTCTTCTAAACCTAAAGAGTTTGCAAAATTAATTACATGCTCTCTAACTTCTTCTTGTAGTTTCTCAATCTCTTTATTCTCAACCATCTCAATTCTTTTTTGCCAGTCATCAAGAGTGTCAAG
>DKNG01000254.1:11262-13947 GCA_002470185.1 Arcobacter sp. UBA7394 | reverse complement strand
GCTAACTTCTTATTTCCAACTGATTCATAATAAAGGTTGTGTACCTTATCTGTCTCATTTTTAAACTCAGTTATTGTCAACTTATCAAGATTTCGTCTTACATTGAACAATCTATAATGAATTTCATCTAGTTGCTCTTTAGTAATACGAAAAGGAATAAAACTAGCTGCTAGCACTTCTAATGGTATTCTCATTTCAAGAGTTTCTCGAATTTCTGTCTTATCTAACTCTTTTACGAAAGTACCCGACTGAGGGATAGTCTCTATTAAACATTCAATCTTTAATTTCATAAGAATATCACGTAAAGGAGTTCTTCCAATACCATACTCATCCATTAATTCTTTTTCGTTTAATCTTGTTCCACAAGCTAATTCTTGTGTAATAATCTTTTCTTGTAAATCTTTATATACTTGTTCTTTTTTACTAACTGGCATAGTAAATTCCTTTTCGTCTTACTGGTATACTAATATATTAGTTAATGTAATTGTAAGCTTCAAGCATAGCATTAACATAGCATAGTGGTGAATAGGCTTTCATATTGAGTATGAATATCATTAATTGTATGTGATATTTTGGTAGCTGAAGGAATTAATATAAATTTATAAATTTTACTAAGAATGTAAAAAAAGTGTCAATATCTTAGGAAAAGTTAGAGAATTATTGTAATTTTTACAATTTAATGTAATTAATATATTATTTTTAGGTTAGATAATAATAGCTTTTATGTTTTAAAAGCTATTATGGAAAGTGAAAAAAGAGTTTTATACTTTTTTTAGTAGTTTGTTTCTTACAAGTTTCATTCTAGTTTTAGCAAGTTCTCTCATATCTATATTTTTATCATGTTCATCAACTATCTCTATTCCTAAAAGTGTTTCTATTGCATCTTCAAGTGTTACAACACCTTCTGTTTGTCCATAATTATCTTCTACAATAAATAGTTGCTCTTTTCTTGAAAGAAAAATATCTAATAATTTAGAGATAGGAATATTCTCATTTACTTTAAATATTGGTTTTATAATTTCTTCTTTATTTTTATGTTTATTACAAATATATTCATGGAAATACTCTTTTGAAAAGATAAGCCCTACAATATTATCAATATTATCATCATAAATAGGAATTCTTGAGTACTCTTTTAGTTTGTCGTAGTTTAGTTTTTTATTTATATCTTCAAAGCTATCTAATAATTCATCTTTACTAAAACATACCATTACACTTCTTGGAGTATGAATATCTTTTACTCTTATATCTTCAAGGTTTAGTAAATTTTCAATAATATCACTATCTTTATTTTTAATCACTCCACTTTCTTGTGCTATTGTAGCTGCTGCTGTAATTTCTTCTTTTGTAATTGTGCTTCTTTTCTCTTTTGGTGTAATTAATTTTGTAATTCTATTCATTACAATTAAAAGAGGGTAGGTAACAAATACTAAGAATTTAATAGTTCTTGTACATACACCACTCAAAGATTGCCAGTAATATGCTCCAAGAGTTTTTGGAATGATTTCTGAGAATACTAAAATAAGCATTGTTAAAATAGCAGAGATATAAAACATATACTCTTCTCCGAATATTTTAACGGCTTCTGCTCCTACACCTGCAGCTCCAAGAGTATGTGCAAAAGTATTTAGAGTTAAAATAGAAGCAATTGAGAAATCAATGTTCTCTTTTTGTTTTTGCATTAAAACCCCAAGGGATTCATTTTTATTTTTTGTTATTTCAATATGAGCAGAAGTAATAGATAATAAAACTGCTTCAAGTATAGAACAAAGAAAAGAGACCCCAACGGCGATTAGAAAATAAGTTAACATTAACATTAAAATAAAACCTTCAATATATATATTTTATTAATATTAACATTATTTTATTTTATTTTGACAAAAAAATTTAAAATAGATAAAATTATCCACTTTAGAGAAGGGATATAAATGAAAAATGACGATATAAAAAAACAATTTGCAATAGTAATTAGAAATGCGAAGATTACTGCTGCATTATTTTTTATACTATTAACTCCAAGTATTGTAATAACTGTGAAAGAACTAGATGAAATGTTTGGTATAACTAAAGATACTTGGTTAAATGCTTCAATTGCTGGATTTATTATATATTTAGGTTTTGTTTTCTTTTTATGGAAATGTCCTAAGTGTGGAAAGTTTCCAGGACGTGGTTGGTTTAGAACTAACTGTGAGAAATGTGGAGTTGAATTAAACTAAATAAAAAAGATCTCATTTATTTTATGTAAATGAGATCATAATATCTAACTCTTTTCTTTTACTGTACACTTTTTTGTAATCATACATAAAGGACAAAAGTCTGCAAGTCCTGCAATTAATGGTATTACACCTAAATAAAACCATGGATTACTTAAGAAAAATCCAACTGCAATTAATACTAATCCTAAAACAATTCTAAAAGGTCTACAAAAAGCTCTAAATTTATCATATTTATTCATTATAAGTTCCTTTAATTTTAATATTATAATTATATCTTATTTATCTTTTTCTAATATTAATAAAAAAAACTTATAATAATGAATATCATTAGCTTAAGTTATAACTTAAATTTATGACTCTTTTTTATTAATATATTTTCTAGAGTAATATCTGATTGATATACTAAAATCTCAACACCATTTTCTATGGCTTTTTTAAATGTTTCATAATATTTAGGATCAATTTCATT
>DKNG01000254.1:664-11163 GCA_002470185.1 Arcobacter sp. UBA7394 | reverse complement strand
CCTTCTTGAACAATATTCATTAGCTCTTCTAAATGTTTAGTTCCTCTCTCTGTAACTGAGTCTGGAAAAGCAAGTTCATCTTCAATTCTTAAACTTACACTTTTAACTTCAACATAACACTTCTTTTCATCTTCATCATTTGATAATAGAATATCAATTCGACTATTTTGACCGTATTTTTGTTCAGGTTTTATATTTTTATAACCTTGAAGTTCTTTTATATTTTCATTTTTAACAGCTTCTATAGCTATTTTATTAGCTACTCCTGTGTTTGTACAAATAAGTTGCTCGTTCATTTGTGTTAGCTCTAGCGTGTATTTTAGTTTTCTTTTTGGGTTATCATGAAAACTCACCCAAACTGAACAATTCTCTTCAATACAAGAAGTCATTGCACCTGTATTTGGAACATGTGCTGTAATTTCTTGTCCGTCATCTAAAATAATATCTGCTAAAAAACGTTTGTATCTTTTTATTAGTTTTCCGTGTATTAACTCTGGAAAGTTCATATATAGTGCCTTTATATTTTTATAAAAACAATGATACTAATCAAATCTTAATTGTTTCTTTTCCCTTTTTTATAATAATCTTCGTATGAAAGTCTTGGCTCAATTACAATAGCAGCAGAGGGGCATAATTCAGCACAAACACCACAGCCAACACATGAAGAGTTTATTTTTGGTTTTTTACCATTGTTTGAGTTATCATCAACCATTTCAATAGCTAATATAGAGTTTGGATAAGGACACATATCTGCACAAATTGTACACTGCTTATCTTCATACTCCTCTAGTTTTTCTAATACTTCATTTTCTAGTTTATTAGTATGTGGATGAGTATAAATCCTGTCTATATCTTTTCTTGTTACTTCTTCAGTACTAACCCCAATACATTTGTTTGAGAATTTAAATACTGCAATACCCATTTTTACATCTTCTGGTTTTTCTGTATCGTGACTTAGTGCATCTGTTGGACATGCTAGTACACATGGAAGTGCTGTACATAAATAACAAGCTCTTTGTAATGAGTCAATATATGGTGTTCCAATTCCATGACCTTTGAATATATCAGCTAATTCAATACTATGATAAGGACAAACTTGGGCACATTGCCCACACTTAATACACAAAGATAAAAAGTCCTTTTCATTTTGTGCTCCAGGAGGTCTTAATCTACTTTCATGAGCATTTAAATGTGGGGCTAGTGCCACTCCTGATGCTGTTAATAAACCCAAAATTCCTAAAGTGGATTTTTGGATAAATTCTCTTCTATCTAATTTTAGTTTTTCTGCCATATTTTTACTTTTTATTTTGAGTGAAAGAATTCACTTTTTAAGATATTAAACTTTGTACTCTCTTCATCATTTTCTAGTTTTAGTTTTTTTAACATTTTTGGATTAACTTTGAAATATCCAAATACTACTTCTACTTTATCATTTTCTTGAAGTTTGAAATCATATTTAATAACTCTTCTTTCATTTGCTTTTATCATATTATTTTTAATTTCACTATTGGCTAACCAAGGCATTGTAGCTTTTCCGTCTTTTCCTATGATTCTTGCAAAAGTTTTATTCTCTTGTTTAATAGTTTTTGAATCTCTTAGAACATTTACTTTTAGAACTGCAAGTCTTAATGGTTGCAAAAATAGATTATGGCTAGCTTCATTTTTAATTGATATTTCAAAGGACTCTTTTTTCTGTTTAAACTTGATTTTTATATATTTTGCTAATAAATCTTGGTTTTTTGAAGCACTTGCAAAACCATGAAATCTATGTGTCTTAGTAATTTTTATACTTGTAGAGCTACCTTTAACTTTTGGCATATGACAAGAAATACAATTTGTCTCTTCATCTTGTGCGCCTTTTTCATCAACTCTAAATAAATCAAAGTTATTATGGTTTTGTAAGTGAGAATGACATCCCATACACATTTTTCCGGTATAGAAGTTTTTATTTGAATAATCTATTTTATGAAAAGGTGAGCCTGATTTTTTCTTCATCATTCCAAAAAGAGTAATTTCATCTTTGAATTCTTTATTTTTTAAATCCCTATTATTTTCATTTGCTGAATAAAATACTTTGTCTTTTAAAGTCACGATATTTTCATTCATCTTGCTATGTTTCTCTACATCTTTTATACTATGACAATAAGCACATGAAATTGCTTCTTGTGTTTGTACTTCATTTTTAACAGGAAGTGCTTCTTTTTTTTCTTTTAACTTATTTAGTAATTTTAAATCTGTTGGAGTATGACACTTTGCACATGAATATGTACCTTCTTGTTTTAGAGGATGTAAATTCCAAACAGCATTATGAATCTTATCTTCAAATGTAGAAGCTTTTCTGTGTGATGAATTATAAAACTCTGCGTAAATAGTAGGGTGACACCCTTTACATGTATTACTTTTTACAAACTCTTGAGCATAAGAGTTCACTAAGATAAAAAGTAAAAATAAAAAAGCTTTCATTTTCTGTCCTTATGTTTTTTGAAGTATATATAAAAATAAAGTTTATTAACATGACATTTATCAATAATAGTTATATTACTTAGCTATGGTATAATCTTTTATGAAAAAAATAAAACTATTTTGTGACTCAAGTGTAAACCCCCAAAGTAAGATAGGTATAGCTGCTTTTTTATACTATGATGATGACTTTAAAAGTGAATCAAAAATTTATACAAAACAATTCAAAGATACTTCTTCTACTAAATTAGAATTACAAACTTTTTTATGGGCTGTAAAAGAATTAGATGACTTTAATAATTTTGAAGTATATACAGATTGTCAAAATATCTTTAGCTTATTAAATAGAAGAGAAAAACTAGAAAAAAACAATTATAAAACAAGTACAAATAAAGAAGTTAAAAATCAAATTTTATATAAAGAGTTCTATGAAGTAATAGATAAGAATAAGTGTGAGTTTATTAAAGTAAAAGGTCATAAAAAATCTAGCGAAAAAGATGATATTGATAAAATCTTCTCAAAAGTAGATAAGGCTTCACGAAGAGCTTTACGAGAGCATTTAAATATAGCAAGTATGGAGTAGTTTTACTTTTGTATATATCTTATAATTTCACCAAGCTAAAAGAGGTATTATGAAGAAAACAACTAAAGACGAGTATATACAAAATGTTTATAAGGTGATATTTTATATTGAAGAAAATTGTAATGAAGAGTTAAGTCTGGAAGATTTAGCAAAAGTTGCAAGTTTTTCAAAATATCATTTTCATCGAATATTCAAATACATCATTGGGCAAAGTCTTGCTGATTATATAAGAATGGTAAGACTACAAAATTCTGCAAAGTCTTTTAAATCTAAAAAGAAAATTACAGATATTGCACTTGAACATGGTTATGAAACTAATGCCTCTTTTTCAAAAGCTTTCAAAAAACATTTTGGAGTAAGTCCTAGGGATTTTGCTTTGAAAGTAAAAGAAAAAAAAGGTGAAGTTATGTTAGAAGCAAAATATGTAGAGTTTGATGATATTGAGGTTTTAAGTGTTAGAGGAGTAGGGGCTTATGTAGAGACTGCACCTAAAGTTGCAGAAATTTTAATGAAGTTTGCATATACACAAAAAATTAAATTCAAAAAAAATCTAATGGGTAAAGAAGCTAGATGTTTTGGAATTGCACATGATGATCCAAAAGTTACAGATGAAAATAAAATCAGATTTGATATGTGTATTACTTGGGATGATAAAAGCGTAAAACCCGAAGGGGAAGTCGTCCCTAATATTATAAAAGGTGGAAAATATGCCCAGTTTTTGCATGTAGGACCTTATGAGAATCTAACTAAGACTTACGAACAAATTACTTCATGGATACTGGAGAATGAAATAACTCTAAGAAATACACCATTTTTTGAAGAGTATCTTAATCGAGATCCAAGGCGTACAAAACCAGAAAATCTAAAAACACTAATTCATATTCCAATTTCATAAATAAAGAGTTTAACTCTTTATTTATAATAGTAAACTAAGTATGTTATACTAAAAAATGCAAAAAACATTTACCAAAATCTATAAAGATGAAAACTTACCTTTTTTAGAATTAAGACACTCAAATTCTAATCTACATTATAAAAAACATTTCCATGATACTTTTTCTTTAGGTGTTAATAAAAAAGGAATTAGTAAGTATTCTAATAGTGGAAAAGAGTATATATTAAAAGAGAATGGTTTAAGTATCATAAACCCTAAAGCAGTTCACTCTTGTAATTCATGTAGTGAGGAACTTAATGAATATTATATGCTTTATTTAGATGTAAATTGGTGTATGAATATCCAAAAACTAATTAATAAAGATGTCAATACTTTTATTGAAATACCTAGTCACTTACTTGATGATGAAGAGTTCTATTTTGAATATACAACTTTATGTGCTTATCTTTTTGAAGAACATGATTCTTGTGATAAAGAAGATGTGGTAATAGACTTTTTTCTTAGATTCTTTGCTCTTTTTTTAGAGAACTCAACATTAAAAATTTATGATGAAAAGTTTGAAGAAATAATTAACTACTTGGATATTAATTATAAAGAAAATATTACATTAGAAGAGTTAGCTAATAAATTTGAATTAAATAGTTTTTATATTATAAGGCTTTTCAAATCTCAAATGAATCTAACCCCAAGAGCTTATTTACTTAATATGAAAATCAATAAATCAAAAGAGTTGTTACAAGAGGGGCTTTCAATAGTTGATACAGCCTTAGAATGTGGATTTTTTGATCAAAGTCATTTTCATAAAAACTTTTTAAAAATTGTTGCAGTAACTCCAAAAGAGTATCAACTCAATTTTTTACAATAAATATTTTTTTAAATCCTTTATACTTATCTTTTAATATAAAGGATTTTTATGACACAAACTATTTTTTTAGCAATGTTTTCTTTTTCTCTTGCTATGTCAATAACCCCAGGACCTGTTAATATTATGATTGTAACTTCAGGTATTAATCATGGATTTGTAAAAACTTTCTCATTTATTTCTGGGGCAACTATAGGATTTACATTACTTTTAATTCTAATTGCACTTGGTTTATCTTCAATATATGAACAATATACAGATGTTTTTTTAATTTTAGAAATTTTCGGTGCTTTATTTATTTGTTATATGGGATATAAAATTGCAAACTCAAAAGCTTCTTTGGAAGTTAAAGATAAAGATTTAAAATATCTTAAATTCCATGAAGGTTTTTTATTACAATGGCTTAATCCAAAAGCTTGGATAGCCTCAATTTCAGGTGTTTCAATGTTTTCTCAAAGTAAAACAGCTTTGATTATTTTTGTATGTATGTATTTTTTTGTATGTTATATGTCTTTATCTTTTTGGGGTGTTTTAGGGCAAAAAGCAACACGTTTTTTTAGTACAAATAAACGATTGCAAGGTTTTAATATACTTATGGGAAGTATCCTTATTTTTTCTGCCCTTTCAATAATAATTTCTAATTTTTATACAAAATATTAGTTGTTATATTTTTCCACTTCAATTACTGCTTGAACTGCTGCTGGTAAGATAGCTTCACTTAAAGCAGGGTGGATATATAACATATCTTTTAAATGTCTAATATCATTATCTATATGCATTACACTTAAAATTTGGTGCATCATAGTTGAACTTTCAGGCCCTATTAAATGACAACCTAAAATCTTATATGTATTAGGGTCTACAATAAATTTAGTTCTAGGATAATCTAGTCTTGTTGACATAGCTTTTGCACTTGCTAACCAATTTGTTGTTGATGTAACATAGTTAATTCCGCTTTCTTGTGCTTTTTGCTCTGTAATTCCAACACTAGCTACTTCTGGGTCTGAAAATACTGCATGTGGCATATATTTGAATTTTAAAGGACTTGGCTCATTTTCATATAAAATCTTTCCAAGATAGTTTACTTCATATGCAGCTGCGTGTTGAAGCATATTTTCTCCACTTGCATCACCTGTTACATAAACTCCACTAACTGAAGTTTCAAAGTATTCATTTCTTTTAATAAATCCTCTTTCATTTGTTTTAATATTTGTATTTTCAAGATTTAATAAATCTGCATTTGATACTCTTCCTGTGGCATATAATAAGGCTTCACTTTTATGGCTTACTTTTGTTCCATCTTTATTTTCTAATACTAAGTCAAACTTATTATTTTCATGTTTAATATCTTTTATTGTTGTATTAAATGATACATCTACATTTTTTGTAAACTCTTCTTTAAAGATTTCACTTATATCCTTATCTTCAGCACTAAGAAGTTTATCTCCTCTAGCAATTAGTTTTGTTTTTATTCCAACCGCATCAAAGAAGTTTGCTAATTCACAAGCAATAAATCCCGAACCTACAATTGTAATTGATTTTGGAATCTCTTTTTTGAAAGGAAATATATCATCACTGCTCCAAGCTTTTTCATGTGCAGGCTCAATTGGTCTAGTTCCAGTTGCTATTAGTATATTATTGGCTGTTAATCTTTCATCATCAACTTCAATTACTTTATCGGAGATAAAACTTGCACTTCCTCTATATACTGTCACATTTTCATTAAATCTACTTTCATATCTTGGGTCGATTTTAGAAACATAATTATTTGTTTCTTCAAATATTTTATTAATATCTATATTGTTTATTGTTGAATCAATAAAATGTCTTTTTGATTCTTTGATTGCTCTTGCTACGTGAGCATAACCTATAATTAGTTTTGATGGTACACATCCTCTATTTGGACAAGTTCCACCTAATTTAGATTTTTCTATGATAGCTACTTTTTTTCCTAGTTTTCCTGCTTTTACTGCTAAATTGGCAGCTCGACCTGCTCCAATTACTATTAAATCATAATTTTTCATATCATCTCTTTTTTAGGATTTTATATATTATAAGTAAAATTTATTTACTTTTTGTGTAATTAAAACTTAAATAATTAACTTTATCTTTAGTTTAACACACATATTAAATTTATTAATTGAAAAATAATGTTATTATATAAAGAAATAATAAAGCATAACATCATGTCAATATTAGAAGAAAACTTAAAAAAACTACCAATTTTACCAAATATTGTTACTTTACTTTTAAATTTAAAATCAAGTGAAAACTATGATACAAAAAAACTTTTAGAGTTAATTCAAACAGATCCTATTTTAACTTCACGAATTTTGCACTTAGCTAATTCAAAATTTTTTGGCTTTAATAATAGAATTGATACTCCAGGACAAGCTATTAGTTTATATGGAATGAATTTTACTATTGCTGTTTGTATTAGTGAAATTATAAATAATACATTGAAATTTGATTTAGATGCTTATGATGTTAGTTATTATAAATTTAATTTACTAAATGAATTTTCTTTTAAAGTAATGTTAGATTGGCTTGATGAAAGTGATGCTGATTTAAAAGAAGATTTAATCATTCCTATTTTTTTACATAATATTGGAAAGTTTATTATTTCATCTTATTTAAAACAGGAAAACAAAATTAATAAATTTAAAGCCATTTGTAAAAACAGTGATATTTCAAAAGTAGAGCGAGATTTTGTTGGTATAAGCTCTTGCGAATTAAGCTCCATGGTTCTAAAAGATTGGGATTTTGATCAAAAAAGTTTAGATATGATTTTTTATATGGAAAATCCTTATTTAAGTACTTCTAATAAAAAAGCAGTTTGTGTATTAAGTGTTATAAATACTCTTTGTTCTTTCAAACACCCCATGTCTAGTGATAGTATTCAAAGAGCTTTATTAAAAGCAAAAGATTACGATTTGGATTTTGAAAAATTTAAAAATGTAATTGATAGATTATCTATTAATTACAAAAATTCTTAGGATTTATTATGGATAGTATGGAAAGTATAGTTAAATTAAAAGAGATAGCTCAAGGTTACACTATTTTATTTGTAGAAGATAGTCAAGCTTTACAAAAACAAGTAGTTAAGTTTTTGAATAAATTATTTAAAGAAGTAATAGTAGCCTCAGATGGACAAGAAGGGCTAGAATTATATAAAAAAAATAGACCTGATGTTATTTTAACTGATCTTACTATGCCTAAAATGACGGGTCATGAAATGATTAGAGAAGTAAAAAAGATAAATCCGGATGTGGAAATTGTAATTTTATCAGCTCATTCAGATACAGAGACTTTAATGAAATCTTTTCATATAGGTGTTAGTGATTTTATTGCAAAACCAGTTAATGCTGTAAAAATGATAACAGTATTTTTAAAAGTACTATCTAATATTAAAAGAAAAGAGTTTGAATTAGAAGAGTTTAAAAAGAATGAAATCACTTCTCCTGATTTAGGGGATAATGATATTTTGACTTTTCTTTTTGAGAATAGTATGAAAATTGATATTATTAATCACTATAAAGGTGTACCAATAATCAACAGTGGAAAAATACTAAATATAGATGAAGATAAAATTACTCTTAGAACAACACATCTTCAATTGTTAGCAATAAAACATGAACATAGTGCAATTTTAGATTCATCTTTAGTAAGTGAAGATATTTTATGTTCTTTAGTCTCTATGAATTTAGAAGATTATGAAGTGGTGCTAAAAAAAGAGAAACTATTTCATCCTGAGTTTAAAGATAGAACAGGAATTGTTCTAGAACCAAATGATAAATTAAAAGCTTTTATTATACAGAGTAAAGATGAAAGAATTGAAACTCATATAAATGGTATTTCTACAAAAGAGATACTCTTAGAAATTAGTAAAAATGATCTTCATTTAGAAAAACACGATGTAATTAATCTTTTAATAATTTTTTCAAAGAATGAAAAGGAACATAGTGTTGATTATGTGAATTTAGAATCAAGAGTATATAAAATTGATGATTTAGATGATGATACTTATAGTGTTGTTTTATTAATAAAAGGAAATGAAGAAACAGAAAACTCTTTACAAAAGTATATTTATACAAGAGAATTAGAATTAGTAGATGAATTTAAAACAAAATATCAATACTCGTAGGGGTGAGAATGGATTTAAAATCACTTAGAAATATTTCATATTTATTTTTGTCTGTAATAGTTTTTTATATGGCATACACTGTTTTAAATAATAAGAAAAAGATATATGAATCAAATAGAGAATTATTTAATAAAACTATTTATAATGAAGCTAAAACACACTTTGAAAATCTCAAAATCTTTAGAGCATGGAATTCTCAATTTGGTGGAATATATGTTAAGTCTAGTGAGGGCTTAAAGCCTAATAAGTATCTTATTAATAATCATTTATATACTAAAGATAATGAACTTCTAGTAAAAATAAATCCTGCTTGGATGACTAGGCAAGTATCAGAAATGATGAATACAAAAAGTGATTATAAATATAAAATTACAAGTCTAAAGCCTTTGAATCCTGATAATAAAGCCAATACTTTTGAAAAAGAGGCTTTAAAGTATTTTGAAAAACATAAATATGACAACTATTTTATCAAAGAAGATAAACAAAATAATATGCTTAATTTTATGGGAAAATTAACAGTAGAAAAATCTTGTTTAAATTGTCATGCAGCTCAAGGATATAAAGAAGGTGATGTTCGAGGTGGAATTAGTGTTTCAATTCCAATGGATCTTTATGAAGAAAACTGGGAAAATTTAGATGGTGAATATACAAAACAAATAGTTTTAATTATTATATTCTCTCTTGTGATTTTTATTATAGGTATATTAGTAATAAATAGTATTTATAGGAACCAAAAACATTTAAAAGAGTTAAAAGATAAATACAAAATTTTATATGATAGATATGATTATGCAGTAAGTGGTTCTAAACTTGGTTTATGGGATTGGAATCTAGAAACAAATGAAGTTTATTTCTCCCCTATATGGAAAGAGTTATTAGGTTTTAAAGATAATGAATTAGAAAATGATTTTAAATCTTGGGAAGATAGAGTTCACCCTGATGATAAAGAAAAAACCATAAGAGATATAAAAGCTAATCATGATGGGAAAACAGAACTTTATGAAAATATCCATAGACTTAGGCATAAAGATGGCTCATGGCAATGGATCTTAGATAAAGGGAAAACTATTTTTGATAAAGATGGAAAACCTTTAAGAATGCTTGGTTTTCATACAAATATTACTAAAGAACAAGAACGTGAACATGAACTACTTAAATTAAAAGTGGCAATTGATCACTCCCCAATTTCAATAGTGATTACAAATATAGAAGGAAATATAGAGTATGTAAACCCTCATTTTTCTGCGGTAACTGGATTTAGCTATAAAGAGGCAATAGGACAGAATCCAAGAATATTAAAATCAAAATTAACTTCACCTATTGAATATACTATATTATGGGATACTCTCCTTGCAAAAAAAACTTGGAGAGGTACTTTTAAAAATATAAATAAAGAGGGTAATGAGTTTTGGGAATCTGCCATCATCACTCCAATTTTAGATGATAAAAATGAAATTATAAACTATCTTGCAGTAAAACAAGAGATTACAAAAGAAGTATATTTAAAAGAAGAGTTAAAAGATAAAGAAGAGATGATGATAGCTCAATCAAGACA
>DKNG01000254.1:0-570 GCA_002470185.1 Arcobacter sp. UBA7394 | reverse complement strand
GTTATTTCAATGGCTGCAAATAATACTTTAGCAGATATAGAGCTTGACATGGTTGAAAATGATGAACTGAAAGAAAATACAGAATCTATATTAGATCAAACAAAATATCTATCTCAAACTATTGAAGACTTTAGAGACTTTTTTAAACCTAATAAACAAAAAGAGATAATAAAACCAAAAGAAATAATTGATGAAACTTTGAAAATCATGCTTAAGTCTTTAGAGAATAATAATATTGCTTTAACAATATGCGTGGAAGATGAATCTTGTGTTGAGGTACATTCAAGAGAGTTATTACAAGTATTTATTAATATAATTAAAAATGCTAAAGAGGCTTTAGTTTCTAAAGATATTGAACAAAAAGAGATAAAGGTAAGAATCTATCGTATTCATAATACTTTACGTACGAGTTTTACGGATAATGCTGGAGGAGTTAAAGAATCAATTATTGATAAAATTTTTGATCCATACTTTTCTACAAAAGATGAGAAGTCAGGAACAGGTTTAGGCTTATATATGTGTAAAACAATTGTAAATAAACACTTTAATGGAATTATAGGTGTTTATAAT
>DKNG01000208.1:891-2677 GCA_002470185.1 Arcobacter sp. UBA7394 | reverse complement strand
AATTCTTTGAGGATTGTGGATTTAAAACACCTAATACATATAGACAATTAGCAATTAAACTACTAAAAGAAGATAAACAAACATATAAACAAATTCATGATGAACCAATTTGGGTTAAATTACAAGTTGTTCTAAACAATGCTTTTGAGCATATGTATATTCATTACAATACAAAAAATATTGAAGATATCTTTAATGATGAAAAATTTGCTTTTGCTAGAGGAGCTGTTAGAGAAACAGTTAAACAGCCAAGTATTTTAACAAAAACTATTACTGATAAAATTGACTCACTTTTAATTCATAAAATTTTTGGATTACCAATTTTCTTATTTTTAATGTGGGGATTATTCCAACTTACTTTTGAATTAGGAAATATTCCTATGGATATGATTGATGCATTTTTTGCTTCATTAATAGATAGTACAAAAGAAATTTTAGGAGATAATGAACTCTCAGCAGTTATTGCAGATGGAGCAATAGCAGGAGTTGGAGCAGTTATACTTTTTGTTCCTAATATTGTAATTTTATTTTTTGGTATTGCACTATTAGAAACTACTGGTTATATGAGTAGAGTTGCTTTTTTATTAGATGGATTCTTTCATAAGTTTGGATTACATGGAAAATCATTTATTCCTTTAGTTACAGGGTTTGGATGTTCTGTTCCTGCTTATATGAGTGCTAGAACACTTAAAAATGAAAAAGATAGATTACTTACTCTGTTTATTATTGGTTTTATGTCTTGTGGAGCTAGGCTTCCTATTTATGTACTATTTACTGGGGCATTCTTCAGTGAAGAGAATGCTGGGAATATTTTATTTTTAATCTATATCTCGGGGGCTATTTTAGGACTTATTGCAGCAAAAGCATTAAAAATTGTAGTGTTTAAAAGTGAAGATGAACCTTTTGTAATGGAAATGCCAAAATATAGAATGCCATCATTTAAACTAATTTGGCATACAGTTTCAAACCAAGCATTAATGTATCTAAAAAAAGCAGGAACATATATTCTAGCTGCTTCTATTTTAATTTGGTTTGCATCAAATTATCCAAAAAATTTAGATATGAATATACAATATGAAACAAAAATAGAACAAGCACTAAGTCAAGATGAAAAAGATATACTAACTAGCCAACACGCTTTATATAATCTTGAGAATTCATACCTAGGTAAGATTGGTAAGTTTTCTGAGCCTTTCTTTGCACCACTTGGATTTGACTGGAAAATGGCAGTAGCTTTAGAAACAGGACTTGCAGCAAAAGAGATTGTTGTATCAACTCTTGGTATCTTATATGGATTAGGTGAAGACCACGATGAAAGTTCATCTGGATTAATGGAGAAAATCAAAAACAATATTCCTCTTGCATCTGCAATTGCATTTATTGTATTTGTAATGATTTATTTACCTTGCTTAGCCGCATCAATGGTCTTTGCAAGGGAAGCTGGAGGATGGAAATATTTAGTATACTTATTTACATTTACAACAGCAACAGCATGGGGATTAGCCTTTTTAGCTTATAGTATTGCAGTAGTAGTTATTTAAAACTACTACTTGCAAACTACTTTATTTCTTCCTGTTTTCTTTGCTACATATAAAGCCTCATCTGCAATTTTAAATAACTCTTCAAAATCAAAACCACTTTGACAATAAGTACAACCAAAACTAGCAGTTATTTTTAATTCTAAATTCTCATACTTAAATAAAGTATCTTCAATTAACATTCTAATTCTATTTGCAATAGCTTCTAAATCATCTTTGCTTGCATTAATTGCAATAATAAACTCTTC
>DKNG01000208.1:481-737 GCA_002470185.1 Arcobacter sp. UBA7394 | reverse complement strand
AAATCTTTCATCTCAATCCAATATTTACAATATTCTGTAATAGTTGCTTTGTTATAACAATTAGTTAATTCATCTGTAGATGCTTTATTTTGTAAATGAGTGATTCTTTCATTATATTTAGATACATCATTCATACAAATAATATACTTTCTAATCTCAACTCTTGAGATATCAAATACAAAATATTTATCTTCATTATTGTGAAGTTTAAGTCTTGCTGGTTTATCAATAGACGAGTGCTTTTTTGCAATCTTTA
>DKNG01000208.1:0-436 GCA_002470185.1 Arcobacter sp. UBA7394 | reverse complement strand
GAGATTTGCTTTTGTTGCATCATCTAATACAGCAATATTATTCATAAAGCCATTATTAGTTTTAAATAGATCTAAAAACTTTTTATTTGCACTTTGTATTTCATTTCCATCAGTTATAAAAATGATATGTTGTTGAGAATCTAAAACAGACTGAAGAAAGTCTCTCTCTTTTTTGATATGTTCATTTTGAGCTTCTCTAATAATCTTAAACATCTCATTCATTTTACTTGATAAATATGTAATTTCATCATCATATATTAAATCAATATTTTGTACTAAATCTTTCTTTTTAGATACACTTTTTACAGTATTAGAAATAAGACCAATTCTTTTAGTAAAAATTTTACTTATAAATATATATATAACTAAATTAAAAATTAAAAATGAGATGAAAAAAAGTTTTAATAGA
The DNA here is from genome assembly GCA_002470185.1 of Arcobacter sp. UBA7394. Classification (GTDB taxonomy): domain Bacteria; phylum Campylobacterota; class Campylobacteria; order Campylobacterales; family Arcobacteraceae; genus Poseidonibacter. Next base: position 27 of record DKNG01000208.1, on the reverse strand, counting down.
TTCTTATTACTCTGAATAATTTCAGTA
>DKNG01000064.1 GCA_002470185.1 Arcobacter sp. UBA7394 | reverse complement strand
AATTCACTCATTTTATAGTAGTTTTTATCATCAATAATTTTCATTCTCTAATTCCTTAAAGTTAAGAGTTAAACTCTTTACTTTTAAAAGTATAGATAAATAAAAATAAAAAGTCAAGAGTTGAACTCTTTACTTTTTAAAATACTTTTTTAGAATTACCTAAAAAAGTGTCAGTTAAGACTTTAAACGCCTCAAAGACATAAGTATAATCCTTTGCACCTCTTTCATGTTCTTTAATAAAATACTCTAGTTTTTCATTAAACATATCAAGAATTTTTTGTGTTGTCCCAAACTTATCTATCCAAAATTGATCTATTTTTTCTTGAGTTTCATCTTTTGATAGGTTTTCTCCCTCTACAAATATATCATTAAGAGATAAAGCAAATTCAGAACCTATACTATAGCCCACTTCTTTTAGTTGTTCTGTATCCATTTTAGAAAAGGACTCCATCAAAGATTGTTTCAAATTAGGGTCTTGAGTTAAATAATTTGCACTATGGTTAAATATCTCTTGAATTCCAAATTTTCTTATATCACTATCTTTGGGTATTAAACCTACATATTCATAAATATTAGTTCTTTCAAGTGCCTCTTCTTTTGAGTAGCCTTCTTTCATAATACCAAATGCAAATCTTGAAAAATCATTTGTAGGATCTAGACCTATAGCTTCCATAGCTATTGCAATATGCTTTTCATTTTCTTGTCCTTGTGCTTCTTCTAGACTTTGTGGTTTTGTATATTTTGTTAATTGATTAAATAAATCATTATTTTCACCCATTTGTTCCTGATAATTTTCTTTAATATCTTTGAATTGATTTGAAAACCATTTTGATTGTTCACCTTCCGGTCCCTTATTTAGATGATAATCAATAGTTTCAAGAAAATCTATAATTGCATTTTCATCTTTGAATTTAAACTCTGAGTCGAGGGGATCATTTTCATTATAATAAGGTCGTAGATTAAGCTTTGAGGGAAAGTCAAACTCCCTATTTTTTGTAAAGTTTTTCTCATAATTAAGTATTACTAGCATACTAGAAACATCATCTGAATTTTCAAAACCTTTTACTTTATTAAAAAGTATTTTATTTAATTCATCGTCATTACTAAAATCACTAACTCTTTTTAGATAATAAGCCTTATTCCCATCTTCTTTATTTGGAAGCATTTCTTTTAACTCACTAGCTTTAAAATACTGAATATTCTCAAAATTAAGATCCTCAAGAGTAATTATGGACTCTTTTAAACTATTTTTTTCATCTAGAAACTTATCAAAATCGGTTTGATACTGTGCAAAATCCTTATCATACTTCTCTTGTGTAGAATATTTTAGATAATCGTTAAATTTTAGTTGTGAGGTACTTGAAATTGTCATGACACTTCCTTTTTATTTTAATAAAAATATATAAATAATATATTTATATATTATCAAAAAACAATAAAAGATTGTGTCACAAAATTTTAATTTTTATTTTTTATAGTAATTTTATTAATAGAATCCAATGAAAATACTAAAAGAGCTATCCAAATAAGAGCAAAAGTAACTAACTTATCAAAATTAAACTCTTCATTATAAACAAATACTGCAATCAAAAATGCAACTGTGGGACCAATATATTGGAAAAAACCTAAGGTTGCTAGTTTCATTCTTGTAGCTGCTCCATTAAATAAAAGAAGAGGGATTACTGTAATTAACCCTGTTAATGTAAGCATAAATGATACATAAGCAGAACTATTTTGAATAAATGCAATTCCATCTGTATTTAATAAATAAAGTAAATACATAAGTGAGAAAGGTAGAAGAATAAGTACTTCTATAAATAATCCAGTAATAGAACCTAAGTTGATTTTCTTTCTAATAAGTCCATATAATCCAAAGGTTATAGCTAAAGCTAGAGATAAAATAGGAATATGTCCCAGGGCAAAAAACTGGTAAATTACAGCTAATGAGGCAATAGCTACTGCAATATTCTGATTTCTGCTCATTCTTTCTTTTAAAAATAAAAACCCTAAAAGCACATTAATCAAAGGATTAATATAATATCCCAAAGATGCCTCTAAAATCATGTTGTTTGAAATTGCCCAAATAAACAGTAACCAGTTTGTTGAAGCAAATAAGGTTGAGAAGAATAAGTATTTTAATTTCTTTAAATCAACTATTGTGATTAAAAAAGATTGTAACTCTTTTTTGAAAAGTAAGAAAGGTAAAAGAGTTAAAAAAGAAAATATAACTCTATAAATAAGTACTTCAATAGGTTCAACTAAAGCTACTTGTTTAAAATATATAGGTGATATTCCACCCCAAAATAAAAATGCAAATATTGCGTAAAATTGTCCTAATCTAGCTTCTGTCAAAATATACTCTTTAAAATAGTTTTTTGAAACTATACCACAATAAACACATAACTTTGCAAGCAATTACTTCATATATTAAAACAAAGGAATCCTTTGTTTTAATTAGATTAGTCTATTTAATACTTCTTCATTATTAATCTCTTGAGCAATCCAAGGGGAAAGAACTAAATTTGAAGATAAATCATTTTTTATTTCATTTATATATTTTAATTCATTTAAACCTTTTTGACATAAAAGATTGTTTGAACTTTTAGTAAGTGCAAAAGATCTATTTACAACCCAAGAAAAAGGAGTAATTCCTGCTCTTTT
>DKNG01000193.1:15233-15426 GCA_002470185.1 Arcobacter sp. UBA7394 | reverse complement strand
TTTTTTATTACATTTTTCTTCTGCAACTGCTTTTGAAACAACAGCAGGTTTAGCTTGTTCTAATAAAATTTCTTCGATTCTTGGGAATAATTGTTCAACTTTTGTAATAGTAGTATCTGCAATAATCTCTTTATTTTTAATTAATGAAACATAAGTAGCATTATCAATAGTAATTCCTAAAGAAGCTGCAATT
>DKNG01000193.1:3062-15170 GCA_002470185.1 Arcobacter sp. UBA7394 | reverse complement strand
ACAGAATCTAAAAGAAGAGAAACTCTAGCCATAATGTTAGTAATTAAAGCAACTAATGCCATAGCTTCGTCTTCTTTACCTTCTTTCATTTTTGCCCAAGGTTCATAATCACCAATTGCTTTATTTGCAATTGTTAATACTTTCCAAATATCTTCTAAATATCTATTTAATTGCATTTTATATAAATAATCTTCGATATTTTCTAAAATAGCTTCAACTTCATCAAGCTCTTTTTTATGGAACTTTACAACATCTTTAGAAGTAACTTTGAAATCAAAATATTTCCCAGACATTCCAGAGATTCTATTAAGAAGGTTTCCTAAGTCATTTCCTAAATCAGAATTAATTCTATCCATTAATGCTTTTTGTGAAAAGTCACCATCTTGACCAAAAGGTACTTCTCTAAGCATAAAGTATCTAAATGCATCTAAACCATAAGCATCTGCTACTTGTTTAGGATCTACAACATTACCTTTAGATTTAGACATCTTTTCACCATCTCTTGTCCACCAACCATGAGCTGCAATATGCTTTGGTAATGGTAAGTCTAATGACATTAAGAATGCTGGCCAATAAATAGCATGGAATCTTAAAATATCTTTTCCTACTAAGTGAGTAGATGCTGGCCAATGATTCATATTTTTATCATCAGTTCCATAACCTAAGGCAGTAATATAGTTCATTAAAGCATCTAACCAAACATACATTACATGATCAGGTTCATTAATAGATGCAGGAAGTTTTACACCCCAATCAAAAGAAGTTCTAGAAATAGATAAATCTCTTAATCCACCTTTTACAAAGTTAACAATTTCGTTTTTCTTTGCTCTTGGAAGAATACAATCTTCATTTTGTTCATACCATTCAATTAATTTATCTTCATACTTAGATAACTTAAAGAAGAAACTTTCTTCTTTTACTATATTAGTAGGCTTTCCACAATCAGGACAAAATTGTTCATCAACTAATTGTTTTTCAGTAAAAAATGTCTCACATGATACACAATAATAACCCTCATAATCACCTTTATAGATGTCACCTTTGTTATACATTGTTTCAAATGCTTTTTGAACACCAGTTTTATGTTCATCATCAGTAGTTCTAATGAATTTATCATAAGAAATATCAAAATCATCCCATAAAGTTTTAAATTTACCAGAAACTTCGTCAGCATACTCTTTTGGAGTTTTACCTCTTTGTTCTGCACTTTGAGCAATTTTTTGTCCATGCTCATCAGTTCCCGTTAAAAAATAAGTATTTGCACCAGTTAATCTAGAGTATCTAGCTAACATATCTGCTATTATTGTTGTATATGCATGACCGATGTGTGCTACATCATTTACATAATAAATTGGTGTTGTTATATATACATTTTTGCAAGATTCTTCCATTCTTTACCTCTTCTATAGTTTATAATAATTTTAAAATTCGAATCCACCGCCAGAGCCTTTATTCATCGACTCATAAACAGCAATTACATATTTCTTTCTTAGTTCGCAATCAAAAAAATGATCACAAGGGTTACAAGAATTCAACCCTTTTTCTTCTTGGCATTTCTTCAACTCATTTAGTTTTTGATCAAGTTTTATATCCCACTCATCAATAACTATGTCTTCGGTTTTAGCCATTATTCTTATATACTTCTAATACTCTATTGATTTCATTATTTGAACCAAAGAAACAAGGAGTAGTATCATGAATATGTGTAGTTTCAACTTCTAATGCTCTTTTGAAACCATCAATAGCTTGTCCACCAGCCTTTTCATAAGTATAAGCAAATGGGAATACTTCAAATAGTTGTCTTAATTTACCTTTTGGTCTATCAGTAGTTCCTGGGTATGAGAATAACCCACCACCTTTAAGCAAAATTTGATGTAAATCAGGAACCATACCACCAGAATATCTTAATCTATACCCATCATTAAAAATATCATCAACCATTTGTTTATGGTGAGCAGGCCAACAACTTTGAGTTGAACCTGGAGCTTTTAAATTACCTTTTTCTTTTAAAACAATGTTTTGGATAAATTCAAACTTACCATGCTTTAATCTATACATTTTAACATCATTAGTAGCAACTACAATTTCTACTCTAGGTCCAAATACAACGTATACTGAAGCAACAATATTTTGCGCATTAAATTCATTTTTATAAATTCCATAAATTGAACCAACAGATAAGTTTACATCAACTAACGAAGACCCATCTAAAGGATCATAAGCAATTAAATATTCACCATCTTCATTTAAAGGAACAATTGCTTCTTGTTCTTCTGAAACGATAGCTTTAATTGATGGAATTTCTTTAAAGATATCTTCAATAATTACATCACTTGCAATATCAAGTTTTAATTGTGTATCACCTGTTGAGTTTTCTTGCTCACTTTTACCAGTATCACCAGTTTCTATTAAATCTTTGATTTTAATACTAGCTTCTTCAATTGCTTTTAATATTTCTTGCATGATTATACTCTTTTTGCGTTTTTGTCTATCCAAACAATAAGTTCATCTGGATTATTTAAATTTAATTTATCGATAGTAGAAGGTATTTCATCTTTATCAATAGTCTCATCACTTGCGATTGCATCAGTTACAGAAAAATATGTTTCATCTAATCTATCTCTAAATATAGAAATTCTCGGTAAATCTAATGTTTTTAATCCTTCAACTAATAAATAGTCAAAGTTATCAAAAAGTTCAATCATTTCATCTATTGTTGAAGTGTCTTTTTTAAGTAAAGTTGTTTTATTAGGACTTACAACTGCAACATCTGCACCTGTTTCACTAAATTTATAAGAATCCTTTCCAGGCTTATCAAATCTAGCTTTATCTTTTGGATCATGTTTAATAATACAAACTTTAAAACCTTTGTCTTGAAGGATATTAGATACCTTAACAATTGCTGTAGTTTTTCCACTATTTGATGGCCCTGAAAATGCCACTGCTAATCTTTTTTTATTCATAGTCGTGATTGTATCAAAATTGTTGTTAAATTATATTTAGAATAAGAATTAAAATTCTATATAAAAAAAGAAAAAAGAGGAGCCTATATTTGAGAAAAAAAGAAGAAATATCAATTCACTTTTATTTATTAGTCTTTTAATTACAAACACAGTAAAGTTAACATAAAATTGTTATTTTTTAAAAGGATAACAATGAAAAAGACTTTAATAATGTTATTAATTACAACATCATTTATAAATGCTACATCGTTTAGTAAGTCAAAAAAGATTTTACTCAAAAAAATATATTTTGATAATCAAAATACTTTCTACTGTAATAACCCATACAAACAGCAAAAGGTTAATAAAAGATTTAAAACTCTTATAGTTAAAGATGATAGTTTTTATACTCCGAGAAAGAAGTATTATAAATCTGGAAAAATTAATACTAGAGCAAAAAGAGTTGAATGGGAACATGTAATGCCTGCTTATAACTTTGGAAGACAATTAAAATGTTGGCAAAATGGAGGTAGAAAAGCTTGTAAAAAAGATAAACTATTCAAAAAAATGGAAGCTGACATGCACAATCTGGTTCCAGCTATAGGAGAAGTAAATGCAAACAGATCTAATTATAGATATGCAGCTGGTAGTCCAAAAGTAGGGCAATATGGTAAATGCATGGTGCAAATTGATTTCAAAGGAAAAAAAGCTTATGTTTCAGATGATATAAAAGGTGATATTGCAAGAATATATTTTTATATGAGTGAAAGATATAATGTAAAATTATCAAAAAGAGATATAAAAATGTTTAAAACTTGGAATAAACAAGATCCTATAAGTAAATGGGAGAAAATAAAAAATAAAAGAGTTTACCAGCTACAAGGGAATAAAAATAGATTTATTAATTAATAATAAATCTATTTTCTTTTAATCTTCAAGACTTGTTAAAATAAAATTAGCTAAGCCATCGAATTTACCTAAATGTGGTAAAAGCTCTATCTTAATATTCTTATTATTAATTCTTAACTGCTCAAGTTCATTTGGGATATCAACTTTTACATGTTTTCCTTCTGCAAGAAAATAGGGTAAAACTTGGATTTCTAAACAACCATCATTATTTATTATTTTTTCAATACATTCTGTTATACTTGGCTTTGTTAATTCTAAAAAAGCATATTTAATATTTATTTCATTCTTATTTAATTCTTTTAATTTATTTGCAAAATTAATTACTTCATCATTTGACTGCTGTAATCTACTACCGTGAGCAACAATTACTAATGTTTTCATATATAATCCTTTTGAAAACAAATAATACAATAATTATTGAACTTTTGTATATAAATTATGTTAGTTAATATCATTTTCAGATATTTAAAGTAAAATTGAATTCTAATTAAGTTTGGAGAAACAATGTACAAAACAATACTAATTTCACTTATATCATCTCTTTTTATTGGTTGTTCATCAACTAATGCTTTAAAATATTTTAAAGCAGATGAACTAGAAGCGAATTCAATACAACATACAAAAAAAGCTGATTTAATCATAAATCAAAATCACGAAGCTATTATTTGGTCAACATACCTAAATAATATAAACAACAATCAATTTAATTTAGAAAAAGAAACTTTTATTGTTTCAATCTATTTTACAGATAATAAAAAACAAGATTTTAGAAAAAATGGTTATAGTCTATTATTAAACAATAGAGAAGCAGAATCTGTAAAAGAAATAGATAAAGAAAAATCTATTTACAAACCATTACTAAAAAACAATCCTTGGGCTAAACATTATCTAGTAGATTTTGAGAAATTAAAAAGAGTATATGATTTAAATTTAGAATTTACAAATAGTACTAATAGTACAAAAATAAAATTTAAAAAGTAAGCTAACTATATGTATTAAATTAAATACATATAGTTAAACTTTAAATTAGAAAGCTAAACTTCTTAAAAAAGTTTCTAAAAAGATTAATGCAAAGATTAAAATAATTGGCGCTAAATCCATACCACCAAATACAGTTGGTATATATTTTCTAATTAATGCATAAGCAGGTTCAGTAAGTCTATATAACATTTGAACTATTGGGTTATATGGATCTGGTTTAACCCATGATAATACTGCTGAAATAATAATTACCCATTTATATAAAAAGATAATTGTTAGAACTACAGTAAAAATTGATGTTAATAAGGCATCTATCATTTTACAATTTCTCCTAAATAGTTTTTGATTAATGGATAAACTTCAGAAATTTCTGCGCCATCTTCTCTTCCTGTTAATATATACTTTAATGGATTTAATAAATTCTCATTTTCAAAACCAGTTTTTTCTATAAGATATTTTTCAAGCTCATTAAACGTATCAAAATAAGGTGCATCTTGAATACAAAGTTTTAATTCTACAAATTCTTTTTCGAAACCTTCACAAGTTATTTTAGGAGCAAAAATTAAATCTATTTTAGATTTTATTTCTTTTATCGTAGATGATTCATTTAAAAGAATCTTTCCTAGTTTACCAATATCAGTATCAGCAAATCCTAAAATTTTTGATAACCTCATATCATCAAATTTTTCTAAATGGCTCTTATTAATAGCTCTTAGCTTATTCATATCAAAGTTAAGAGATTCTTTTGAAATATTTTTAATATCAAACCATTCGATAGCTTCTTCTAAAGTGAATATCTCACTAGGTGTTTCATTTCCTAGCAATACTAAATAATTTGCAATAGCACTAGGAATAAAACCCTCATCAATTAAAGACTGAACTGTAATATCACTATTAGTAATACTTGATAGGTGAGCATAGTTTATCTCTTTATCATATCCTAAAGATTTTCTAATGAAAATTTGATTAGCAGTATTTGAAATATGTTTTTCATCTCTAATAACAGTTGAAATATCTAAAATCATATCATCAACAGCAGCAGCATAATTAGTTGTTGGCGTTTTATCATGTTTTAAAATAATAAAAGAATCCATATCCGAAGTAGAGTAGTTTAATTTACCTTTTATTAAATCAGTGAAATTAATATCTTCTTTTGATTCTTTAATTCTAATTGTAAAAGGTGAATTAGTATTAAGAATTGTTTCATCAGATAATGTGGCACAAAAACCATCATACTTGTTAGTTTTACCTTTTGCTTTTGCTTCATCTTCTAACTCTTTAAGTTTAGCATCACCACAAAAACAAGAAAATGCTTTTTTCTTAGATAATAATTGCATTACCATTTTTTGATGGTATTTTAATGAATCACTTTGATGTACAGCTCTTTCATAATCAATTGAAAAAAGACTTAAAATTTGAAGTATTTCTTTATCTTTACCTTCAATAATTTTTTCACTATCTGTATCTTCAATTCTAATAATTAAACCTTCATTTAATTGCTTTGATACAATATAGTTTAAAATAGCAACTCTTAGGTCACCAATATTCATATCACCTGTTGGACTTGGTGCAAATCTTAACAAATTTATTTCCTTACTATTGAGAATGTTAAATTATTAATCTCTTTATGAGATTTTATATATTCATTTAAATCATCAAGTTTTAAATCTTGAATTTTTTCTAACTCTAATGTAGAGTGATTTTGCTCTAAGCCTCTGTAATAAAGTGTAAATGCTCTATTTAATCTTTGAGATAATGTTTCACTTCTTAAAGGTTCACTTCCCGTTAAGAAGTTCTTAGCAGCATCTAATTCATCTTGTGTAACACCTTCTTTAACAAACTGTGCAACTAATTCATTAACTAATTGTTGAGCTTCTTTTGCTGACTCATTTTTAGTTTGTAAATATCCTGAGAAGAAAGAGTGTGACTTGTTAATAGATACAGAACCATAAGCACTATAAGCTAAACCTCTTTTAACTCTAATTTCTTCCATTAATCTTGAACCAAAACCAGAACCACCTAATATAAAAGATGCAACTTTTGCTTTATAAGCATTTGAATCTTTAACATCAACATTATAAGAACTTCCAAAATAAATATAAGCTTGTTGAGTATCTTTAATTAAAGTTTCTTCTTGTTTTTTAGAGTTAAGAGATATTTTTGACATCTCTTGTTTTTTACCAGCTTCTAAAGTTTTTAATAAAGGAGTAATTAGTTTTGTAAACTCTTTATAATCAAAATCTCCACCTGCAACAATAATTAAGTTGTTAAGGTTAATTGTTTTATTTAAAAATTTTTTTACATCTTTTAATTCAATATTAGAAAGAGAATTAATAGTTCCAGAAGATGGATTTTCTAAAGGAGTATCTTTAAAAAGTGTAGCTTTTAATAAATTTTTAGCTGTATAATCAAAATCATTTTCTTTTCTTTTAAGCGCACCAATTTGAATAGTTTTTAATTTATTCAATGTATCTTCACTATAATTTGGTGATTTTAAAAGTTTTGTTAGTAATTTAATAGATTTTTCAGATACATCTTTTAAATTAGATAACTCAATTACAAAAGTCTCAAAACCATTTGATGCAGTTAATGAAATAGCATTTTCTTCTAACTTCTGAGCAAATTCTGTTGAACCTAACTCTTTAGTACCTTCATTTAAAAGTCTTGAAGATAAACTAACTAAACCACTTTTATTTTTATCTTGAATATATCCTGAGTTTTGAAAAACCAATTGAAGGTTTAGTGTTGGTAAACTTTTTTGTTCTTCAAAAACAACAGGTACTTTTATATCATTTATTTCAATATGCTTTATGATAGCACTCATTAAACTTCCTTGTAAAACTAGTAATGCAAATAAGTATTTTTTTAACATAGGTCTAGAACCTTTCTAAAATCTCGTATGCTGTATTTCTTTTTGCTGGGTTTTCACCAACATCCCTAATTAACCTGATCATTTCATCTTGATTCATTCTATTTGAAGCTCCTGCTGCTTTAACAACATTTTCTTCCATCATAGTAGAACCTAAATCATTTGCTCCAAATTTTAAAGCCATTTGCCCAATATAAGAACCTTGTGTTACCCAAGAACTTTGCATATTTCTAAAGTTATCTAAATAAAGTCTAGAAACAGCAAGTAATCTTAAATATCTATTTGAAGACTGAGGTTTAATATCTGGTATTTCAGCTAATAATTTTGTATTAGCACCTTGAAATGACCACATAATAAATGCTCTAAATCCACCTGATTCATCTTGAAGTTTTCTAAGCAACTCCCAGTGTTCAATAATCTCTTCATCAGTTTCAACTGTTCCAAACATCATTGTAGCAGTTGTTTTCATACCAATTGAGTGAGCAAGTCTATGAACTTCGATCCAATCTTCACTATCCATTTTATTTGGAGCAATAATATCTCTTACTCTATCTGATAAAATCTCAGCTCCAGCTCCTGGAATTGAACTTAAACCTTTAGCTTGTAATCTTTTTAAAACTTCTAAAATAGATATTTTAGATACTTTTGAAATATATTTTACTTCTATTGCTGAGAAACCATGAATAGTAATTTGAGGATATTTAGTATGAATATGAGAAACTAACTCTTCATAATAATCAATTTTAAGTTTAGGGTGAACACCACCTTGGAATAAAATTTGAGTTCCACCAATTTCAAGTAATTCATCAATTTTTTGATCAATTTCATCAAATTTTAATACATAAGAATCCTCGTCTCGTCCATGTCTATAAAAAGCACAAAACTTACAATCAACCCAACATACATTAGTATAGTTAATATTTCTATCAACAATAAAAGATGTAGTTTTTTCTGGATGTAATTGAGATTTTTTTAGAGTTGCTAATTCGCCTAATTCTAGAAGAGAAGCATTTTGAATTAAATCTAATGCTTCTTCATTTGTAATTCTTCTATTAAGAATTTCTCTATCAATTTTATTTTCATTCATTATTTTTGTCATATTAAAAACTTGATCCTAGTGAGAATTCAAATGATGATGTATCATCACCTTCTTTATCATTTATTGGTTGTGCAAAAATTAGTTGTAATGGTCCTACAGGAGAATTCCACTCTAATAATGCACCAGTACTCATTCTTGAGACCTCATCAAAATTACTTTGACCAATCATTCCATAATCATAGAATAATCCCCATCTCATTTTTGCACTTTCTATTAGAGGAAAGTTAACTTCAACTGAGTTAGTCCATGATTTTTTATATGGATCTTCTACTAAACCTTCATCATTATTTGGTCCAAATGCATAAGATTTAAACCCTCTTAAAGTTTTTGGACCACCTAAGTATAATGAATCACCTTGGTTAATTTGCCCCATGTCAGATAATATTCTTAACTGAGTTTTATATCTAATAATCCAATCTAACTCTGTTAAATCTTCAATTGAGTAAAAATATTTAAATGATGATGTAGATTTTAAATACTTAGAATCTCCACCAATTCCAGCTATTTCTAAAGATGTTTGAGCTTTATAACCTTCTCTTGGAAGATAAAAGTCATCCGTATTATCAAAGTTTACATATGGAGTAATTGAACTAGTAATATAATCAGTATCTTGGAAATAAGCAGGGTTACCTTCTCTTCCAGCTTTATCATAATTATAGTTTTCATCAATTAAATCAAATCTATATCTTAGACCTGCATACATATCTCTAATTACTTGTTTACCAACAGAAACTGAGAAACCTTGAGTTTTTTTATCAACATCATATTCACTTCTATTAATTTCAGAACTACTATTATGAATTTCTACTTGTCCATTGTATTCACTATCATTAATTGCAGGATTCTTTAAAGAAATGGCAAACTTACTTTTTCTAGCAGATAAGTCTGTATTTACACCTAAAGATAAACCTGATCCAAAAATATTTGAATCACTAACTGATGCACTAATCATTAATTTATCATAAGATCCATATCCACCACCAAGAATAAGGTTTCCAGTAGATGCTTCTGTTACATCAACTAAAATATCAACTTTATCTTCAGATACTCTTTTTTGTTCAATTTTTACATCTTCAAAGTATCTTGTTCTTTTTAATTTAGATCTAGAATCTTTAAAATCTGTAAGATTAAATAAATCTCCTGGAGCTAAATAAACACTTCTTCTTATAACTCTATCAAGTGTTCTTGTATTACCAGCAATTTTTACATCATTGATATATACTTTCTCACCTGGAATTACATTAAATATAACTTTTACTTTTCCATCTTTTTCATTTTTTTGAATATCAAATCTAACAACAGCAAATGCATAACCTTTATTTGCTACTTGTGTTTTAATATACTCCTGATCTTTTCTAAGTCTTTTAATATTAAATGTATTTCCAACAATTAATTTTAATTCAGGATAGATTGTTTCAGGATCAACTATAGACGAGTCTAAAAATATTTTAATATCTTCAGTTTTATATTTTTTACCTTCTGTAATAAAAAAGTCTAATTTTGCTTGATTAGATGCAAAATCAATATTTAGAAACGGCTCTTTAACCTCAGCATCTAAATAACCCTTTTCAAAATACAATTCATTAATTCTTCTTGATTCATATTTTAATTGGTCAATATTTACTTCACCATCATTTCTACCAAACCACCAAGAAACTGATTCTTCTTCTTTATTTGCAGTAACAGTATCAAAATCACCTTGATCTAAATTATCTGCACCATAATAGTTTGCTTTTTTAATAATGATTTCATCACCCTTATTAACATTAAATGTTAATTTAACAGAGTGTTCATTTAATTTTTCAACTTCAGTTTCAACTACAGAATAAATATATCCATCATTCTCTAACATATCTAATAAAGTACTTTTAGCATCTTGTACTCTTTTTTCAGTGTACATAGATCCTTTTCTAAGTTTAATAATAGATTTTAAAGATTCAATATCATCTTCTCTACTTTTATAACCTTTTATCTCAATTTTAGCGATTGAAGGTTTCTCTTTGAAATTCAATTCTAAATTACCATTATTTTCATAAATAGCAATATCATCAAAATAGCCAAAGTCATAAAACTTTTTAATTGCGCTATTTAACTTTTTATTGTCTAGTTCATCACCAACTTTAATATCTAATGTTTCATTTACAATTTTAGGTGAAATCTTACTTAAATTTTTATATTCAATTGTTTTTATCGTGTTTGCACTTAATGCTGTTGCACACGCTAAAGAAAATAGTACTACTTTATTTTTCACGACTTTCCTTAATATAATAATAAGACAATAATATAGCTAAATTCACTTTATATAATAATTAAGATATAATCACAAAATTATATAAATAAAAAGGTATAAATTTGAATATCGGAATAGTTGGTTTAGGACTAATGGGTGGATCTTTTGCAAAAGCCATGAAAAAGTATGGCATTGCAAAAAAAGTATATGGTTATGCAAGAAGTGAACAGTCTAAAAAAGAGATTGCTGAACTAAATTTAGTTGATGAACTTGTTGATATGAAAACACTAAAAGAAAAATCAGACTTAATAGTATTGGCAATACCTGTTGATAATATTATTACTATACTACCAGATTTATTAGATGTTAATACTAATACTACAATTATGGACTTAGGTTCTACTAAAGAATACATCGTAAAAAATATACCAAAAGAAATTAGAAAAAACTTTGTTGCAGCACATCCTATGTGTGGTTCTGAAAAATTTGGACCAAAAGCTGCTATGGATAATTTATACGAGGGGAAAACTGTTGTTTTATGTGATTTAGAAGATAATGATAAACTACATGAGCAAAGAGCTATCAAAGTATTCCAAGATATTGGAATGAGACTTGTATTTATGGATTCTAAAAATCATGATATTCATGCTTGTTATATGTCACATTTACCACATGCTATATCTTATTCACTAGCAAATACAGTAATGGGTCATGAAGATCCAAAATCTATTATTGCTTTAGCAGCTGGTGGATTTACGGATATGAGTAGAATTGCAAAATCAAGCCCAGATATGTGGACAGATATTTTCAAACAAAATAAAAATAATTTATTAGATTCAATTGACTTATTTGAAGAACATATGAAAAAAGTAAGAAAGATGGTTGAAAATGAAGAATACGATGATTTAAAACAATGGATGGAAAAAGCAAATACTTTACATGAGATACTTTAATTAGTATCTCATATATATTAATTTATAGAATTAATAGCCTCTAAAACTTTAATAGCTTGATAATGTTCTTTGACATCATGACATCTAACTATTGAAGCTCCTTTCTTTATACACTCTAAATGAAT
>DKNG01000193.1:0-2974 GCA_002470185.1 Arcobacter sp. UBA7394 | reverse complement strand
TTACAATTTTATCAATCATTGATTTTCTACTAGCACCAATTAATACTTCAAAACCAAAATGTTTAAAGTGTTCCATATTATTAAGTAATGTGAGATTATGTTCTAAAGTTTTACCAAAACCAATACCTACATCTAAAACAATATCATTTATTCCAAAAGATTGTGCTTTTTGAATCTGAGTTAAAAAATACTTATCTAAATCTAACATTATATTTTCATACATAGGATTATCTTGCATATTTGTTGGATCATTTTGCATATGCATTATTATAACTTGCGCATTATATTTAGCAGATACTTTACAAACATCATCATTACTTAAACCAGTAATATCATTTACTATTTTAAAACCTCTGTTTAACACATAATCAATTACTAAAGGCGAATAAGAATCAATTGAAAAATCTACTTTCTCAAAATATTTGTTTTGATATATGGTATCTACTATACTTTTAATTCTTTCTAGTTCAACTTTTTCATCAACAGCAATAGATCCAGGTCTTGATGATACTGCACCAATATCTATAATATCTGCACCATCATTAATCATTTTCTCTATTTTAGAAGAAGCTTGTATTTCATCAAATCTACTACCTTCATAGAAAGAGTCTTCATTGGCATTTAAAACTCCCATGATTTTAGTATTTTGTGTATTCTCTTTTACATAAGTTTTTAAATCTTTTGCCAAATCCTTTAATCCAAAGGGTTGAGCTAACTCTTTTCTACTTAAAATCTCAAAATGTTTTGTTGTTCCAATTAAAATTCCATCAACATGTTTTTCTTTAGCTGTAATTACACCAGTTGGAACAGCAAGTTCAGCTCCAATAGATAAAGCATCTTGTTTTAATATATTTGCAGCACCCACATGCATATCTTTTATATATAAAGTATGTAATTTTGATTTTTTGGAAAGTATAGATATACCTCCCGTATCACAATTTAATTGGGTGAATACTTTTTTTGTATCATTAATTGATATTTTATATGAGTTCATATAAAACCCTTAAAATTTAGTTTTTTGATTTGATAGAGATAAAAGTAGGGTAGTTAGTACATTTACTGGTCTAGAGTTTAATTCTAATAACTTAATTGACTTAGAGAAAAATTCTAATTGACTTTGAGTAAGAGTTAAATCCTGAATCTTAACTTTTAGTAATATCGATTCAATAATCTCTTTTGCTTCACTTTTAGATACTTTTTGATTCTCTTTTAGAAAATTATAAATATCTTTTAAATCTAGTTTTTTAATATCTAGTGGTGATTCATCTTTTAAATGTGATTTTTTTAAATACAAATAAGGAATTCTAGAATAAATAGTAGGAAGAATTGAAGATTTAGAAGTAGTCAAAATAATAAATACAACATTCATAGGTGGTTCTTCTAATACTTTTAAAAGAGAGTTTTGCGCTTCATTTCTAAATGTAGTACCACATAGGAATATATATTTTTTTTCATTTGAAGCAATATATGCTTCTTTAATAGCAAGAGTAGCTTGAGTTATTAAAAACTCTTCTTTCTCTTCATTTTTAATAATTCTTACTAAATGTTTAGGATAAAAAGAAACTAAGTCATTTAAAGTTGAATCAATATTATCTACAACTAAAATAGTTGAACTATCAATTTTATTAGTTATCATATTAGTTTTCTACGTTAATCTCAGCAAATAATGCTGCACTTACAGTTTTATTGTAAAGTCTAAACATCTGTAATAGTTTCATATCTAAAGCCTCATCATTACTTCTTAAATTAAAAGCATCTTGTTTTTCTTCATCTAATAACCATAGAAAAGAGTTTTTAGATACTTTAGGTATTACTGCTCTTGAGTCTTGACTCTTACCAATAAACCAAAAGCAATATCCATTTGGAAAAGAGATATTTAACATATCTTTAATGTGTGAAATATCGTCATCTGATTTAATATTGTCAATATACTTATAAAAAGATTTAAAATCATAAAAAGGCAAAAATGGCCTATTTAATTTAGTTGAGTTAATATTAGTTAAAATATACTCTAGAAACCATTCTCGCTCTTTATCAGTAATCACAATTACTGAACAACCTTTTTCTAAAAGATTTACAATATTTTTAGATACTAATGGTGTCCATTCATACTTTTTTTCTTCCAACCAAGGAGAGATAAGTCTATCTTCCCTGATTGCATCAACTGTCCAATTTAAAAATTCTTGCACTACTACTTATCCAGTTCGTATGCTTCGTGTAAAGATCTAACAGCTAATTCTGCATATTTTTCTTCGATAATCATTGAAATTTTAATTTCTGAAGTTGAGATAATTCTAATATTTATATTTTCATTTGCTAATGTTGAGAATGCTTTTGAAGCAACACCTGTATGAGATTTCATACCAACACCAACAATAGATACTTTTGCGATTGCTTCATTATAATCAATCTTTCTAGCATCTCCTTCAAATCTATTCATTACAGTTCTACAAGCTTCCCAATCAGTTGTAGGAATAGTAAAGTCTAAATCAGTTGCACCATCAACACCAACAGTTTGAACTATCATGTCAACATTGATATTATCATCAGCAAGTGAAGTAAAGATTGATGCAGCAATACCTGGTTTGTCAGTAACACCGTACATTCCAACTCTTACTTGATTTTTATCTAAAGCGATTCCACTAACAACTGGTTTTTCCATGATATTCTCTTCCTTTGTGATTAAAGTACCTTCAACTTCAGGCGTAAAGCTGCTTCTTGATACTAGATTTACATTTAATTTTTTCGCCATTTCTACAGATCTATTCTGTAAAACTTTTGCTCCTAATGAAGCTAATTCTAACATTTCATCGTAAGAAATTTTGTCTAATTTTTTTGCTTTTGGTTCAATTCTTGGATCTGTAGTATAAATACCATCAACATCTGTATAAATTTCACATACATCAGCTTCAATAGCTCCAGCAATTGCAACTGCTGTTAAATCCCTTCCACCACGTCCAAGAGTAGAAACTCT
>DKNG01000046.1 GCA_002470185.1 Arcobacter sp. UBA7394 | reverse complement strand
AATTGAAATTGTTATTCCATTATCAACAAAATTTTGTATATCTGCTTGAGAGGATAGGGTGATCAATGATCCTGAAGTATTTGTATATTGAATAAATGCAAAATCTTCAACTTCTGCTTCACCAAGATTTAGATTTACATCTACAAAAACATTTAAAGTAGAAACAACATCTTGACTTACAGTAAATTGTAAAGTGTCAAGTTCATCATCTGATTCTACTTGTTGAGAAAGAAAATAACTTTGCTCATAAGCTGTATCTTTTGTTGCAACAACAGAAATTAATGGGTTTGCAATTTCTTCTAAAGGCTCAATAACTTCTGCTTCGGGATCATCAACTAATAATCCACCTCCAAAAGTAGAAGAATCCCGTAAATCTGTATTTACATCAACTTCTGCACCAGTTCTGTTTTCAAGTCTTGCACTTAATACTTCTGTATTTTCAGTCGTTTCATCACCAGCGGCTGCTTCACTTAAATTCTCAATTTCTTCTAATGTTAATGTAGCTTGTTCTTGTCCATCTTCTGGAACTAAAGTTTCATCTACTGCTTCTAATAATAATGATTCATTAAGCTCATCATCTAAAACTACAGTTTCTGAACTTAGTTCAGAAGTAAGCATAGTTTCATCAAATAGTTGTTGTGAATCACCAAAAATATTAATAGTTTTTGAGTTATCAGCTAGTAAAACTTTTGCAAAATTAGAATTACTATTTGAACCACTACCTAAGATAACATCACCATCATAAAGAGTATCTCCCTCATTTAAAACGCTGATTTTACCTTCTGCATTTCTGACAAAAAATGAACCGTCCAGTTCATTTACTTTTCCAATAACTTGAGCCATAATAAACTCCTTATTATTTATAATTAACTAAAGTATATATTTATAGTATGAGAAAATCTATTGTACTTTGGTACAAGGAAGTGTAATTAGTGGTTAAATAAAAGTAAAAAAGCCAGTCTATTTGACACATTAAACTTTTCATAAATATTTTTTGTATGTGCTTTTACTGTTCGTAAAGAGATATCTAATTTCTCAGAAATTTCTTGATAAGATAATTTTTCTATGACTAAAAGAGCAACATCTCTTTCTCTATTCGTAAGGATATCTAGTTTTAGCTCTATGGTATGAGGGTTAGCTTCATATCTCATTCTAGATACTGTTTCATTAATAAATTCAGGGTAAAGCCAAATATTACCATCCATTACGCTATTAATTGCTTCTTTTAAATGAATATCATCCATCATTAGATTTCCATAAGCTCTTATTCCTACTGAAATCAATTTTTTACCTTTTTCATAAGTAGGGTAGGAATCAAGAATTATAAGGTATGCATATTGTTCTATTAATGGATCTAAAAACATAGATAATTCATCTTTACATTCATCAATATCCATAATTATAATTAGATTACGTTTTTGTGCTTCAACACAAAGTTGATTATAATCTTTAATTATTTCATATGAAAAATTCATTAATAGATGTTTATATCTATCAGTAAATGTCACATCGTTTGAAAATAGTATTACTTTCATTTTATCTTTCCGTAAATGTATATTGTTTTGCTTTTAAAATTGGTTTTAAGATGTAATCTAGAATCGTTTTTTTACCAGTTAAAATATCAACATTTACAACCATTCCAGGAATAATAGATAATTCTCTATCACCTTTAGTTAAATGATTTTCATTTGTTTGTATATGAACAGTGTAAAAACTCTCTTTATCATCATCAATTTCTGTATCTGCACTAATTTTAATCACACTTCCTTCTAATCCACCATATATAGAATAATCATATGCTGTAAATTTTACTTTTGCATTTTGTTTAAAATATATAAAAGCAATATCAGCAGGTTTTATCTTTGTTTCTATTAATAGTGTTTCACCTGTAGGTACAATCTCAACTAGGTTTTCACCTGGTTTGATAACTCCACCAATTGTATTAAAAAATATTTGTTGTACAATCCCATTAGTAGGGGAATAAACATTCGTTCTTACTACTTTATCTTTTAAATTATTAATATTTGCATTAACTCTTTCAAGTTCAGCAACTGTTTTATTTAATTCTTCTTGAGAAACCTTTCTAAACTTATCTCTAATCTCTACCATCTTACTTTTTACTTCGTTTATCAAAGATTCTGTTTTAGGAATAGAAATTCTAACATTAGCTAATTCTTTTCTAATATTATTTGCTTCTCTTTTTAATTTAAGAAAATCAACTTTTGATCTAATCTTTCTAGCTACTAAAGGTTTAGCAATTCGTACTTCTTCAGAGATGAGATTATATTCATTTCTTAAATATCCAATACTAGATCTAGCAGCTGATAAGTCATTTTTCTTTTGTTTTAATTGCTCTTCTAAAACCATTATTTCTGACTCAATATTATTTTTATTTATCGTATATAATTTTTCTTCATTCATAATATATTGACTGATTTCATTTGATGAAAACTCCTCTGCATCAAACTCTTTATTATTAACTTCTGCTTCTAATCTAACAATTCTTGCTGTTAGTTCTAATGATTTTAAGTTTGTGGCATTGTAATCAGATTGAGATTTACCATTATCAATCTTTAATAGAATTTGACCTTTCTTTACTATATCTCCTTCTTTTACTAGTAATTTTTCTACAATCCCACCTTCAAGGTTTTGTACCATTTTATTCTCACTACGAGGAACTACAGTCCCTTCACCACGAACAATTTCATCAATTTGTGCAAAATAAGCCCAAGAAATCAAAGCAATTACAGTAACAATCCAAAACCATAGAAATAATCTAAATTTTTTTGGACTTTGTTCTAATATTGCAGCACTAAGACTATTCATAAATTCATAATCTTCTTGAGTATAGTTATATTTATTCATAACTTCCTCCTTCTGATAAAAGTTTTATCACTTCATCTTTATCACCATTAATATAAACAGAATTATTATTCATAACAATAACTTTGTCAACTAATTCAAGTAAAGACATTTTCTGAGTAACTAAAATCATTGTTTTATTTAATAAATTGAATTTCATATTATTTAAAACTTTTTTTTCTGTTTGTTTATCCATTGAACTAGTAGGTTCATCGAAGACCATCATTGGGTAATTAAATAAAAAAACTCTTGCAATTCCAACAGCTTGAATCTGCCCACCTGATAGGCCTTCACCATTTTCACCAATTTCCATTTCATAACCTCTAGGGTGTGCATTTGCAAAAGAATCAACACATGAAAGTTTTGCAGCTTTTGCCATATCATAATCACTAACATATGACGCTCTAAATGTAATATTTTCTTTTAAAGTACCATGAAATAGAGATACTCGTTGAGAAACATAACCCAAATTACGACGTAAATCAGCAGGATCAATTTGTGATAAGTCAATATCATCAATAAAAATTGAGCCAGAAGTTGGCTCATAAAGCTTTAATATTAGTTTCAAAATAGTACTCTTGCCAGATCCAATTTTCCCTAATATTGCTACTTGTTCACCTGGATTGATAATAAAAGATACATTTTTTAAAACTTCTACATCAGTATTTGGATATGCAAAAGATACATTTCTAAATTCAATTTTTCCATTAAAACCATTATGAGATACAAAATTTTTATCACTTGGTCGCTCAACTTCTCTATGCATTACATCATTTAACATATTATATGCATTAGATGCATCTTCATAGTTTGTAATCAATGATGCAGCTTGTCCCATAGGAGAAACTGCACGAGAACCTAAAATAACAACAGCAATTAAAGCACCCATTGATAATTCAAAATTATTTATTAAATAAACACCATAAATAATTACACCTACAGTATTTAATTGAATTAGAAAAGATGTAAATTGAGGAATAAAGGCTGATAACATTCTTGATTTAAGACCCTTATGAGCAATTTTCCCATTACTTTCTTCCCAATCCCATTGAATATGATTTACATTTCCTAAACTCTTTAAAGTTTCAATATTGTTAAGAACTTCAATTAATATTGAATTCTTTTTAGAAACCACTTCATTTATCTTTTTGATATTTCTTTGTATTGGACCTTTTAGAATTGTCCCTGTAATTAATATAAGAATTATAACAACAGCAGGAATAATAACAATATTTCCACCAATATAATAAATAACTGCTAGAAAAATAAATGTAAATGGTAAATCAATAAAAGAAACTAATGTGGCATTTGTAAGAAAAGATCTAATCATATCAAAGTTCTTTAATGTGTTTGCAAATGCACCAATAGGTTTTGGTATGTTTTCAAGTTTTAAACCTAGTATTTTTTCAAAGATTAGTGATGACATAATAATATCACTTTTACGTGCTGCAATTTCAAGAAAATAACTTCTTACTAATTTTAAGAAGATATCTAAAATATACACAACAAATACACCAACTGCAAAGAACCACAGGGTTTCAATAGCATTATTAGGAATAACTCTATCATATACACTCATTGTAAATAATGGGGTTGCTAAAACAAAAAGGTTTACTAAAAAAGAAGCAAAAATCACATCAAAATATATACTTCTTGAAAGTTTTAAAGTACTCCAGAACCAATGTTTTTTCTCAATATTTAAACTTTTGTCAAGTTCTGAATCTTTGTAATTAAATCCTTTTTTTACTAAGACTGCATAGCCTAAATACTCTTCATTTATTGATTCAATTTCATACCATTGCTCAACTACTTCTCCACCAAGTTCTGAGATAATTTTAATTTTTGATCTATCATCAGAAAATGAATCTAGTAAGGCACAATGTTTATTTTTCAATAATAATATTACAGGTAATTGTAGTTTTGAGAAGTTTTCAAGTTTTCTTTTTATAAATTTTGTTTTTAATCCTGCATGTGATGCAGCTCTTGAAAATAATCCTTTTGCACTACTGATTGAAAAAAGAATAGGATCTTCTTTACCTTTTTCAATAGGAAGCCCATAGATTAGGGCTTCTTTAGTATAAGGTTTATGATAAAATTTCGTATAAGTAACCAAACAATCAAGTAAAGAGTTTAATCCTTCTTCATTATTATAATTTTCCATGTGAACCCCTTTAAATAAATTTATTTAAAGTTGTGTTTAATTGTAACTAAAATATAAATCTTTTACATTTTCTAAATTGTCCATATAAGGCTTATTAATTTTCACGACATTTGATAATTTTGACATTGCAGTAACTGCATTTTGTTTATTATCATATAATCCAGAAACAATTTTATACAACTGTCTATTTGTACTTTTAGTAGTATATGGAATAACCAAATAATTATCCGCTAAGTTGCTATTCGCTAAAAATCTATCAACTTCTTTTTTTGATGAAAATGTTGCTAAACTTAATGTATAACCATCATTTTTGGAAAAGAAATTATTTTTAAAAGAATTATTAGTATTTGAACTACTATTATTCTCACTATTTATATCATCTTTACCTGTTGAACATCCATACATATCAATGGCTAAACCTAAAGTTGTATTATCACATAGGTCCATTTCATTGCTTACGTTATCTCCATCTCTATCAAAACTATGCGGTTCATCACTTTTAGTAACAGGTTTATATTCTGCAATAATTGGTTTATAATATTTAGCTGTTGCATCATCAAATAATGAATTAACCATTTCACCCATAGAATCTAAAATTCTATATTTTGAAAATAACCAATCATATTGAGCTATAATTAATTTATTTCTAGCTGAGATGTAATCATCTTGTGCTGTTAATAAATCTATTAAAGTTCTTGAACCATCTTCAAACTCTTCTCTATATAAATCAAGTGTTGCTTTACTTTCTTCTTGATAAGAGTTTAAGAAAACTAATTGTTTTTCAATCATTGAATATGCTGACCAAGAAAGTTGTAGTCCTTCAATGATTTGTCTTTTTATTTCTCTTTGAATTTCATACTCTTGCATTACATTTAATCTGTTTTTTCTCATAGTATTTACATCAAAGTTACCTCTGTATAAATTATGTTTAAATACTAATAATGCTGTGTATCCTTTCGAATGTCCTTCTTCACCACTTGTATTTTTATCTAAATTATAAGCAAATTCAAAATCTAAAGTAGGAGAGAATTTACTTTTACTTTGATCTAAAGCATATTTAGCAGTACCAATATTATAATTAGTAACTAACATAGAAGGGTTGAAGTTTACTGCATGTTTAGTAGCATTTTCTAAAGAAGTTGGTAATGTATAGTTGAAATCTGGTTTACTTAATTCAAGATGTCTTACTTTTTTACCAAGTAATTTACCAAGATTGTATTCAGAATCTAAGAGATTATTTTTTTGTGTCAAAAAATTGAATTCCGCAAGTTGTAAGCTTGAATCAACTTTCTTTACATCTGATAGTGGTCCAGAACCAGAATCACTAAGCTCTTTTGTTTTACTTAATATATCTTGTGTTAAGAGAATATTTTCTTGTTCAAGATTATATAAACGATCATATTTTAAAACATTTAAATACTCTTTAACAACATTAAAAGCAACATCATTAGTTTTTTCAACATAATTGTATGCTGCTGCCATTACTCTTGCTTTTTCGTATTTAATTTTGTAACGTGTTGCTAACCCATTAAATAAATTTTGAGTTAAAGTCAAAGAGTTTCTATATATATGAAGCCCTTTTTCTTCAAAACCAGCGGTGGTATGTTTACTATAAGTTTTTTCATACCCAAATCTACTAACAAAATCTATTGTAGGCGCATATTCTGATTTCGCGATTCTCAAATCATAAGCTGTTTTATCATAATTTTTCAAACGCTCAAGAATAACTGGGTTAGTTCGTAATGCGTCATTTAAAGCTTCATTTAATGTTAAAGCATTTAAATTTATTGTTGAAACTGCTGAAAGTATTAAAGCAGAAGTCACTATCGCTTTCATGATATGCTCCTTATTTTAATTAGACTGTAAATCTTTTACTCTTAGTATACTCCCCACAATTTTAAACGAATCTTAATTTTAAATTAAGTTCAAAAGTTTAAAAAAATATAATAATTGTTCTTTTAAATCATTTATTATAACAAAGAGTGTTATATTGGGATACTTAAAGAAAAACTAAATAAAAAAATAATTTATTTAAAATATGTCTATATCAAGTACTGCATTAAATTTATCAGAATGGCTAGTTTTTAAACTAGAATTAATCTTATTTGACGATAAATTTCCCTGTATTGTTTGTAATATATGCCAGAATCTTTCACTAAATGGTGTTTCAATTTCTCGAATTTTATATTTTTGTATTGTTTCTACTATTGTTTCAATACAGTGCATATAAAAAATTTTATTTTTAGCTCTTTGTATTTTATACTCTCTCATTATTTTAAGATTATTAATAAAAACATCTTTTTCAAGTTCATTAAGTTGTGAATTATTACGTACACTTTCTTCTTCTTTATCTAAATGAATTAAGTAAGAATCAATTTCTGTATTCATAGTTCTCTCAAGGCTAGGGTGAAATTTTAATAGAGTATCAACAATATCAGTAGCTGATAGACGCTTATCATTAAGATTATGAGAATATTTTCTTTTCTTTTCATAATCATGGTTAATAGCAGTTAGAATATCAATAGCATATTTTAGGTATTTATATTTGTCTTCTTTTCCATCTTTAAAAGTTATACCATGCTCGCTTATAATTGGTTTTAATCCTGCATATTCTAATTTCATCATATTCCTTTTGATAAGTAATAAATAAGTTATTATTCTATAATAAGTTTAGTACGCAATGCATTAACATCAAATAAATTGATATAAAAATAAAAGAGATAAACTCTTTTATTTTTTATTTTTTTCTAATTCTTTATAATAAGAACTATGTAAAATTGCAACTTCTTCTTCCTCTTTATATCCATTTATAATACTAAGGATTGCACCTTTAATAGCAAATATAGACATATATACATGTGTAAAGAATAGTGCCACCATAGCTAAACCAACTGCATTATGTGCAATGATACATAATCTTAACATCTCAATTTTACTTAATCCAAACATAGTTAAAACTGCTAAATTTAAATCTTGGACATATAATGTAGCACCTGTAAAAATCATCATAACTCCACCAATAGTACATACCCAGAACCACATTTTCTGACCAGCATTAAATTTTCCAGCAGGAACAGGCTTTTTCTCTTTTGATAAATATCCACCTAATATCATAAACCATTTAATATCTTCTCCTGTAAATAACATACTTTTAAGCCACATTAAAAACATTGGAATCACACTAATCATAAATAATACCGTTGCCACTGCATGAAGTTCCTTACATGCCTTAACAAACTCTCCACCACCAAATGTAGAACCAAACATCATTATAAGACCCGTTGGAATAATGATAATAAATGATATTGCAGCAATGCCATGAATTATCCTATTAAATAATGTAAATACATAATACTTTTTTCCATCATGTTTAAACTTTTTAGGTCCAATAATTAAATAATGAACTAAAAAAACAAAAGGAACTAAAACTATTACAAAAAGATAAGCATTTTCAAAAAGTCTAGTTTGCAAGTAAACAAACAAATCCCCAAGATGAGTATTCCCATTTTCTTGATAAGACAACATATTATTGATAATTTCTTGGTTGGCTTCACTAACAGTTGAATAAGCAAAAAGTGCAGATGACAGTGTCAGCATTAAGAACAGATATTT
>DKNG01000207.1:3544-4018 GCA_002470185.1 Arcobacter sp. UBA7394 | reverse complement strand
ACAAGCAGCTGCGATGAAAATATTTTCTTCACTTGCTTCAATACCTTCAATTTCTAATCTTTGTTTCCAAACAGAAACTTTTTTCTTATCGTCTCTATCTGCAATATCCAAAGGATTTTCTTTTGTAGGCTCAAGTTTTAATTTCTCAGCAGCTAATGCTACTACTTCTGCATCTGGTTCAACTGGTGTTTTACCAAAATATCCAAGTACCATTTTACCGTAACCTGGTGCAATTTGTTTCCATGGACCAAACATAACATTTGCATATGCTTGTTGCCAGTAGAATTGAGAAACTGGTGTTACTGATGTACCATAACCACCTTTTTCAACAACTTCTCTCATTGCTTTGATAACTTCTGGGAATTTATCTAAAGTTCCATTATCTCTCATCATTTGAGTGTTAGCAGTTAATGCTCCACCTGGCATTGGTGAGAAAGGAATTAAAGGAGATACTTGTGTAGCTTCAGGAGGCAT
>DKNG01000207.1:0-3477 GCA_002470185.1 Arcobacter sp. UBA7394 | reverse complement strand
AAATAATCTTTTAATTGATCATTTAATACTTCTTGATACTTTAATATTTTATCAATTTCTAAACCACCTAAATCGTAGTTTTTACCTTTCACAGCATGTAACATTGTTAAAATATCTGGTTGAGATGTTCCACCTGAAACAGGAGAAGCAGCTAAATCAATACCGTCAGCACCTGCTTCTAAAGCAGCAAGATAACATGCAACAGAAACACCCGCTGTTTCATGTGTATGTAATCTAATATGAGACTCATCTCCAACTAGCTTTCTAGCCATTTGAATAGTTTCATATACTTTTTGAGGAGATGATGTACCTGATGCATCTTTAAAACAAATAGAATCATAAGGAACACCACTATCAAGGATACCTCTTAAAGTCTTTTCATAAAATGCTACATCGTGCGCACCTGTACATCCTGGAGGTAAATCCATTAATGTAACAACTACTTCATGATTTAGACCGTACTTTTTAATACACTCAGCAGAGTATTCTAAATTTTGTACATCATTTAAAGCGTCAAAGTTTCTGATTGTTGTTGTACCATGCTTGGCAAACATTTTAGCGTGTAAATCGATAAGCTCTCTAGAACCTGTATCTAACATTACTGTATTGATACCTCTAGCTAGTGTTTGTAAGTTTGCATCTGGACCAACAATTTCTCTAAACTTGTCCATCATTTCAAATGCATTTTCTTGTAAGTAGAAGAAAAGAGATTGAAATCTAGCTCCTCCACCAAACTCAAAGTGAGTTATACCAGCATCTTTCGCAGCTTCTACAGCTGGAAAGAAGTCATCCATTAAAACCCTACCTCCAAAGACAGATTGAAATCCATCTCTAAAAGTTGTATCCATGACATCTATATACTTTTTAGCCATTTATCTTAACCTTTCAGATTTTTGTGATGTTGTACAGCTGCAATAATCGCTGCAGTTTTTGCAGAATCGTTAGATGCTGCAGCCTTTTGCGGCTTTTTTGCAATGTTTTTTTCCTTCTCAGGAAAATACTTTGTAATTAAAGCTGTTTGAGCTTTAAGCACGAAAATCAAAATTACTAAAAATGAGAAAACAACTCCCATTCCCAACAACATGAACTTGAATGCCTCTGTGACTAAGTTAACTTCCATAATACTCTCCGTGGTTACCACCATGTAATTATTAATGTAATAATATATAAAAGAACCTTTATTAACATTTATACTTATCTTCAATTTTTATTAAATTTAAAAATTTGAACAAATATATTAAATTATAATATTTTATCACCTAATTCATAAATCATTATGTCAAGTTTTTGAAAAAAATTGATCACATTATTTCTAGTTTCTTTAATTTTTCGTGCCATTTTGCATCCTTTTTCTAAAAGTATTCCAAATTATATATTTTTTTAGTAAAAGACTTGAAAAATATTGCAAATTGTAATATAATTGTGTAAATAGTATGTATTAGGAGAAAAAATGCTTGATGTAAGTGAAATTATAGATAAATTAAAAGATATTATCAGTTCAGATGGCAAAAATGGTAAGGTTTTTGACAAAGATGTTGCTACTTCATTAGAGTTAAGCCAAGCAAATTTTGCAACTATGAAGAATAGAGGGAAAATTCCTTATTCAAATATATTGAACTTTTGTGCCATTAAAAAAATATCAATCAACTGGTTACTTTACAATCAAAACCCGGGTTCACTTGTAGATTCTACAGATAAATACTGGGTTAAATACTATCCTTCTGTTGCAGTTAGTGCTGGAGGTGGTGCCTATGAATCTGATGATAATTTTGAATCTTTAGAAGTTCCACAATATTTTATTAATATGTTAGGTGGACAAGAAAACCTTAAAAATATTGATGCAATTAATGTAGTAGGGGATTCTATGGAACCCACACTTAACAATGACAATATAATTTTTGTAGATAAAACAAGAAATGATGCAGCAAGAGATGGGATTTATGCCTTTACAACAGTGCATGGTCTATTTGTAAAAAGGATACAAAAAAGAGTTGATGGAAATTTAGATATTATTTCTGATAACAAGGATTATCCTTCTCAAATATTATCTTCTGCTGATATAAAAGTAGTAGGAAAAGTAATAAGTTCTTTTGGAATGGTTTATTAAATATTAAAATTAGAAAAGTGAATTTTGCTTTTCTAGTTTTATTAATGTAGTATTAATATCTTCAAAATCAAAACCTATTAAATATGCAGCATTAAAAGAGTGGTTTTTTAATGTTTCTTTTAATTCACTAATATCCTTAATTATGATTTGATTATTATTTAATGAAGTATTATAATATGAAGTTATAAATATTGTTTTTGCATACTTATATTTATTATTTATATACTTAATTTCTTCTTTTACTAAAACTTCATCATTTTGAGAAATGATAAATCTATCACTTCTACCAAAATCAGTTATTTCTAAATTTTTGTCTAAAAAAAGTGGTTTTAAATTATTGAAACTTTTTAATTTGCTTATATCAAAATTCCCTTCTAAAAAAGAATAGATATTAATAAATTGAGGAATATAGATACTTGCCAATTTTAATTTTGGGAAATATATATCATTATATGTAAACGAAACTTCAAATAATGAATGTTCTGTTAAATTATCAATTTTAAAAGTTTTTTTATTAAAGTCTTTATTATTTGGATAAATTTTATCTAATAATTCAGGATTATTAGAAATAAGAATATCATCATTTTTAATATCTTCTAACTCTTTTATAAAAACTTCTAAATCTTCTGTAATAAATTTTATATCTTTTGATGTAGAAGAAGCAAAAATATTTATCATGTCATATGAAACTTTATCACAATAAAAAGCTTCTAATTCAAAATGTGCTAATTTAAATCTAATTAAATTAATAAAACACTTAGAAATACTATCAACTTTAATCCATGCTATTTCATTATCAATAATTGGACAAAAATTTTCAGTAACAATTGCAAATGCTCCATTTTTAACAGCAGATTCAATATCATCCAAATTTTTAGCTATGAATAAATCTCCTTCTTTTACTTTAGAAGGATCAGTTTTAAAAGAGTAAATAAAAGAAATTGATGGGTGATTTAATAATCTCCCATCAATGATATCAATTAATGATGAAATTTGCACTAGCTTATTTTTGTTCCGATTTTTTTAGGAGCTTCTGGTCTAATTAAAGATAAGCCATTTTCATCTTTAGCAGCCATTAACATTCCTTCACTTAACATACCCATTAATTTTGCAGGTTTTAAGTTTGCAACAACACAAGCTTGTGTTCCAACTAAATCATCAGCACTGTAGAATTCTTTAATTCCTGCTAAGATTTGTCTATTTCTTCCTTCACCTAAATCAACTTGTAACTTTAAAAGTTTTTTAGACTTAGGAACTTCTTCAGCCTCTACAATTGTTCCAATTTTAAGAGAAGTTTCAAAGAATTTGTCAATAGTGATTAAGTTATCATCTTCTTCACTTTTTTCTTCTTTTTTATTACATTTTTCTTC
>DKNG01000077.1:16944-18007 GCA_002470185.1 Arcobacter sp. UBA7394 | reverse complement strand
TAAAGCAGCAACCATACTTAATTTTAAGATTTTCATTGATTATCCTTTTAATAATAACTTCATATACAAATAAAACTTCAACACGAATGAGAGTTCATTTTTTATATGTTGGAAGTTTAATTAAAAAAAGTCGAAAAAAAATCGAATTGAAAAATTTGTAGAAATTGGCATGTAATTTGTAAAATCAAGTATTCACAAAAAGTCATATATCTCTTATAATACTTGCATAAATTAAATATAAAAGGTTATTCATGGAATTTTCATATCACAACCCAACATCAATCGAGTTTGGAAAAGGTCAAATTAAATCTATCACAAAATATATTTCTAAAGAACAAAAAGTACTAGTAGTATATGGTGGTGGTTCTATTAAAAAGAATGGAGTTTATGATCAAGTATCACAAGCACTTGAGGGATATACTTGGCTTGAGTTTAGTGGAGTTGAACCTAATCCTACAGTTGAGACATTAAATAAAGCAGTTGATTTAATCAAAGCAGAAAAAATTGACTTTGTATTAGCTGTTGGTGGTGGTTCTGTAATTGATGGTTGTAAATATTTAGTTGCAGCTGCACTATATGATGGAGATGCATGGGATTTCTTAGATGGAAGTGCACAAGTAGAAAAAGCATTACCTCTTGGAGCTATTTTAACATTACCAGCAACTGGAAGTGAATCAAATATGGCTTCTGTTGTATCAAAAAAAGAAACAGATGAAAAAAGATTTTTCTTCTCACCTTTAGTATTCCCTAAATTTGCTGTATTAGATTCTTCAGTAATGTCTACATTAAATGATAGACAATTAGCAAATGGTTTAGTTGATGCCTTTGTTCATACATGTGAACAATATGTTACATACCCAACAACATCATTAGTGAATGATGGTTATGCCCAAACTTTATTAAGTGGTTTAGTATTATTAGCTAATACTTGGGAAGATAGAAATACACCAGTATGGCAAGAAAATCTTATGCATATTGCGAATCAAGCATTAAATGGTCTTATAGGTTCAGGTGTTCCACAAGATTGGGCAACACACATGATTGGACATGAATTAACAGCATT
>DKNG01000077.1:15229-16790 GCA_002470185.1 Arcobacter sp. UBA7394 | reverse complement strand
GTTATTAAAGCAATTGAATCTGTATATGAAAAAGTAGGTATTTCTACAAATTTAAATGATTATGAAATTGATGATAAAGTTATTGAAAATGTAATTCCTGCCTTAGAAGCTCATGGAATGGTAGCACTTGGAGAAAATGCAAATATTACACTTGATAAAAGTGAAATAATCTTAAAAATGGCAATGAAATAAGACTTAGGTCTTATCTCATTAAATGTACTTCAAAAGAAGGTTTTGCTTCTTTTGGAGGGTAACCATAATAACTTTTGAAATCCCTAGAAAACTGCGAAATACTTTCATATCCTACTTTATTTGCAGTTTCATTTACTTGGTAATTCTCTTGTGCTATTAAATCTTTTGCTTTTGTAAGACGAATCTTTTTTATATATTGTAATGGGGTGTGAGAAGTTATACTTTTAAAGTGTGTATGAAATGATGATACACTCATATCTTCTTGTTTTGCAAGATTTGGTATATCTAAGTGTTCTGCAAAATTATCATGAATAATCTTTAAAGACTTTGCAATTTTTGCTTCATTATTAGTATTTAAAAACATCTTATGTAAAAAACTAGAGTTTTTTCCTATTGCAATTCTATAATATAACTCTCTTAAAAGTTGATTTCCTAAAATAGCTGTTTCTTCTTTTGATTCTAAAGCTTTTAATAATCTATAAATAGTATCTTCAATCTGGGGAGTTACTTCATCTGAAAAAACACCTAGGTTTGAACACTCTTCTTCACACTCTATCTTTTTTGATAAAGAATCAATTAATTCATACATTACTTTTTTATCAATAGAAACTAACATACAAATAAAGGGTTCTTCTTTTGATGCAATTGTTTCACATTCAAAAGGCATGGTTGTAGGAACTACCAAATAATTATTGGCATCATATATCAAAGTAGAGTTTGGTAAATAACCAATCTTTTTACCTTGAATAACAATAACAAGAGCTAAATCATAAAGTAAAGGTCCCTTGGGAGTATATGTTGTTGTTTTGAATAACTTAATATCTTTATGGAAGGTATGTGTTAATCCTTCATTATTTGTTAATGTATTTACTTGTTCAATTATTTGATTATTCATTTAAAGTCCAATTTATATTTGTATTATTATAAGATTTTCTTTGTTATATATAGGTTTTAGGCAACTTGTAGAAACTGTCATGTTATTTGTAGAATCTGTTATTCTAAAAAGAAAAGAAAATTCCTATACTTCACTTAACAAAAATAAATGAAGGAATTAAAATATGGAATTTTCATATCATAACCCAACAGCAATCGAATTTGGTGCTGGTTCAATAAAAACAATTAGTGATTCAATCAACAAAGATCAAAAAGTATTAGTAGTTTACGGTGGTGGTTCAATCAAAAAAAATGGTGTATACGACCAAGTTATTAAAGCATTGGAAAATCATACTTTCTTAGAGTTCTCAGGTGTTGAGCCAAACCCAACAGTTGAAACTATGAATAAAGCTGTAAAAATTGTAAAAGAAGAAAACATTGATTTCATTCTTGCTGTTGGTGGTGGTTCAGTTATTGATGGCTGTAAATATTTAGC
>DKNG01000077.1:12456-15106 GCA_002470185.1 Arcobacter sp. UBA7394 | reverse complement strand
TTAACAGTAGTTTCTAAAAAAGAAACAGATGAAAAAAGAATGTACTTCTCAAATCATTCATACCCACAATTTGCAGTAATGGATCCTTCTGTAATGGCTACATTATCTGATAGACAATTAGGAAATGGTTTAGTTGATGCCTTTGTTCATACTTCTGAGCAATATATCACATACCCAACAACTGCTTTAGTAAATGATGGTTATGCTGAAACTTTATTTAGAGGTTTAGTACAACTTGCAAACACTTGGGAAGATAGAAGAACAAAGCCTTGGTTAGAAAACCTAATGCATATTGCAAACCAAGCACTTAACTTCCAAATTGGAGCTGGTGTTCCTCAAGATTGGTCAACTCACCTTATTGGACATGAGTTAACTGCATATTATAATCTTGATCATGCAAGATCATTAGCTGTAGTTCAACCATATTTATTAGAAGTAATGGGTGAAGAAAAAGAAGCAAAAATTGCACAATTAGGTAAAAATGTATTTGGAATACAAAATGACAATGCAGGTGTAATTAAAGCAATTGAAGAAGTATATAATAAAGTAGGAGTACCTACTAAATTAAGTGAATATGAAATTGATGATAAAGTTATCTCAAACGTACAAGCTGCTTTAACAAAAAATGGATATACAGCAATTGGTGAAAATGGAACTGTTACATTAGATAAGGTATCTACAATTTTAACTATGTCTATGAAATAGTCTTAATTATTAAGAACTACTATCCTCTTCAAAAGATGGCTTAACATCTTTTGGGGGATATCCAAAATATGTTTTAAAATCCCGTGAAAATTGCGAGGCACTATCATATCCCATCTCATAAGCAGCATCAACTACTTGATAATTCTGTTTTGCTATTAAATCTTTTGCTTTTGTAAGTCTAATTTTCTTTATATATTGTAAAGGAGTATGTGAAGTTACTTTTTTAAAATGTGTATGAAAAGATGAAACACTCATATCTTCTTGTCTTGCTAGATTTGGAATATCTAGATTTGTTTCACATTGAGTATGAATGATTTTTAAAGCACGAGCAATTTTTGCTTCATTATTATTCTCTAAAAACATTTTATGTAAGAAGTTAGCATTTTGTCCAATAGCGATTCTATAAAACAACTCTTTTAAAATAGACTTACCTAAAATATCTGATTCTTCTTTTGATTCTAATACATCTAATAGTTTATTAGTAACCTCTTCAATTTTAGAAGTTACCTTGTCACAGAAAATTCCTAAATTATTCTCTTGACTATGTTTTATCTCTTGTTTTTTTACTAAATCCATTATTTCAAACATCACTTGTTTATCAATATCTATTAATAAACAAATAAAGGGTTCTTCCTTAGATGCATAGGTTTCACACTCTAAAGGAAGAGTTGTAGGAACTACTAAATAGTTGTCACAATCAAAGGTTAGAGTATTACTAGCAAGGTTTGCAACCTTTTTACCTTGCAGTACAAGAAGTAAACAAACATCGTAAATTAGGGGACTTTTAGGTTCATAATTAGTTGTTTTGAATACTTTTACATCTTTTAGATATGTGTCATGAATACCATCTTCTTTAAAAAGGTACTCTCTATTTTCAATAATACTTTTGTTCATTTAGGGTTCTTTATTCCATTATATATTTGTATGTTTCTTTTAAATTACAGAATAAATGCTTTATTTTTATTAAATTAACATATATTCGATTTTTTTTCGATTTTTTGTTGTTAGACTTACAATATAAATAAAACAAAGGATTGAAGATGAACAATTCAAGAAGAGATTTTTTAAAAGTTGGAGCGGCTGCTTCTGCTGCTGTTGCAGCTAGTGGAACTATGACTGGTGCATTTGCAAAAGAGTTTGCGGCAAGAACTGAGAAAATTCCTCATGCTTCGCATTATGGTCCATTTCATGCTCACGTAAGAGATGGGAAGATTGTTGATATTACACCTCAGTTAGATTCAGATGCGAACCCAACTGCAATGGTAAAAGGTTTAGCTGATAGAGTTATGACAGATTCAAGAGTTAAATACCCTTGTGTTAGAAAGTCATACTTAGAAGGTAAAGATGCTGGTGATTTAAGAGGTAAAGAAGAGTTTGTTAGAGTTTCATGGGACAAAGCTTTAGATTTAGCAGCTGATGCTATTAAAAAAGCACAAGCAAAAGGTGGTAACCAATCACTTTACAACTCTTGTTATTCAGGTTGGGCACATCCAGGTGCATTTAAACCTAATGCATTAGCAGGTAGATTCTTCAATCAAATCGGTGGAGCTGTTGGAACTTCTGGTGAGTATTCAAATGGAGCTGCAGGTCCTACAAACCCAGTAATTGTTGGAGATATGGAAGTTTATTCTATTCAAACAGCACATGAACAAATTATTAAAAATACAAAAGTAATGATTTTATGGGGAGCTGATTTATACAAATGTAATAGAATTGGTTGGTTCGTACCAAACCATAGAAATATTGATGCTTATGAAGAGTATAAAAAAGCAGGAATCAAATTTATTTCAATTGATCCAATTTATACAACTTCTGCTTCTGAGTTCAAAGCTGACTGGATTAAAATTAGACCAGGTTCAGATGTTGCACTTATGATGGCAATGATGCATTACTTATACAAATCAAAAAAATATGATGCAAAATTCATCAAAAAATATACTCACGG
>DKNG01000077.1:11285-12364 GCA_002470185.1 Arcobacter sp. UBA7394 | reverse complement strand
TGGGCAGAAAAATTAACTGAAATCCCAGCTGCTACTATTAAAGAGTTAGCAACAACTATGGTTGATAACAGAACATTTATCGCTGGAAACTGGTCATTACAAAGAGCACACCATGGTGAGCAAGTTGACTGGTCTATTATTACATTAGCATCTATGATTGGACAAATCGGACTTCCAGGTGGTGGTTTTGGTTTCTCTATGCATTATGCAGGTGGTGGTGATGCTGCTTCTGGAAAAGCTACTGTTGGTGGTGTTCCTCAAGGTGGTGGTAACAAAGTTAACGTTAATATCCCAGCTTCAAGAATGAGTGATTTACTTTTAAATCCTGGTAAAACAGTGACATTTAAAGGTGGAAAAGTTACTTATCCAAAAATTGAAGTAATGCTAAGTGCAGGTTCTTCTCCTATTGGTCATCAACCAGATGTAAATGAATTAGTTGGTGCTATGAGAACATTAGACACTATTATTACTGTTGATCCATGGTGGACTCCAACAGCTAAAATGTCTGATATTGTTTTCCCTGCAACTACAACTATGGAAAGAGATGATATTACTCAAGGTATGTCATACGCTCAAGATAGACTGTTTGCAATGAAAAAAGTTGTTGATGCTAGATATGAATCAAAAGACGATTACTGGATTTTTGCAGAGTTAGCGAAAAGATTTGGTAAAGAGAAAAAATTCACTAAAAATAGAACAACAATGCAATGGATTGAAAGATTATACAAAAGATCTTATGCAAACAAAAAAATGAAAATTAAATTTGACGAATTCTGGAAAGAAGGTGTTGTTAAATATGAAGTACCAGATAGTGCAAGAAATTATGTAAGACATGAAGCATTTAGAAAAGATCCAATTAAAAACCCACTAAAAACAGAAAGTGGAAAAATTCAAATCTTCTCTGAAAAATTTGATGCCTTTGGTTATGATGACTTTAAAGGTCACCCAACTTGGTTTGAACCAGCAGAATGGTTAGGAAATAAAAAGTTAGCGGCGAAATATCCACTACACCTAGTATCTCCACACCCAACATATAGAGTTCACTCTCAGTTAGATAATACTTGGGTACAAAATGTACA